>JACQHZ010000065.1 GCA_016198745.1 Verrucomicrobiota bacterium
CCCAGCCCATCCAGCGGATGGGCTGCCTTCGGCGCATACATCACACGGGAGTGTGAAATATGCGGGTTAGATGGACGGCGAGAAGAGGTTTGATAAACTTATCCTGGGAGGTAAATGATCCATGTAAAGAACGGTTGCGCCATGATGACATAAACTGATCATCACTTCGTTAATCGCTCAAAAACCCTGATTTTGAAAGAGGTTCCTATGATGATCCGAAATGGCTTTTCATTTTTCGCGCCGTTCATGGCCGCCCTGGCCGGTATCGGCGTCGTGATGGCGGATGACGCGCTGAAAAAACCGGGCGCCGCCGCCGCGGACGATCTCAACAAGCCCATCCTCGCATTCCCTTCGTAACAACGTCAAGGAAGCCAAGTCCCTCGTTTGCGTTGCCGCACGGGTCTTGCCGTTGTCTGGAGCAACTCGTCCGGACTCAGTTCCTGGCAGGCTCGGCGGGGATGACGTTCACACGCTTGCCGTTCTTGTCGAAACGAACGAATCCCTCGGCGAGGGCGTAGATCGTAAAATCGCGCCCCAGTCCCACATTCAAGCCTGGCGCGAATTTCGTGCCGCGCTGACGGATGATGATGTTGCCCGGGATGACGCGCTCGCCGCCGAAGCATTTGACGCCAAGACGCTTGCTGACGCTGTCACGGTCGTTATGCGAACTCCCCTGTCCTTTTTTGTGAGCCATAAAGGGTAAAATTCCAAATTTGAGATTTCAAATTTCAAATCACGCCAGTTGGATGTCGGTGATCTTCACGCGGGTCAGCCTTTGCCGATGGCCGCGGGTGCGCTGGTAGCCCTTTCGGCGGCGTTTCTTGAACGCAATCACCTTGTCGGCCTTGTATTGTTCGACCACTTCACCGGTGACGCGCGCATCCTTGAGCACAGGGGCGCCAACGATGATTCGTTCGCCGTCCGACGCAAGCAGGATGCGGTCGAAGGTGACCGTTTCTCCTTTGGCGGCGGCGAGCTTTTCCACCGAAAGGACGGTGTTTTTTTCCACCCGATACTGTTTGCTGCCGGTCTGAATGATGGCGTACATGGCGAATCAAATTTGTAAAACAAGGCATGCTGACAGATTCGAGACAATGGTGCAAGCATTTTGCGTCAAAATCTCTCAGCGATTTTCATTATGAATGCCTCCACGAGCAAGGGGGATTGCTTGAGGGTGAGGGTAAGCGAGCCGTCGGTGACCGGTCGCTGGTGTTTTTTGAAAAAGTCAGGGTACGACTTTCCCTCCAGGGCCAGACCCGATTCGGCATTGGGGATCAGCTCCGTAATGGTTGCGGATTGGGCGGCGGGTAGTTCCAGGCGGATTGTTTTTTCCCCCCATTCCGAGCAACGGCCATCCTCAAACTGGTATGCGCTTTCAATGTTGATGATGAACCACGCGCGGCATTTTGCCTTATTGCCGTACTCACGTATTTTGCCGTCAACGGTGCTGAAATCATAGCAGACGGAGCCGTCATCGTGTTGCTTCTCAATATCCCTGCGTGAGATGTGGTCGGAAATCCATGAGACACCCAGATCCCTGATGTATTCGCCGGTTTCATCGAGGGATGCGGAGTAGGCGTTGTTGATGCCAAAGGGGCAGACGGGGATCGTCTCTCCCCCTTCTGTGGACAAGGCCGTGAAACTGCCTGGCAATGTCAGGAAAAGTGCCAGGGCCAATTGCGTGGTGGATGTCATGTGCCCCCATCCTAATCCCGCCATGGCGGGAGGAGAAGGAATTCCCGGAAAAATCTTGCCGCCAAAACAAGAAATCGAACGTTAGTAGTACGGGTGGCGCCATGGTGGCGTTGTGACTCCTATCGGTTGGCAGGCTGGCCTGATGGGACAGAGGATGCCATGAACTCGTTTTACGCAACCATTACGAACCGCGACCACTCGAAAGTCTGCCTGAAGGATGGGAAACACGTTGTGAGATTGCTTTGGCGGCCGGATCTGGGATGATCCAAGCGAGCTTATGCCCCAGCCTTTTTCATTCGACTTCGGCGACCGTTTTCTGGAGGTGAACGATTGGCGGCTTGCCTTCCGCGTCTATACCGAGGTCAACGTCTATACGCCGCATCCCGACGCCATTCGCATCCGAAAACGGGACGACGGGATGGTCGTTGAAGCGGACCGCTTTGCCTGGGCGGGGCTTCAACAAAGCCGCGAGGGACGATTCGTCGCCCGGATCCGATCCACGGAAAACGGGTTGGCATGGTCCATCACCGCCCGCTTGTCCGAGCGGATCAAGGGAACCGCCACGTTCATTCGCGGCGTCGGCAGCGGCGAGGTTGCCATGTCGGATTTCAGCTTCGCGCCGCTCCAACAGGGCCGCAACGACCTGCTCATGTATCCGACCGAACTCAAGCTGCCCGTTTATATGTTGCGCCACGGTAAAGCGGATTACACCGTGGTTACAAGCGAAGATGCCGAAGTGCGCTCGAAGGCATTTGCGATCGTTCCAGAAAAAGGCGGCGGGCTGCTCGAGTTGCAGCATCACGAGGACGCGCGCAAGTGGTCGGTCCAACAGCAAACTCCCGTCTGGCGAATTGAACGCGCCCGAAACCCCGAGCCGCTTCTCTGGCAGCGGATGAGGATCGCCGAGGAAGCCTGGGGACTTCGCCCGTGGGATGAACGAAGCGACGTGCCCGATTGGGCGCGGCGAATCGGACTCGTGCTGAACCTTCATGGCACGCATTGGACGGGCTTTATTTTCAACGACTACGCCCGCCAGCTAGAAATCCTGCGCCATGTCTGCCGCAGAATCGAGGGACGGCATGTCCTCGCCTATCTGCCCGCCTGGGATGGACGTTACAATTTCAACTGGCCCAAGTACGAAGCCGACACGCGCATGGGCGGACGCCAAGGTCTGCGGCGGCTCGTGCGCTGCGCGCACGCGCTCGGGGTCCGCGTCATCCCGCAAATCGGCGCGGTCTCTGCCAACAAAGCGTTCCTCCCGCCCGCGCTCCATGCCGCCGCAATCCAGGACGCCTACGGCAACACTTTTGTGAAGGGGAATGAATGGGACAATGATCGCGCATCCGACACCTATCGCATCAATGCAAGCGTCGGTCATCCCGGTTTCCGCCAGTTTCTCTTCGACAAAATTTGCGGCCTTAAAGACGAGTTCGATTTCGACGGCATCTTCCTCGACATCAACCACGATTTTCACAACGACCCGCGTTTTCACATCACCGAGGGGCATCTCGCGCTGGCACGCATGCTCCATGAACGATACGAGGATTTTTTGATGTTTGGCGAACACTGGTACGACGGCCTGCTGCCAGCCTATCCGCTGGTGCATTCCGTCGTGACGGACGGTCATTTGAAAAACTGGCCGCAAATTTTCGAGAAATACGCCCGCACGACTTATCACCTGATTCATCCCGCACCGGGCCGCGGCAGCACGGGCGTGTATGAAGCCGGCTTTATGCCTCCGCTCGCGCCTGACCCCAAACACGACGTCATTCCTGCCATCAGTTTTGTGGAAGACACGCTGAAGCGGCATCGTCGCGAAATCGAACTCCGCATCCATGCCGCCCGACGCTACCTGACGCGCAAACGCCTGTAGGCCGTCTTTTTCCGCAGTTGACTTGCGGCCTTGCATTTCGCAAAAGCGGGCGATTGTTCACAACACCTTCGATCAGACGCGGGACATTGTGGCGCGTGTTGCGAAAGGGTTTCCTCCCATGACATCCGCGCGCGATTCGTATGAGACGACAAGGCTCTGTTTTGCCGCCGACGAATCAGCGGATCGCGGTCAGATGGTGAGGTTGTGACTTCGCGACAACGGACAATTCCGATCACCGCTCGATGCGGAAGGAAAAACTCGCGCCGGCCTCAGCGCACAAACTGTGGCCGTCCGCCTCTTGATGGTGGGTGGGGTCCAGGTGGGTGCAATGCGGCCATCCGTTGCCGAAGGCCATTCCCTTTGAGGCTTTCTTGAGGACCCATCGAGAATACAGCGAGGTTCGCTGTGGCAGGGCAACCTAAACGATGTTGCAACGTCAATCGTTCAAACAAAATCGGTATAGATACGGCCAAAATATGGTTGCATTTTTTTTGAAAAAAAATCAAAAAAAAACTTGCATTTCAGCCGGCGGTCGCTTAGAGAGAAGGTAACAAGGACGTATCAGAATTTAACCACGGATGGTTCCCATGAACACAAGTAGTTCTGTCAGCGCCGTTGCTGCCCATGAAAAGATGGGTGGATTGTTTGGAGCGGGTTTTGCGAATCGGTTCAAATCCACGCAAAAGGATTTGTTGCATCAGAATTCCGCCCTGGCGAAACAGGTGCAGCAAGGGCTGCAGTCGGTCAACAAGGCACTTCAAAGCAAGGGGGGAGTTACGGGGCGCGATATGTTCGCCTCCTATGTGCAACAGTCCGTTCGCTCCAATTCTCTGTGGACCACATCCTCGAACGTTCAGACAACCAAACAAGCCACGCCAACCGGGTATAAAATGTCTGAAATCCTGAAAGTTCAGGACAAGGGGCTGTTTTCCATCGACTCCAACACGAAAAGCGTGACCAATCATCAGTTGGAGATCAATAAGAAAGGACAGGGCGCCGGGAAGGGAAGCTTCCTGAACCAGACCACGGAATTTCAGCAACAACGCAATGTCGTGGGAAACACCCAGGCTGATCTGAATCGCCTCACCAACACCACCGTGGATCGGCAAGTCAGCAAGGACGGCAACAAGACCATCGCGCAGACTCATATCGCCTCGGCGGCCGCTCAAACCTACAATAAACAAACCGATCTGGCCATCAACACCGACACGGTTCGAACCGTGACCAATCGGGACGCGAATGGCAACGTCATCGGGCAGAATTTCCTCCATCGCGGCGTTGAAGAAGCCATCTCCACCAACGTCAATCAAACCGCTGCCTCGACGGTCGATCGGAACATTCTGCAGGAGACTTCCGTTCAGCAATTGCAGGTTGGCGGTTACAAGGGAACGCGTGTTGAAATCAATACGGACGAAACCCGGCAGGGCGCATCCACTGTTGCCACCGCCACGCAGACCGACTATGCGGCCACCATCCGGAATTTCAACGCCGAAGGCGATGTCACTGCGGAACGCAATGTTCACAGCATCACGGATGCCCGGCAGCTTCAGAATACAAACACCGCGGAGAACATTCAGACAAACCGGGAGGTCACGAACCTGACCAATGGCAAGCAAACCATCAACGTGGAGCATCTGCAGCAGAGCGATGTCAGGGCGCAGACCACGGAAGTCACCGGCGCCACCACCACTTCGCAACTCAATGCGGCGGGGGATGTCGTGGCGCAACGAACCACCGGCGTTGAAGCCTCCAGCGAACTGAACAGCACGCTCAATACAGATTACAATCGCGCCACCATCCGCGACGCCAATGGGGTGAAGAGCATCGCCACGTTGCAGCAGGAGGGTTCGACGAACGTTGTGACCAATGTTGAAACAACGGATGCCGCCGGACGAGTCACGCAGCGCCAGGTTGAGCGCGACATCACCACGGAGCGGAATCTCGCTACGGCGGGTGAAATCAACGTCAAGAACTTGGACGATGGCGGAAAGGCGTTCAATCTTTCGACTGTCGAAATGGATCGCAGGGCCACCACCGACGTCACCAGGGAAGGCAACAATCAAGTCACCCGCGAGACGGAGATTACCGCAGGCAAGGTCGTCAATGGCAACATTGATTATACGCCCGCGCAAGAGGCTGCGGGTGCGGCGAATGGTCCCAAGATCAATATCAATTTTGGGACCTACAGCGGTTTGGCCAGCGGTTTTCAACTCGATTCGGGTGAAGTCCACTTCAACCTTGAGTTCAGCGGCGCTGCAATGACCGGCCAGACCGTCACGCGGGAAAGGATTGCGGGAGGCGAAACTGCCGTTGTGGGACAAAACGAAACCGTGTCGGGACAGTTGGATAAGGCCACGCTTTCCGGCACGCTTCGCGCAACAGTCAATGAGGATGGCACCCGAACCTATGAGGTGCTTGCTTCGTATCGCAGGGCGGGCGCCAAGTTTGTCTCCGAGGGCGGCGATTCATCGGGCGCAGCCAGGAGCACGGGAGAAACCGAGCTTGAAATTGCCGGACGGGTCCAGGTTTCAAATGAAGGCGGCACGCGGAATGTGGAGAGCAATTTTGACGTGAACCGCGTGTCAAAAACGGAGGCTGAGGGCACCAGCGCCACGGCGGTGAAGCAAGCCTTGGCGCAAAACGACCCGCTCCGGAACGCTTTCCAATTGGATCGAGGCACTTTCCGCTTCCAGCTTGGCTTCGCCAATCTGAATATCGCCATCTACGCCTGATTTTGATCCCCGCGTGTTGAATTGTCGTGCGACGGGCTGACCGGTCATGGGGACTTCCCGTGTGCTAATAATGCTCAAATCTTGGTTTCCTGCGAAGGTTTCTCTGATGTTGTAGTTGCGCTTCTATGAAGCGCATCCCTCCCACGGCGCTTCGTCCCGCCGCAGCGGGACGCCGCAACATGGTTGGTTGCGGCTACGTCGCGCCTGTGAAGGACAGGAGCCTATTTGCGGACAAGGCTGCGAATCTCAAGCAGCTTCTTCATCACGTCGTGCAGATTCCCATTCCACTCCTTCGTGCCAAAAGCGTCGTGAAGCTTGTGGTAGAGCGCATACAGTTTCCGGTAAATCGCGTGCGCTTTCGGATCCGGCATGAAAACATGTTTCTTCAACCCGGTCATCGCCTGCTGCGCCTCGGCAAAGTTCTCGAACCGTCCCGCCGCCACCGCTCCTGCGATCGCGGCGCCAAGCGCGCATGTCTGCGCGGAACGTGAAACCTTCATCGGACGGCCTGTGACGTCCGCGTAAATTTGCATCACCAGCGGGTTTTTTTCCGCGATGCCGCCGCAGTTGACGATCTGGCGGACTTTTACGCCGTATTCCTCGAAGCGATTGATGATTGTCAACGCGCCAAACGCCGTCGCCTCGATCAGCGCGCGGTAAATCTCTTCCGGCGTGGTGTAGAGAGTTTGGCCGAGCAACACGCCGGTAAGGAGCTGGTCAACCAGGATCGTGCGGTTGCCGTTGTTCCAATCCAGCGCAAGCAGCCCCGACTCGCCGGGTTTCAGTTTCGCCGCGCCGGCGGAGAGGGACTGATGAGAACCGGCCCGGACATAATTCACAAACCAGTTGAAAATGTCGCCCACAGCCGATTGGCCTGCTTCGAGACCGTGGTAACCGGGCAGGATGCTGCCGTTGACGATGCCGCACAAACCGGGGATGTCCGCCAATGGTTCGCCAACCGGCGCAACCATCATGTCGCACGTGCTCGTGCCGATGATTTTCACCAGAGTGCCCGGCGCGATACCCGCGCCGACGCCGCCAAGATGCGCGTCGAATGCGCCCACGGCCACGGGCGCGCCGGCTCGCAGGCCGGTGCGTCTCGCCCATTCGTCCGTCAGTCCGCCGACAGCGCGATCAATCGTGTGGGCCGTCGGACACAGGCGGGAACGGAGTCTGCCGAGCTTTGAGTGCAGCGCGCCAAGAAACCCGGCATCGGGGTAACCTCCCCACGTGTCGTTGTACATCGCCTTGTGCCCCGCAGCGCAGACGCCGACGGTGATTTTGCCGGGCGCCTCCGTGCCCGTGAGCATCGCGGGAATCCAGTCGGCGCACTCGACCCATGTGTGCGCGGCATCGAAAACCGCGACATCGGCGCGCAGGCAGTGCAGAATCTTGCTGAAAAACCATTCGCTTGAATACGTCCCGCCGCACTTGGCCAGATACTGCGGTCGCTTCTGCCGCGCGCACTCGGTGATCTCCGCCGCCTCAACCACCCCCGTATGATCTTTCCAAAGCCATGCCATTGCATTCAGATTCCTGGCAAATCGTTGGTCGAATGCCAGCGGCTGACCGTCAGCGTCCACGGGGATCGGCGTGCTGCCTGTCGTATCCACGCCAATGCCAATGATCTGTTCCGGCTTGAACCCGCGCACGTTCCGCTTCGTTGCGGCCAATGCCCTCCGAATCGCGGCCTCCGCCCCCGCAACGTAATCGGCGGGATGCTGGCGGGCCAGATTCGGATCGCGTGAAAGAATGACGCCGTGCGCGCCGTGCGCGTATTCCCAGACCGCCGTGCCGACTTCCGCGCCGTTGGCGGCGTTGACAATGAGGGCGCGAACCGAGTTCGTCCCGTAGTCCAATCCGATGACAAATTGATTGCTCATGCAATGCTTTCGTAACGGATCGGGTTGCCGGGTTCAAGAATTTGCCGCGTAAGTTTTTTCGCCTCCCCAACCCCACCCCGCGCGCGGCAGCCTGAAATCTTCTTGCATTTCGTTCCGGAAGCGTCAAAGAAAGATGCGGCAGGGCATGGCAGCCTCATCCATCAACCAGGAGCATTTTATGTTTCAACGACTGGCGAATTTGGTGCGCGGTTTTCTCGGCCTTTTCATCAGCGGTCTCGAGAGAAAAAATCCGGAAGCGTTGCTGGAGGTTGAGACGGAAAACCTTCGCAAGCAGATCGCCAATTACAACCAGGGACTGGCGTCGCATGCCGGCCTCTGCGAGCGGCTCATGAGCCAGGTGAAGGCGCTGGAGAACGAGGAACGACAATTGCGGGCGAAAGCCACCGCCAATCTGCGCGCCGGAAACAAGGATGCGGCCGCCCAGTACGCGCTCCGTCTGCAAACAACCACCCGTGAGCTTGAGGAAAACCGCGTCCAGGCAGCGCAGGCGGAGACCACCTACAAGGAACTGCTCAAGGCGCGGGAGGTCTCCGTGAAAGCCGCCCAGGACAAGATCGAATCGCTCAAGCACATGATCAGCGATCTCAAGATCAAAAAGGCCACCGCCGAACTTGCCGAGATGGCGTCGGGAATGATCAGCACCATCGGCGGATCGGGCGATACCCTCGATCGGCTTCATAACATGGTCGCGGAGGAAAGGGAGAAGGCGGCGGGACGGGCGCGCGTCGCGAAGGATTCCATCGACACAACAGGGATCATGATGAAGGAGGAGGAGCAGAAAGCCCTGGCGGACCAGGCGCTGGCGGATTTCGCCGCCAAAGAAGGCATCGTCCTCGAACCCGCGAAAACCGCTGCCACCTCAAGCGCCGCCGAAGATTCGGGAACGGAGGCTGCCAAGGTGATGGGACCCAGCCAGACTTGATTCCCTGTGGCGAATCCCCGTTTGACTTATGAAGGCGGCGAGTGATTGGGCGGCTGAAATCGCCGAACTTTATCAGAGCCATTCCACCAATCAGTTCGTTCTCTACGGCAACATTGACGATCAGTTTGTGTTCGCGGACGGCCCGGAACCGACGCTCGGAATGCTGAGCGATTTCCTGATCCGGACCCTCATGGGGCGGTTCGATGTGGTGTTGACCTACGACTTGGGCAACGGCATTCGAATCGACAAGGGACAACCGCTTTTCGCCCAGTGGCCCTCCTTCAAGGACTATGGCGAACTCCCCAAAGCACCGCGTCTGGCGATGGAGATGCTGACGCATTACTTCCGGTACTGCGCCAACCTGAAAAACCTGGGCAAGAACACGCATCAGATCGGCTGCATTGTCAAGGCAGCTCACCTCGTCGCGCCGGCAGCGCAAACCGGGGTCAACTATGATCTCAACGCCCTGGCCTTGCTGATGCGCAATTGGTCAATGGAACAATCGCTTTTGGATTATCCACTGGCCACATGTCTGCTCGCGGAAAATCTGAACGATCTGCACCCGATCCTGAGCCACAACCCCAAAGCCGCCGCAATCAAGATTCCCCTGCCCGCCCCGGACAACTTCAGCCGGGCGCTGGCGCTTTATGCCCCGCGTTTTCCAACCGCGCTGAAGGCATTCGAAACCGACCGCGCACGACTGGCCGGTCAGTTGTGCGGATTGACGCTCAGCACGGCGCTCGGGATGCTGAAGCTCAAGGAATACCGCAAGGAAACCGTCAAGGCCGAGGACCTGGCGGACATCAAGAAGGAACTGGTCGAAAAAGAATGCAACGCGCTCATCGAATTCGTCGAGCCGAAACGCTCGCTCGCGGATTATCAAGGCCACGAGAAACTCAAGCAATGGCTCCAGCAGGACATTCGATTGTGGCAGCAAAACGAAATCAGGGCGATGCCGATGGGTTACCTCATCTGCGGTCCCGTTGGAACCGGTAAGACGTTTCTGGTGGAGTGCATCGCGGGCGAAGCCGGCGTTCCCGTCGTTAAAATCAAAAACTTCCGCGACAAATGGGTCGGGAGCACGGAGGGCAACCTCGAGAAAATCTTCCGCCTGTTGCACGCCCTCGGCCGATGTTACGTGTTCATTGACGAGGCGGATCAGGCCCTGGGCAGGCGCGATTCCGGATCGAACGACGCCGGCCTTTCGGGCAGGATCTATTCGATGATGGCCAAGGAAATGAGCGACCCCGCCAACCGCGGGAAGATTGTCTGGATTCTGGCGACCAGCCGGCCCGACCTGGTCGAAATTGATCTGAAACGGCCGGGCCGCGTGGATGTGAAAATCCCCATCCTTCCCACCACCACCCCGCAGGAGGGATTCGATCTGATCCGCGCCTTGTGCTGCCGCAATGGCGTTCCCGTCGCGCCCGCCGATTTCGAGCCGTTAAAATCCCTGATCCCAAATTTCCTGACGCCCGGTGCGGTGGACGTGATCGCGCTCAAGGCATATCGCCACGCCAAGACCCAGCCGATGCCGGTGACGGATGTCCTGCGAGAAATCCTGCGGGAATATCGCCCGCCGGTCCCGATGGAAGACATGGAATTTCAAATCCGAATCGCCTTGAACGAAACGTCCGACTGGGATTTCGTACCGGAGGCATTCAAGCAGCACCAACCCAAAACCCAGGATAAAAAATGAACACTCACCGAACTCTTTTCGCAATCATTCAAAACCGCTCACGTTCGATTGCCGCCGCTCTGGCCGTGCTGCTCGCCTTTGCATTCGCCATCGCGGCGCGCGGGGAAGAGAAGCCGTTCAAAGTAGGTTGGTCGATTTATCCTGGCTGGATGGACAACGCGCTCATGGAAATGAAGCTGGAGAAGGACAGGCCGACATTCCTCGAACAACGTTGCAAACAGTTCGGAGCGAAAGTCGAGATTGTCAAGTTCAAGGAGTACATCCCCAGCGTGGAAGCGCTGGCGGCCGGAAAACTCGACGCCTGCGCGATGACCCTCGGCGAGGCGTTTTCAATCCCCACCGACAGCGGCGTCAAGGTCGTGTGCATCCTGGTGGACGATTTCTCCAACGGCAACGACGCCATCTGCGTCCCGAAAGGCTGGACCTGGAAGGACCTCCACGGCAAAGACATCATGGCCGAGGAATTCTCGGTCAGCCAGTACCTGGTCTGGAGGGGGCTGCAACTCAACAAGCTTCCCCTCGAAACGATCTCGTTCAAGAACACGCCGGGCGACGAATGCTCGAAGGTGTTCATCGCCGGCGCCGAGCGCGGCAAACCGGTGGCAGTGGCCACGTGGAATCCGCATGTCCTGCGCATCAAGGCGACGGGCAAGGCCGATCTGCTTTTCACCAGCGAGAAAATCCCCGGTGAGATCGTGGATATGATTGTGGCGCGCGAGGATCGCGCCAAAGAATGCCAGAACGCAATCAAGGCGTATATCGCGGCGCATTACGACGTGATGCGTTATTTCAGCGATCCTAAGACCCGCGACAAGGCGATCCGCGCCATGACGGTGGCGGCGGAGATGAAAAAGGAGGACGCGGCCTTGTTCAAGGGCATGTTGGATGCAACCCGCTTTTATCTCACTCCCAAGGAGACGGCGGAGTTCATGGATGGCGCCGACCTCAAAGAACAACACAACCGCGTGCGCGAATTTCTCAAGACCTTCAAGGCGTTCAAAGGCGCCAACCCGGACGCTTATCAGGTGGAATTCGACAGCTCATTTGTCCGGGCGGCCGAGTGATCGCCGGTCGCATCCATTCATGCTGAAGCAAATGTTTGCGGTCCGACAGCCCATCCGTCGCGCATGGATTGCGCGGCTGTTGCCGCTCATTCCGCTTGCACTGATCGTCGCCTTCTATGGATGGACGGCGCACGAGCGGCACTTGCGCAATCCCGGCGACAAGATGATGCCGGTCGCGGGGCAGATTCGCGAGGCGGTTGTGTTCTCGTTCACCGCCGAGGAATTCTCCGGAAAAGTCCCCATTGTCGAGGACACGATATCGAGCCTGAAACTCTTTTCGATGGGATTGGGGTTGGCGGTTGCAGTCAGTCTTTTTCTCGGATTGCACCTCGGCGCGTGGTCGTGGGCGAACGCCATGTTCGATCCAACGCTCAAAGTCCTGAGCTACCTGCCGCCCGTGGCGCTCATCCCGCTGATCTTTTTGTTTCTCGGCTTCGAGACCGCCGCCAAGGTGTTCATCATCTTCATCGCAACCATGCTGCCGTTGACGCGTTCGCTGGTGCTGCGCGTTCAGCAAATACCGGACAAACAAATCTGGAACGTGCAGACGCTGGGACCCACGCCTTTTGAGATGATCTGGCTGGTGATCCGCCGTCACGTGGAACCTGAATTCCTGGATGACGTGCGACTCAATCTGGGCACCGCATGGGTTTATCTCATCGTCGCTGAATTGATCGCCAGCAACGCCGGGTTGGGATACCGCATCAACGTGGCCTCCCGGAACATGGACGTGGCGCAGATCCTCTTTTACCTCGCCGTGATCGCTCTGCTGGCGTTTTTGATGGATCGCACGATTCACCGGTTCAACCGCTGGAAAAACCGGTGGTATTTCCTCGGACCGGGAGGCGAATCCAAATAGCAGGCTGCCGAACGGAGCGATGATTGAGCATCCCGACGCAATTCAGCATGGGCGCAACCATCTTCAGTCAGTAAATGCAAGCATCCAGAATGGCGAGGACGTCTTCAAGGAGACTCGATGGAGCCGCGGCAATGAAGCGGGCGCGGCGGACCGCAAGATCCAACGATTTCAACTGGTCCACCATCATAAACCCCGTGATGGGATGGCCTGCCGGTATCGGGACATGAAATGGAATGCCCCGGTTTGTGTTGGTGATGGGGCAGCAGAGAACAAGCCCCGTGGCGCGCTGGAATGCCTCCTTGCTCACCACCAGTGCCGGCCTCCGCCCGCTTTGCTCATGTCCAGCCTGGGGATCGAAAGAAAGCGCGATGAAATCGCCCTGCTTCGGAAAATAGGGGCGGTTCACCAGACCTCCCGCCCCACAGGACCGCCGACACGCGTTTCCTTGAGACGAAGCCGGGCCGGCATGCGGGCGGCGAGGTCCTCGATGCGATAACGCCCGCGAATCGCCCGCCGCGCGGGACGCAGTTCGATTCGGTCGCCTTTGATCGCCATCTCAAGCTCATCGCCGACATGCAAGCCAACCGTCTCCAAGCAGGACTTGGGAACGCGGATTCCCTGGCTGTTACCCCATTGCTGCACCGTGGTTTTCATGAGGCAAATGTATAGCCATTGTGTATCCGTGTCAATGTGAACCGGTGCGCGAGGGGCGCCGCACTCCACGTTTTTTAACTAGGGCATAATCAAAAAACATCCGGCCGCCTTCATCTCATTCGGCCGCATGCGAGCGTTTCAGATTCACCCGCCCATGAACATCCAGGAACGCTCCGCAACCGGTGATAGGCTGCGTTCCATGTTCCAGTTCCGCAGGGGAAGAGACATTGCCGATGCCGTCCGACTCGCCGGCCCGCGCCGCGATGCGCCGCGATGTTTTGACTCGAAAACAAAGATGCTTCCGATGTAAGTTGCCAACCAAATGACAAGAATGCAACCGAACCCTGCCGATCCCCGATCGAAACGATTGTACCTGGACAATGTCTGTCAGCGTTTCCCCGCCATGGACCGACGGGGCCTGGTGACGGTCTTGGCTGATATCCATCTGGAACTTGACCCGGGAGAATTTGTTGCGATTGTCGGTCCCAGTGGTTGCGGGAAAAGCACGCTCCTGAACGGCGTGGGCGGCTTCGTGCCATTCTGCGAGGGAACGGCGCTGATTGACGGCGAACCCGTGGGGCCGCCGAACAAGGACCGGGGAATCGTCTTTCAGGACTATCTGATCCCTGAGTTTCTGACGGCGGTGGAAAATGTGGCTCTTGGGCTTGAACTCACGGGGATGCATCTCTATCATCATCTGGTGCCTTTTCTTCGCTGGAAAATGCGCGAGAAATACCTGCCATCCGCCATGGAATACCTGGAAAAAGTCGGATTGAAAGAGCACGCGCACAAGTATCCGCGCCAGCTTTCGGGCGGCCAACGTCAGCGCGTCGCCATTGCGCAGGCGCTGGCGATGAAACCGAAGATCCTGCTCATGGACGAGCCGTTCTCGGGGTTGGATCCGCAAACGCGCGAGCTGCTGCAACTCCTGACCCTCGAAATCCACAACGAGTTGCACAACACCATCCTGTTCATCACCCACGACCTCGAAGAGGCGGTGTTCCTTGGCACACGGATTGTCGTGCTTTCGCAGTACGGACGCGCCGGCCAGGGCGAAGGCGCGCGGATCG
>JACQHZ010000066.1 GCA_016198745.1 Verrucomicrobiota bacterium
GCCTCCCCGAAGAACGGGGCGGCCATTTTCTGCGGTTCTTGGTTGCGGCTACGGCGCGCTGTGACCAACGACTCCCGAACCAGCGATCAGACTACCCGTGAACGGTTACGTTTTTTCGTGTCGTAGAGGCTTTTGTGGATGAAATTGGCGGAGCGGTTGGCCGCGTCGAGATACTTCTCGTCCCCAAGCGCCTGATAGCCCTTGGAGAAGGCGGTGATCATCAGTCCGTTTCAAGCGGTGATGACTTTGTCGTCAAGGTGCGGTCGAGGACGTGGAGATAAGGCGATTTCTCCGTGGCGAGACGATTGGTGCGGAGGGCGCCTTGGGCCGCAGGCTCGGCGGCTCGGACGGCGGGCCGACCGCCACCGGAAAACCAGGAAGAGATTTTTTCTGTGAGCGAAGGGGGCTGCGCAGGGTCACCGGAGCGCATCCAATCAACAAGCAAAAGAGTCAAAACAACCGCCCCGGTGAAAAAGGCCGCGCGTGCCAGGATTCGTTTGGTGAATTTCATGAGAAAAAGCTAAGGCTGCCCGGCGACCAGCCATCCATCGTGCAGGCGGTGGAAATGAACGGCGGCGGCAAGCCATCGGGCAGCCTTGGGTGCGGAGGGTGCATCCAAAGCCTGAAGAATCTCCGGCTCCCAAGCCCGGTGATGAGTGAGCAGCGCGCCGCAACGGATCAAGAGGCCTTGGTTGGGTTCGGGATGCTCCCGCAGGATGGCGTTGAGGCCATGGGCGGCTTCCGCGTTCCAGTATTCGTGGAGCTTGCGGTAGGTCCACTCATCGGCAATCCAGCCCCGGTGGCGCCGGATTTGTTCGAGCAACAGGGGGATCGGGTTGTCGGCCTGAACGATTTCGGTCTGTTGGATCGCAGAGCGGGCCAGATCGCGGATGGCCGTCCATCGCTGGGCGTCTTCGGCAATGGCATGGAGGATGGGCAACGCGTCCGCCGCGCCGATTTCGCCCAAGGCGAGGATGGCGGAGCCTTGGTCGTCCTCACGCAGGGAGGCGTCGTTGGCGCGACGGACCAGGATGGGCGCCACCGAGGAATCGCCGATTTCGCCCAGCGCATGGGCGGCGCAGATGCGCAAGTCCAGATTGGAAGGGTGTTCGATGGCCTGGGCCAGCGCTGGGATGGCGGAGGGATCACCAATGCGGCCCAAAGCGATGGCAATCTGGCAGGTGCGGATGGTGCCGTCATCGTCGCGGAGCGCCCTGCGGAGGGCAGGGACCGAGATTTTGTCGCGCCACCGCGCCAATTCGCGGGCCGCTTCCCAGCGCTCGGCGGGCAGGGGTGAACTCAACTTGCCCCAAAGGACCGCCCGTTTCGATTCGGACAGCACGACTGCTGCGGGACCACCTTGTTGCAAAGCCCAAACCTGGCCGACGAAGGCTTCCTCAAACTGGTCTTGTTCGGTCCATTTCCACCAAGCCAACCCACTGCCCAGCCAAAGGACACCGCCCAGGAGGACATGGCGCAGCAGCTTGCTGGGGCGCTCCAGTGTGGATTTACTCATAAAAAAGTGACGGCGATGGCAAAAACATCGTCTTTGGGCTCGCCAGATCGAAACCCTTGAGTTCCTTGAAAATTCGGAAAAGTGGCAAAGCACCGCTGGGGGCTGCGCGCACCCGGCGTAGCAAATCTCCCCACGGATCTGAAAATCAGCGCGTTGCATTCGAAGGCATGAGGATTTGCCCGTTGTTTTATTCCAGCATTTTTTTACCGAAACCGTCCTCGCGCTCAATCAAAGCGAGACGCAAGGCGGCGTATTTCAAGCACCCCAAGCCGCAGTGTGCAACGCAAACGTCCACAAGCCGGCCACGCCGACACAAGGCGTGTTGCTGCTGGCGGAATCAACCGATGCCCCGCCCGCGCAAAGATCGAGATCGTCCGAACCCGTTTCCTACGCCCGGCACAAAAGGGTCAAGAGGTGATGTTCAACGAATGGCCGCAACGCTGTTGGATATGACAATCCAGATTGTGCCGCAAAAGGCTTGGTGCCGTGAAGCCGGGCTTGTCGCGCCGATCCGTTCCGCCGAAGGCCAAGTCTCAACGAAATCCCGCGAGAAACTGTCGGGGCGTCACAATCTCGATGCCAAACGGTTTCTCCAACACGAGCAAATCCGTGTCCTTGGAAACAATCGTCCTGGCCCCGCTCGCGAGAGCACACGCGAGAAAGATGTCATCGTCCGCGTCTCGGCTTCTCTGTTTACCCAACGGTGACGGCTCATAAACCTTCGCCTTGTGCTCGATCCACTTCAGCCATGGCTCCGGATTGACTTCAGGAAACTTGCGTGCCACACGCTGCGCAATGGCTCCATACTCCTCAAAGACGGGAACCGTGAGGGCGAGATGAAATCGCCGCTTCGCCCACAGCGCCAGGCACTGGCGACATTCGCCAGGCCAGAAGATCGCGGAAATGACGACGTTGGAATCGACAACGACGTTCATCCCCTTTTCCGCCGCTTCTCCGTGCGATACTCGGTGATGACCTGACGCACCGTCTCCTCATCCTCCTGAGTCTGGGGGCGGGCGAGCGAACCGGCGGCAGCGATGACTTCCTTCAATTCTTTCTCCGTTGGCTCCGGAACCAAGGCCACATACAGTCCGTCGCCCACTTCCGTCACGCGCAGGGACGTGCCGGGCTTGATGTGCTTCCGCTTGCAAAATTCCTTGGGCAACTCCACCTGCCGTTTTGGTGAAACACTGATCGTTGTTGTCATGGGCACAGCCTACCGCAAAAAATCTTGTGCAACAAGCCGGCAAAAACCCGCCAGCCTCGGCGAAGGGGGTTTTGTCGCGCCACCCCGTTGCACCGAAGACCAACGAAGGCGGGGGATTGCCTGCGACGAACGCCTCGACGACCTCGCCGCCGCCGCGTTCCGCTTCTTCGCCGAAGCGGCCACGGACGCCGAACTCAAGGCGATCCACGACGCGATTCTCCACGGCAAAACCGCCGACCTGCGACGCGCCGTATTTCAAACACCCCAACCCGCGCCCTGCAACGCAACCATCCACAAGCCGGCCACGCCGACGCAAGGCGTGTTGCTCCTGGCGGAATCAACCGCCGCCCCGCCGGCGCAAAGAGCGAGACCATCCGAACCCGTTTCCTATGCCCGGCGCAAAACGGCCAAGCGGTAAAGCAAGCCTACGAGTGACACCCCGGATCAACCATCCCCAACATTTCCGAGACCTGAAAACGAAAGAAATGCCAGCGACTTTTACAGCGAAAGGTAATAATCGCGAATTTTGGTCGCCATGAGCTGCCGCCTTTGGGCGAGGAAGTTTTCGTATTCCGGCAACTCCATTTCAAAAATGGATTCAGGAATGGCGTTCATCCGAAAATTTGCAAGCAAGGCGTCCCTCGAATCAATTCGGCCGTATTTCAACTCTCCACCGCTGCATTGCTCGTTCACGCCTGCGAGGTATTCTTTTGGCGATTTGCTGCCGATACGAATGTTGATTTCCGATTGCATGTAGGCGTAATTCGCCACTTGGTTGTAGGCGCTTTTCGCCAAACCGTTTTTCTTCAGGTATTCCTTTGGGAAGATGTGATGAATATCTCCCTTGTGCGTTACCAAATCGTGAACGGAAATATCCTTTGAGAGGAAGCCCTTGTCACTAGCCCGAATTTGCGTCGCGAGAAAAACGAGGAAGTTGGGATTGCTTGCCACCGGCGTGTTGAGCGCCTGAACAAGCGACGCCGACCAGAAGGCTTCGGAAAGATCGGCGGCTTCGAGGTCTTGCAGCACTGCATCAATCCCACGGCTTGCGATTTGTTTAATATCGAAATCAAATGCCGTTTCGGGAGAACCGCTGTAACGCCCAGTCAAAATGCTCATTACAAACCACCGGCGAATTGCGCTTTCGATCTTCTCCGCAGAGACACCAAGCTGGCGGAGTTTGAGATAAACGGTATAGGAAAAGTTCACCGCGCTTTTTGAGCGGATGAGCCCCGCGTCCACGAAGCCAGCGGAACGGAGAATCATGACAAACCGTTTGAAGTTGGTCTCGTTGCTGAACTGTGCAACGCCCGCGCGAAGTTGGGCGAATGATTGCTCGGCAATCGCTTCCTCGAACGTCTTGGTCTCGAAATTACGACCGCAAAGCAAGCTGACCAAGTCAGCCAGCCGGCCACGCTCAAACTCTGACGTAAAGGCAACACGCAAAACATCGGTGTAGTCGGGGTCGTAAAGGTCGTCGTTCTCGTTGCGCAGCCAAGCCATCTGCTGGAATTCGGGCGTGGCAGCAAATGCAGGGTCACGCTCGCGAAGTTGCTCGAAGAATTGCGGTGCGATTGCCAGATGGCAAAAATAATCAATGCACTTTCGGAGATGCGTTCCATTATATGGCTGATTGGCGGCAATCTTGGACATGGCGAAGTCGGCTTGACTGAGGCGGACGCCTTTCGAGTTGATACGGCTGAAAATCACCGTAACTGTTTCGATGTCCAAGTCAGCATCGAGTTCAATCAAACCGATTTGCTTGCCTCTGATTTGCTGAAGCTGTTGAACACGGTTGAAGACTTCCTGCTGCCCAACGCTCGGATTCTTTGAGCAGTAATCTCCAACGAGTCGGAAGATGTCCAAGTCGCTGCGGAAAAGCTCCGCGATGTCGGGCAGCCAGGTTGAATCCTTCAGGATGGCCGGTTTTGAACCTCAAATAGCTCCTTGATTGGATTGAACGCAATTTTGATTCTGACGCGGCGGTATTCTTGGTCCACAATTTGGTGGCCAAGAATTGCGGCGCTCAGGGCGGTCACCCGTTGCTGTCCGTCAATCAAAACCTTCTTGCCTTCCGATTGCGTGCCGTCTTTGAGCCGCACGTTTGGATTTTTCCACGCGATGAGGCAACCAACCGGAAAGCCTTGATAGAGTGAATCCATGAGGTCGCGCACATCGGTCGCGTCCCAAACAAAGGGACGTTGGATTTCTGGAATGGCAATCTCGCCGGACAGAATCCAAGCAAGGATGATCTCAATGTGGTATTGATTGACCGCGTATTTCTGTGAGCGCGTGTTCATTGTGACTAAAAAGCGGCCCTACCGTGCGCACAGGCACTGCACACGTCAAGAATTCCATGTAGCCAACTCGGCAAAGTTGTTTTGCCCTTTCGGCTTGAGCCTCCCCAAGTCGATTGCTGCGGACTGAAAAGTTTTGGTTCCACCCTCGCCTTCACCGCTTCATCCGTTTTGATGAGTGGTAACCAAGGGCGGTTGGAGTCTTCGACGGCTGGCAGGTTGGGGGTCGGTGTTGGCGCAGCACTCAGGCCAGCTCGATTTTGAGCTTGCGGCCCAGCGCCAGCGCGGCTTGTTCCAATAACTGGATCGTGACCGAGGACTGGTCGGGCGCGAAAAGCTGGTCGAGGGCGGCCAGGCTGGTTTTCATGCGGTTGGCCAACCCCGTGCGCGAAATGTGACGGCGCTTCATCTCCCGCTCGATCTGCCATGCAACAACCCGCTTGAGCGCACCGGCTTCGCATTCCGCCAGCAAACCTTCCTCCGCGAGGAAGTCGTCGAGATTTGAACCGAGGTGCTGTTTCTTCATCGTGCTACCTTAACATTCGCAGGCGGGCTTTTGCCAGTTCTAAATCTTTCTTTCAGCCGTTCATCCCTCTTGATGAGCGGAGGCCACAGTGCGGGCGGGAGCATCGATGAGGTGTGTTCTTTCGTATTCCAAAGGGTCATCCATCCATTCTTGCGGTGTCAGCTTTCTTTTCACGTCAGGGAGAATGCGCGCGTTTGGTGATTTTTGCAAGGCGGCGCTTTTGATCCTTCGAGTAATACTCCCGGATGCCGTGCATCGCGTTACGCCGGATGATGAACAAATCCTTCACCGGGCGAATTTGCAGCACCTTCTCGTAGAACGACGCGGAACTGGCGGCGGCCTCGTCCTATATCCTTTCCATGCCAAGTGATCCCGCGAGGACGGTGAGGCTGAAGATGATGCCGGCGCCCAAGCCGAAATCAGCCGACTGGGACACGCCTGAGGTGGTCCAAGCGTGGCGCAATTGGTAAGCGGTGAGTGGCTGCGCGAAAGCTCAAGCGACCGAAGCCAGAGCGAGGATTTGTTTCTCGACGGGTTTGGGGAAGTCCACCAACGCGAATTGGCTCTGATGGTAGAGGTA
>JACQHZ010000040.1 GCA_016198745.1 Verrucomicrobiota bacterium
GGGGCTCTCCTCCTTCTTCCCGAACGTCACGATAACCGAGGGAAAACACCCTCTTTCCCTCGTTATCCGTGCAAAAAAACGCCCGCTTCTCCATCAATTTCCAAGTCGAGTCTCAAAGGAAGTTCGGTCCAAATTTCCACAAATCCCTTGGGAGGCTATCATTGGTATGCGAAACATCCTTGCGCACGGTTACGATTCCATTGATCCCGTGAAACTCTGGCACGCGGCCACGGTCAGCGTGCCCGAACTGTTGAAGCATCTCGACTCGGCCATCGCCCAAATGCCCCCGTTCGATGCCTGAGACGGGTGCGCCTCAATGACGTCCATCGCACTCAACGCCAAGGACGCGCGTTATCCAGTGCGTTTGCGCGAGCGGCTCGGCTCAAACGCACCCGCTCAAATTGCTGGCCTCGGCAAACCGTTCCACCCTCATGACCTCCAACCGCCCCGTCGAGGAATGGGGAAAACTCATCCAAGATGTCCCGGCGTCCACCGCCATCCTGGATCGCCTCCTCCATCACGCCCACATCCTCAACTTCAAAGGAAAATCCTACCGACTCAAAGATCGGGCTTGCCAAAAAGACAAAACGGGCTGGCGAATGTGCGCAGCCTATGAAAAAGAAACCTTTCGTCAATCGTTCGACATCCGCAGTCGCTCCGCCATCGCTGGAAAAGCTTTTGGGCCGATTGCGCGCGTTGATTCAGGATGCGCGCCGCCAGGCTTTGCGCGCGGTGGATATTGTGCAAGTGCGCACCTGCTGGGATGTGGGCCGGCACATTGTCGAGTTCGAGCAGGGCGGCGCGGCGCGCGCCTGCTATGGGGCCCAACTGCTCGCGCGGCTGGCCGAACGGCTGACAGCGGAATTTGGCAAGGGATTCGATGAGCGAAATCTGCGCCACATCAAAAACGCGCTTGACGGCGCGTTTTTGCCGGGGATGGAAGGCGATCTCGGCATCGGCAACCGGCTCACGCGCCTTGACGACGAGCTGCTTAAGAATCTGAATGACATTCAGCTCCGCAACGGTTTGCCGCCCTCCGAAACGCTCGCCGTTCATGAATCACCGGCGGAATACAGGGTGGCGCGATCCGTGGATGAAATTCTGAGCGCGTAGCGGATATTCTTCACCCCGCTTACGTTTTTCCATACGCCTGCCTTCTGACGTCAGGAGCGCGGAAGCGTGAAAAAGAACCGGCAGCCTTCGCTCCTTTTTACATATTAAGCCGTAAAAATAGAACTGGTTCAGAGACAAAACGAACCGCCTTCGGAGTCGCATGCGTCCAGGCCGAAGGCATCAGACAGCGGCAACGCGCATTTGTTCCGCAGCGCAGACCAGGTTCTTCAAGGACGCCAACACCTCCTTCCAATCCCTGGTTTTGAGGCCGCAATCCGGGTTGACCCAGACATGTTCCGGCGGGAGGACACGAATGGCCTTCTTCAACAGCCCGGCCATTTCTTTCGCAGAAGGGACGCGCGGTGAATGAATATCCCACACACCGGGGCCGATTTCATTCGGGTATTCGAATTTCCGGAACGCTTCCAACAACTCCATTTTTGAGCGCGAGGCCTCGATGGAAATCACGTCGGCATCCAGCGCCACGATGGCATCGAGGATGTCGTTGAACTCACAATAACACATGTGCGTGTGAATCTGAGTTTCGTCACGCACCCCTCCGGTGCTGAGGCGGAAACACTCAACCGCCCACTGAAGGTAGGCGGGGTGCTCGGCGGCGCGCAACGGCAGCCCCTCCCGCAAGGCGGGTTCATCAATCTGGATGATGCCGATCCCCGCCTTTTCCAGGTCCAAAACTTCATCGCGAATGGCGAGTGCGATTTGCCGGCAGGTTTCGCGGCGAGGCTGATCGTCCCGCACGAAGCTCCATTGCAAGATGGTGACGGGACCGGTCAACATTCCTTTCATCGGCCTTTGGGTGAGCGACTGCGCATAGACGGACCATCTCGTCGTCATCGAAGCGGGGCGATGGATGTCGCCGTAAATCACGGGCGGCTTGACGCAACGCGATCCGTACCCCTGGACCCACCCGTTTTCGGTGAAGGCGAACCCGGCAAGTTGCTCGCCGAAATACTCCACCATGTCATTGCGCTCGTATTCGCCATGCACCAGGACGTCGAGGTTGAGTTTTTCTTGCAGCTTGACCAGGAGCGCCATTTCGTTGCGAATGAATTCGTCGTGTTCCTTTTGGCTGATTTCGCCCTTTTTGAAGCGCGCGCGGTTATTCCGCACTTCAGCCGTTTGAGGAAAAGACCCGATGGTGGTGGTGGGGAACAACGGCAATTTGAAGCGCGCGTGTTGCAGCACCGCGCGCCGCGGATACGGGCTTCGCCGTTGAGCGTCTTCCTTTTTGACGGATGAACTGCGGATTTTGACGGCGTGAACATGGATGCGGGAACTGCGCTGCCGACTCGCGATGTCCTCCGCATTTTGGGCGAGTTGACGTTCCACCCGGCTTCTCCCCTGCCCCATGGCCAGCGCAAGAATCTGCGTTTCCGCCAGTTTCTCGCAGCCGAAGGCAAGCCAGCTTTTCAGTTCATCATCAAGTTTGGTTTCGTACGACAAACTGACGGGACAGTGCAGGAGCGAACAGGAGGGTGCAACCATCAACCGATCAACGCCCAAAGCGGCGCTGGCTTTTTCCAACAAGGCGAGCGAGGAATGCAAATCGTTTTTCCAGATGTTGCGTCCGTCAACAACACCCGCGGAAAGCATCATCCTGGGTCCCAGACTTTGCAGGACGGCGTCAAGCTGGCCGGGCGCCCTGACGAGGTCCATGTGCAGCGCATCCACGGGCAGACGGACGGCAACAGGAAGATTGTCCCGGAGATCGCCAAAGAAGGTGGCCAGCAAAAACTTGAGATGCGGAGTTTTCTGCCGCAGGAAGTCATAAGCCATTGAAAAGGCTTTTTGAGTTTCGGCGGCGAGATCGGTGGCGAGAATGGGTTCGTCCAGTTGCACCCATTCCGCGCCCATTTCCTGGAGTTCACCGAGCGCATCGGAATAAAACGGAAGCAGACCTTCAAGCAGGGACAGCGGATTGACGCGGGCGTCCAGCCTTTTGCCCAAAAAAACAAAGGTTACCGGCCCGATGAGAACGGGTTTGGTTCGGATGCCGAGATCAAGCGCCTCCTTGAACTCATCGAAAGGCTTGCGCGAAGCAAGTTTGAACGCCTGGCCGCCATCCCATTCGGGCACCAGATAATGATAATTGGTGTCGAACCATTTGGTCATCTCCATCGCAGCGGGGGGAGCGTGATGCCATTTGCAGTCATCCGATTGTCCCGCGCCACGCGCCATGGCGAAGTACGTCTGGAGGCCAACCGTTTCCCCTTTCCATTGAAACCGGCGGGGCACGACCCCAAAAAGGGCGCACATGTCGAGCATCTGATCGTAGAAACTGAAATCATTCGAAGGAATCAAAGCGATGCCGGCATCTTTTTGAATCCGCCAGTTTTCCTTGCGAATGGCCGCGCCCGCCGCCAGAAGCTCGGTTTCAGAAACCTTCCCCTTCCAGAACGTTTCCGTCGCCCGCTTGAGTTCGCGTCTTGCGCCAATGCGGGGAAAACCAAGGTTGTGGGTGAGAGGGACCATGACCATGCGCCCGTCCGGAACGATGCGCGTTTATCCCGTCGAAGGCATCATGAGAACCGGATCGCTATTTCCGGATTCGAGCGCAAAAATCCTTCAAACGGGAGATGCCCTTTTCAATGTTCTCGGTGCTGCACGCGTAGCTGAGGCGGATCGTCTTGTCATTTCCGAAGGCAATGCCGGGCACCGCTGCCACGAGCGCCTCGTCAAGAAGCAGTTCGCAAAACTGACTGGAGTTCATGCCGAAAGAAGAAATATCCGGCAACACATAGAAAGCGCCCATCGGCTTGACGCAACGGATTCCCTCGATGGCGTTCAGACCGTCAAGGATCAGCTTCCGTCGTTCTTCGAAGACTTTCACCATTTGAGCAACACATTCCTGCGACTCCTTGAGAGCAGCCACCGCCCCTTTTTGGGCGAACGAAGTGGGATTGGATGTGGAATGGCTCTGAATCGAGTCCACCGCCTTGGCGATGTTCTCCGCCGCCGCCAGGTAGCCCAACCGCCACCCGGTCATGGCGTAGCTTTTGCTGAAGCCATTGACGGTAATTGTGTGTTCGAGAACCCTTTTGGACATGGAAGCAATGGAGAAGTGTTTCGCGTCATCATAGATGACCTTCTCGTAGATTTCATCGGAGAGGATGAAAAGATCGTCTTCGAGCGCCACTTCAACGAGCGCCGCCATCTCATTCTCCGTATAGACCGACCCGGTGGGATTGGAGGGGCTGTTGAGAATGACCATCCGGCTGCTGGGCGAAATGGATGCCTGCAATTGTTCGGGCGTCATCTTGTAATTGTTCTCCGCCGTGGTCTGCACAATGTAAGGCTCGGCGCCAGCCATCTTCGCCATTTCCGGATAACTGAGCCAGTAGGGAGCGGGAATGATGACTTCATCTCCGGAATTACAGGTCGCCAGGATGGCATTGTAACACGAATGCTTTGCGCCGCAGGAGACAATGATCTGATTGGGTTTGTAATCCACGCCGTTCTCGGCCTTCATTTTTTCCGCGATTGCCTGCCGCAATTCGGGAATACCGGAGGATGGCGTGTACTTGGTGAAACCCTCCGCAAGGGCCTGCGCGGCCGCCAGCTTGATGTGATCGGGGGTGTCGAAATCCGGCTCTCCTGCTCCAAAACTGCAAATGTCTTTGCCCTCGGCCTTGAGTGCCTTGGCCTTGCTGTCGATGGCAAGGGTGAGCGAGGGACTGATTTTTTTGGCGATAATTGCGGCTTCCATAATGCGATATAAGGGGCGTCAGGGTTGCGTGGGTGAAAAATGATTGAGGACGGTGAAATCAGGCGGGATAAAATTCTTCGATGGTTGTCTTGAGGTTGTTCTCGGCGAGATTGAGAATCTTCATCTCGCGTTTCGCGTTTTCCGGTGAATCCGAGGCGTGCGCGGCATTGACCATGATGTTTTGGCCGAATTCCCGGCGGATCGATCCCGGCGGCGCCTTGCGCGGATCGGTTGGGCCGAGGACTTCGCGCACCTTGGCCACCGCGTGCTCGCCCTCATAGACAATCACCACGGATTTCACCGTGCCCGGCCTTTTCTTTTCGGAAGGCGGACATTCGCACGACTTCCGTCCCGACATGAATTTCACGATGTCGCAAAACTGCGCGTTCGCATAAAGCGGGCCAACCACTTCTCCAAGCTGGGCGGCGGCGGCGGATGGCAGAGCGAAGTTGAATTCCCGGCTCAACGCCTCGCGCGACCGCTCGCCTGAAAAAGCCTTGAATTTCTCCCGAAGCACCGGCAGCACCGGCGCATAAAACTGCTCGGCCTGCGCCACGGACATCTGGTTGACCTTGAAAGCGACGATATAAAGCCCGGCTTTTGAAAACATATCCATTACATTGCCGGGCTTGCCGCTGGGGAATGAAAAGTTGTCCGGCTTGATGATCACCAGCGTGCGTTGCGTGTGCGGCGTGCGTTTGTAGGGAAGCACATTTTCCAGCACCCCCCCGTCGCGGTCGGAATATTTGGCCCAAATCCGGAGTTTCTTTCCGATGTTTTCGTCCGTTGGCGGCGTCAGCACGGCGGGTTCAAAGTATTTGACCTGCCCATCTTCGCCCAGGATAAAATCAGCATAGGTGTCGCGGACGGTCTCTCCGGTCACGGAATGATGCGAAACATTTCCCACGCATGCGCTCATCTTCGCCACCGCATTCTCGCCGCGAAAAAGCAGCATCAGCACTCGATGCCGCCTGCCCGTCGCGGGGTCCGGTGAGTAGTTGGTCAGCACATAGTCATGGGTCAGTTCGCGCACGCGGTCTTTGTGCGAACGCCCCCCTTTGCGGAACACGCGCAGTGTGGCCGCGTATTCGTTCACCAGTTCCCGGCTGGGGGCGAAAAGACGCGCCGCAGCCAGGTCCAATGCCGTGCGCGTCAGCAAACGCGCGAGGATTCCGCCCGTGCGCGATTTGCGCAAGGTGTACGGATTCACCAAAACGTATGTCAGTTGTTCAGCCATTTCAGAAACGCAATGTAAACACACGAGCATATTGATGCAGCAAGAGAGGGTCAAGCACAGAAGCGCGCCATTTTTGTCTTTTTGTCCGGCGACGAATACTCCCCCACCCGTCTTGCTCCTTCCACACAATGCCAATCCCCATTTCTCATTCGTTGCGGCTAGCAGCCTGTCGGGCGCAAGTCCGACAGGCTGCTAATGGGAGTTTTGCAAGTGTTTGCAATACAACGAAGGGCAACGTTTGAACGAACCGAGCAGACGGAATTTCCCGTTCGCGTCCTTCTGCAGATAATCCTCATAGAAAAGCGCGCATTCCTTGAGGATCGGATAAGCGTGTTTTTTCAGGAAAACCCGGTCCCCGCTGAACTGATAATGCCACCAGAAATGTTCCGCCAGCCAGCCGCCTGCGCCAATCCACGTCAAAAGCAGAATTCCCGGCGCGGTTTCCACGCCATCCGGTCCCATTGAAATGGGATAACGCGCCCCCCGCATTTTGAAGTAATCGGCGGCGTCCTTTTTACGTCGCGGAAGGATGCCCGACATCAAGCGGTACAACGGCTCCGCCAGTTCCAGGCGGCTCGCAGTGTACTGCCCCCAGTACAGAATCGGCATGTTGATGTTGTTGTGGAAATCCGCGTTCTTCATCGCGCTTCCAAAATGAATGTGTTGCCATGGAGCAATTGTTCAAGTCATCGAAAATGGGGACATGTTCTTGCACTTGAAATCGAAAAAGGTCAATTCGGCTTCAAAAAGAGCCGCAGGTTGAAGCGAAATTTTGCCTCACGTTTCTTGCCCCGGACCGCGATTTCCTGAACCAATACGACGGCAGCGCGTCGCGCTGGGCTTCCAGCAGTTCTGCGATGCAGGCGTCGGCGTCGGTGAGATTGACGCAGAGCGGATCGCCGGCAAGCGCGCGCCGCAGAATCGCGCGGTCGCCCGTGACGGCGGCATGGGCGGTCAACTCGTGCGTGTCGAGTATCTGATGTTGATGCGCAAGCAGTCCCCGCGGCATCTCGCCGAATGGCTGCGGGCGCGGGCCGCGCATGTCCACGTCGCAACGAAGCTCGACAAAGGCGGCGTCGGGCAGATTCGTGATCGCGCCGCGATTGTTGCTGTTGATGTAAAAAGACTTCCCCAGGTTGCCCCACATGGATTCGATGATATCGGTAGCGTGATCGTCGCGAATGATCTTGAGGAATTCGGCAACACTGCGCTTCCCCCCCGCGTACTCCCCGGTGATCTTCCACGCCCCGGCCATTTCGATCGCGCGACGATCCGCATCGAACAACGCGATCGGCTCCGGCTTCACAGGCGCGACGCCGTGGCCCTGAAAAAACGGGACGTATTCCTTGGTGTGCCCGATGGCGGTCGGGAATGCGCCGTAAAGATCGAAGAGCTGCAGGGCGTAGTTCCAGTTGTGGCGAACCTTCGAGTGGTCATGCGGTTTTTTCGCCTCCTTGTTGGCATACTCGACAATCCGCCGCCGCAATACAGGCAACATGTCGCGTCCATCGTAACGAAACCGGACGATCCACGTGGTGTGATTGACGCCGCCGATGGCGAGGTCGAGACTCCGTTGCACGGCGGGGGGAACGGTCACGACGCCCTTCGGCAAAATCCCAACCTCCTTGCACCAATGCAGCGTGTTGTAGGGCTCATGATGACCGTCGCAAAGCGCGAAACTCTTCACCTCCGGAGAAAAGCGGCGCAACGCCATCCCAATGACGGCCGTCGGATTGACCAGGTTGATGACCCAACTGCGCGGCGCAAGCCGTTGCGCGTCACGGGCAATTTCCATGATCGGGGGAATCTCGCGAAGCGCGCGAAAAATGCCACCGGGACCGATCGTGTCCGAGCTGCACATCCGCATGCCGTGCCTGGCGGCGATCCGGGTGTCCACGCCGCGATAATGGGCGTTGCGACGGGAAAAGGTCAGGATGACGAAATCGGAGCCTTCCATGACCCGGCGCCGATCGCAGCCGGTTTCCACCCTCACGCCGCATTTTGCCGTTTTGAAAACTCGTCTCGCAAGACGCGTCATGGTTGCGAGCGTCTTCGGGTCGGTGTCCACGAGCGCGAGCACACCGCCGCGCATCACGGAACTCGTGGCCATCTTGTGAATGACGGCCTTGCCGAAAAAATAGCTGCCGGCGCCGATGACGGTGATCTTGGGTCCTGAATTCATGGTTCTGTGCTTAACACATTGCGTCTCGGATGCAACATTTTGATGGCAACGCGAAAAACAAGCCGTCTGCCTTGCCTGCCTGCGGCTTGAGAACCGGCCGCTGACCTGCGGGAGGAATCAGCGCTGATCAAACTTGATTTCCTTCTTTGCGCCACACATCGAGCATGAGTTGGTAGCGTGAAAGCCGCATTCCGGTGTAAATGCAATTGCTGGTCGAGAAAATGTAGCCGCCGCCCGGCATGCCGTGGCGCAAGGCGTAGCGGACCGAGCGGATCACATCCTCGTCCGTGCCCGTGTCCAACAAACCGCAGTTGACGTTTCCGATCAGGCAAACCTCTTTTCCGCACCGTCGTTTCACTTCCGCAATGTCAACACCGCCCTGCGGATCGAGCGAGTGCAGCGCATGCGGATGGGTCTGCACCAGTTGATCCAGAATCGGCATGATGTTGCCGTCGGTGTGTTTGATCACGAAAAACCCCATGTCGCGATAAGCCTTCGTGAGACGGGCCAGATAGGGCGTGACAAATTCCGAGAACAGCGACGGTCCCAGAAACGGGCCGGTGTTGAAACAGTAATCCGCGCATAACGCAAATCCGTCCAGCCCCCCGCGTTTCCGAAGGCGCGCTCCGCGCTGCAATGCCTCCTCCACCATGGCGGCCGCCTCGGCCTTCACCTTCTCCGGCTCATCGGCCAGGCGATAGGAAAATTCCTGCATTCGCGTGCCGCTCGGCACGCTGAAGGTGGCGTCTCCGTGGAGCATCAGAAAAAAGCGATCGCCCGATCTCTCGCGAATGAGGTCAATCAGCCGCTCCGTCTCTTCGACGTTGTAGGGATTTGGATGAACGAAGATCGCGCTATGTTCGAAACGTTCCGCGGTGGCGATGTGCAGATCGGCCATTTCCTGACGATGCAACTGCCTTTCCTTTTCCTCCATCTGGTCCCACTGATGATAACTGCGATGACCGGGATGCACCTTGCCGAATGCCTCCATGGTGAGGAAAAAGACCAGTTCAAAATGCGGCACCCGTCCTGTGAGCGGACGTCGCTCCAACGCGGCAATGAACCGTTCGCGTGGTGTCATTGAGTTCATGATGCAACAGGTTGGACGCTTTCATGTCCCGTCTGTCTGGCGGCAGACAGGTCCAAAATCTCCCAGGCTTTCTTGATGTAGAACCGATAGTTGTCGAGAGGCGTGCCGTTGGGAATGCGATGGTCGAGTCCCAGGAGGCAGCCGCCGGTGCAAACCATCGGAGGAATTTTTCGCTCCAGCTCGGTTACAATGTCCCCTTTGCTTCGACGCAACACATGCTTGTCGAGGCCGCCCATGAACGCGAGACGCCGGCCGTAAATCTCACGCAAACGAACAATGTCATTGCCGCCCACCGGTTCCATCGGTCCTATCGCGTTCAAACCGCAATCGAGCAATGCGGGAATGACGCCGCTCATGTCGCCGTCCGAATCCTGGTAGAACAGGCGCGCGCCGCGGGATTGTAATAAATCCCAAATCCGGCGGTAGTACGGCTTGATGAATTCGCCGATCTGCCTGGGACCGGCAAGCGGCCCGCTCTTGCCCGCCATGTCGTCGTGCACGTTGAGCTGGTCCACCGGCACCCGTTCCGTGACGCGATCCAGAACTCTGAACGCCGTCTCAGCAATGGTGCCCAAAATGTCGTGTATCAGGCCGGGTTGGGCGTAATAGGCGACGCACAGTTCCTCCTCGCCCATGAGCTGGCGTGGTTCGTCGAACCCACCAGGGATGCTCACGCACACAACCTGCCCTTTCCGCGCTATCGCGCGCGCCTGGTTTTCCCAATCAGCTCCGAAACGTGCTTCGGAAAATTGATAATGCGATTTTACCCGCAGCCAATCGTCCATGTCGGCCACGGGATGATCCATGGGCAGCGGCACGGTGGCGGATTGCTTGCAAAGTTTCACCCGCCGTCCCATCCGATCCCGGGCAATGATGTGTTCTTCGGTTTCTTCCAGGATTTCCTCCTGGTCTCCTCCCAACCAGCCGGTATGGACGGGGATGTGATCCAGCATGGGGCGTCGGTAGCGGAACGCGGAGAAATCCAGTTCTGACGGCGACGCGCCCTGGGCAGCCCATTCCTCCTTGAGTCCGATCAGCGGTCCGAATATCTCGGTGAACAGAGGGCGCTGGTTGGCGCGAAACGTCATGTAATCGAGATACTCCTCGCGCCGGACCTCCATCGCGCGATGGATTGAAAGCGCCGCATGCGATTGATGGAGCCTGGCGATGTCGCGGGGAGTGGGCTGCAGCGTGTTGCTCATACGAGATTCAGACGTTCGCTGAGGATGGTTCCGCGCAAGAAACGGCTCTCATCAGGCGCATCGCGTAATCATAAGCCTCCGGCGGCATTTCCTCCGGCACCGACGCCATGCCCAGAATCACCCCGCCTTCCCGCGACAACTCCATGAGCGAACGGATGTGTGATTCGATCTCCCGATGATCGTTCCGCGGCAGGATTCGCGTGTTGCAGACGCCTCCGATGAGTGCCAATTTGCTTCCATACTTGCGGCGCAAATCGGCCAGACCGGGATTGCAGCGGGGTTCCAGCGGATTGCACCCCTCGAATCCCGCTTCCAGAAGCATATCCAGCATCGGAGCGACGTTCCCATCGCTGTGAAAAAAGAAATGCTGACAGCCGGCCTTGCGGCAACTGGCGATGATGCGTTGATAGCGCGGCAAAAAATATCGCGCAAACATTCGCGGGCTGAACATCGGCCCCTTCAATCCCGCGAGGTCATCATAGACAAACAATCCCGTGTCGCAGGTGTGCGTCCGTTTCAAGGTTTCCAGCGCCATTTGTTCAAAGTGAGCGGCGACCTTGTCGAACAACTCGTCGCAAAAGGTTTCATCGCCCGCCATGTCCATCAGCAACCTGTCTTCACCGCGCATGAAATGACTGCGAATGTAAAGCCCGCCAATCTTTGTGAAGGCGCATTTGCCATCCTGATGGACCTTTTTCGCATGCTCCTCCAAGCCTGCGTATCGGCTTGGAAGGGCCGCCGGCTCGAATTCAACGGCATCCAAATCCTTCGCTGTATTGAGAACCCGATCGATTTCCTCGAAAAAATAGCCGTTCGGTTTCGAGCGAACGATGCAACCCCATCCGTTGTTGGAAATGTCGTAACCGTCCTCGCGCCGCAGAACGCCCGCTTGTGACGGAAAAAAACGCTCATCACCGATGAGAATCACGGTGTCGTTTCGATAATGCGAAAGTGGATGGACCTCGTCGCCAACCCCCTTGAATGTGCGCCACTGTCGGACAAAGCCCGGATCATAGCCCGGCGTCCAGGTCGGGATTTCATTGCATCGCTCGAACCGCAGCGCGGCGAGAACGCGTTCCTTGGGAGTCGTCATTTGAATTCATAACCATGTTTCATGCGTGTATCCAAATCGAGTAAAATTTTTTGCAACTACTCAGGTCATTCCCGCGAAAGCGGGAATCCAGTCTTATGAGTATGGCTTTGTGCGAGCACTGGATTCCCGCTTTCGCGGGAATGACGGCAAGCGAAGGGATGACCTGAGTAGTTGCAAAATTTTATCGCTGGACGCTCTCCTCCACCAGCTTGACTTCGCCGGGCGTCAGACCGTAGAGGGCATAGACAATTTGGTCAATGAGGCGGTCGGTGAAAACGATTTGGATGTCGAGCAGGACAAGTTTTTCTTTGGCGTTTTGAAAACGGGCGCGAATTTTCTCTTCGTCGGTCTCCTTGAGATGGATGCCCTGCGCGGCAAGCGCCCTGGCATTTTTGCGCAAGTGGGCGAATAGATCGGCGGATTCCAGTTTCCAAAATTCGTCCAGCTTGGTTTTGGGGGTGAGGCTGCGGACATCCATGCTGTGGAAATCTTTCAAGTCGGTCAGAAATTGTTTGGCGGCGGTCTGCTTGTCTTTGTTCAACGCCATCATTCGCGCGGCCAGGAACACCAGCAGATCGTGAACCACGTCGGCACGGTTTGATTTCAGTTGTTTCTCGACAAAACCCAGCGTCTCGGCCGCATCGTTCTTTGCAAGACCGCGTTCGCAAAGCTCACGTCCTTGCGCGCCGTTCAACTTGCGTTCTGATGGCGGCGTGGTGAAGGCGATGAGGCGGATGGGAAGCACTCGCAATTGCGGCGCTTGGAATTGATAGTAACCACCGCTCATCCGCAGTGCGCCAAAATACGCCCCGTAAAGCGCAGCCATGAGATTGCTGTTAAGCAGTGCGAGCAGGTAGTGAAGATTGTGTTCCGAATCATACACGAAGTTTGTATTTGCAGACGCATATTCGCCGCTTTCATCAAGAAATGCTTCTATGCGAGCAGCCATCTTCGCAAAGACAATCTTGGGCTTTGCATACTGCTTTTTTCGCTCTTCCGTAACAGATGGATCCGATAAATCAAGATGAGGAGAAGGCATCAACCTGCCCTTGTGCGTTAAAGGGAACACCCCCCACAGGCTGGCATAGCGATCGATCAGACCCGTGTTGAGAAACTTTTTGGTTTGAGAGAGGGGCGTATTCGCCAAGGCGTTCGCATAGGCATCGGCTTCAGCGGCCGTGCTGGAAGCCCGAACGGTTGTGCGCTTCTCCAAACTTTCGGAAATTTTCTGTGTCTTAAGAACCAGAGGCAAATGCTCTGACAAAAGGAATCCCCAGATTTTTTCTGGCAGCACAGAAAGGTTTGAACTGTCCTGGACAAAGACGGTTGTTTCCTTTGGATTCAAGGTGTCTTTTGGCACTTCGACCAAAATCTTGTAGTCATTTGCCGGCGCCGAATTTTCAATCACGCTGACGACGGGGTAAATTGACGGGTCTTCGAACACGCGGACACGTGAGACGTTCAGCAGATGAACCAATTTGGCGGAAGTGCAGAGATGATCCCGAAAAGCAACAGCGTACGGCGCGGACAAAAACTTGTTTGGAGTGATCAAAGAACAGAGCCGCCCTTTCCGCGTCAGCTTAATGGCTTGTTCCAGAAAAAGGATGTAGAGGTCGTAAGCACCGGCCGCACTACTGAATTCCACAGCCCAATAAGGCTTCTCAAACTCCGAGAGCGCCTTGTTCAGTTCAATGGCGTTTACAAACGGCGGATTTCCGATCACTGCATCGAAGCCTGGATTCTCTTTGTGCGAACCGTCCTCGGTGAAAAAAACCTCGGGGAATTCGAGTTCCCAGTGGAAGTAAGGTTTGTCCAGTTCCTTGATATGGTAACGCTCCGCCGCTTCTTGCAATCTGTTCGCACCCGCCTGAGCCGCTGCCAGAACCGTCTTGGCTGCGGCCAAGTATTCCTCCTCGCTCAGCGGTCCATCAAAAAAGGCGTTGATCCAGAGGTCAGCGACTTTTTTGTATGGCGCGAGCCGGGGCAGGATTTCAACTTCCCAACGCTTTTCCTTTGCTTTCACCGCTGCCACCTCGCCGCTGGCTTGGGCTTCGATTTCGTGAATCTGGCGAATGGATTCGGCAACGACGCGTTTGAAATCCGGTCCAAAGGTGAATTGGATTTGAGCAGGCGCAATGCCTTGTTTTCCGCGTGATTTCTTTTCAGGAAGGCTGCCGAGTTGATCGAGGCGCGCGCCAATGAGCGAGTTGCCGCAACGCAGGTGGTGATCGAGAAAATTGAGCGGCTGATCGCTGGCGATGGTGGTGAGCCACAACGAAAGTTTCGCCAACTCGACGGCGAGGGGGTTAAGATCCACGCCGTAGATGCAGGCTTCAACCACGCGGCGTCGCCAATGGGCGATCTCGGCTTGTTCCTGGGATTCGCCCTTGGTAAATTCCGCCTGAAACTTCGTGGTGGGATGATACACGATTTCGTAAGCGAGGTAGGTGGTGGCTTCGACGAGGAAATGCCCCGACCCCATCGCAGGATCGCAGATGTTGAGTTTGAGAACTTCCTCGGCAAAGGAGTTGTCCTGTTTTCCGAATGCGCGCGCGGATTTGACCGGTTCACGCTCTTCGATCTCTTTCAGCAACGGGGCAACGGTATGTTCAACGATGTATTTGACGATGTAATCGGGCGTGTAGTAGGCGCCGGTGGCTTTGCGTTCGGCTTTATTGGTCTGGAGCATCAGTTTTCCGTTTTCACGGGCGAAATGATGTTCCAGCAGTCCTTCGTAAATGGAGCCGAGTTGTTGGACGCGCAGGCCGGCGTAGTCCACCGTCTCGATGGGGAGCGAGGGCTGATCTTTCTTCGGTAATGGATTGAAAAGCAGTTCGCGCAACACGTCCGCAAGCACGGCGTCGCAGACGCACCATTGTTCAAGTTCGGGGTAATGCGCGGGATCGAACAGGCCGCCGTTGTAGCGGGGAACGTCAAATTCGCGGTTGGCTTTTTCGTCCGTGCCGTTAATCAGCCGGCAGAGATCGAGGATTTCGCGGTAGAGGCGCGTCTGAGTCCGGCTGTCATATTCGGCGAAACTTTTCAGCGCCGGGATGAGCCGCCGCAGTGAGAAGTGCTTGTAGTATTTGCGATTGGGACGGTCCAGAGGCAGCAAGGCGCGGCCTTCCGCATAGAGGATGAACAACAGACGATAGAGAAAGATCAAGCTGGCTTCATAAAGTCGCGGCAGAGCGGTGTCGGTGATGCCCTTCTCCATGCGCTCGGCGAAACCGTTGGCGAGAATCTCCAGGATGCCGAAGATGCGAAGCCGCAAGTCTTCCTCGAGTTTGCTCTGCGCTTCGGACGCGCCCTCACGAACAAGGTCGAGGCGACAGCGGCCTTGAACTTCGCGGACGAAAGCGGCAGGACAGAACAGCGCGAGGAAAAATTTGAAGTTCTCGAGCGACTTGATTGCTTCGCTCAATTCGATCTCAAAAAATTCGCTGGGCTTGGTTCCGCGGCAATAGAGCCGCCACGCGCTGCCGTTGGTCAGAATCCCCCATGAAATGACCTGGGCTTCATCAAGATAGGCGCGGATTTGCTGATGCGGATAACGTTGTTGATGCTTGCTGATTTGAGAGAGTGGATGGCCAAACTTTTTGGCTTCGAGGATGGCAATGCCGGTTTGGAACCGCTCTTTGATGCTTTTATCCGCGACGGCCTCCTTTTCTTCCGCGCTGGCGTACAGGATGTAGTCAGGCTCCAAATCTTGTTTGGTATCGGGGAGACGAAGATTATCCGACCAGTCAAAACCAAGTTGTTGCAGAATTTTATCAATCAATTCCTGACGAACACCCATTTCGTTGTCGTAACGGCGTAATCCGAAGGCGCGTTTTTCGTAAAGTTCCTTGCAGAACTGCCAAATCGGTTGTGTCCGAGCGTCGGTCGGCCACCAATCGTTTTTCTGAATGCGCGTCTTGAGATAGTGATCAGCGAAGAGACCCTCCGTCTGCCAAAGCCTGCGCGACTCCGGAAGACCCAGTTCGGGATGGAAATCGGGTTGCTTTCGCTTTGGCACGAAACGATTTATGCGATTGAAAATCGCCTTGGTCAAGAAAAGGCGGTTTTCGTTCCGCGCCTTTTCGCGGACGGAAGGATCCGATCAAGACGATAAACGTCCGCCGTGTCGAAAATATCTCCCCAACCGCAGGAGGCAACGATGTGATCGGGCAAGAGACGCTGGAGAATGGCCAGCGTGGTGATGTTGCAAAGAACAATGTGGACCGCGCCGTTGGCGTGAAGCCGCTGCTTGCTGACCTTGGGCAGATACAGGCCGGCGTATTTCCGCGCGGCCGCTTCAACGCCTGGCCGCAAATCGGTCTCCATCTCCGTCGCAAGCCAGAGCGCATAGAGCGCGTCGAAATCCATGTAACTTGCGCCGGGAAGATGAAACCAGGCGCCATCCGGACGCTGCAAGTTGAGAATCGTTTGAACCAACGCGCGCAAATGCAGGACGTGGCGCTTATGATGGCGGTAAACCGGCACAATGTGAACGTACCCGCCGAGCTGCTCCAGAACGCCCCAGCCGTGGGGCGGGTCGCATGGCTGGACGCCCTTGCGCCACAGTCCCGTCTTTGAGTCGAGTTCCCGATCCAACCACGACCACACCGCCTCGCGCCACGCCGGACCGGCGATGTGGCTGCAGGGCACGAGCACGCCGAACAAATTGTGGCTGTTGCCCCAGATGCGCTGCCAGTCGGCCAGTTCGAGAAACGCAACCGCTGCGGACGGCTCGCGCACCAGGTCAAAAGCGGCGGGCCAACGCTTCAGTGGCATCTCCAACGCACAAAGGGCTTGCACCGCCGTTCCCAAAGCGTGGCCGCGGATGTGATAACTGCAGTGAAACATGCCGTTGACTGGATCCTGGTATTTATGGATGTGCTCCGACCAGGATTGGCGATCATCGGCGTCCAACCGCGTGAGGTCTTCCCCCATCAGCCGTCGGGCGAGCGCCACATCGCAGATTCCATAGAAGCCCGCTCCGGAGTCAGGCGCGTCGCGATACGCGCCGTAGGGCTGGCGTTTGTCGCGCAGCGACTCGAAATATGCGCAGGTCTCTTCTCGGATCTGATCGAGATGGATTTTATTTCGCATGACAAGAGCCGGTTCGTTCCTATTTCAACCACCAGGCATTTGGCGCAAGGTCCGCATAGGATGGAAGCGGCAATTTTTCCGATTGTCGCAGATCGACCGACCAAAGGGACGCCCCGTCCTTTCGCCGGACAGCGCAGACGCGGCCGCGGCTGGCGCCGCACAAGATGACTCCGTCGCTTTCGAGTAATCGGCAGCCGCCGTTCAACGGCGCGCTCCAAAGCGGTTTTCCCGTTGGCGAGATCGCGTTCAGCGAGCCATCCCAGCGTCCAAAAATGACCGCGCCGCCATCTTCGGCAACGAGCATGTCGCTGACCGCTTCCAACGCAAGGGGGCCGCGCGACATGACGCCCGACTTGACGTCAAACAGGTAAACGCGGCTGGAGACCAGCCACGAGCAGTTATCCCATTCGAATTTGCGAAGCTCGCGGTCAAAACACTGGCTGGGCATCGCGGCGACGTAGCTGCCGTCCGGAGCGATTTTCACCGTCGGGCGAACCAGGTATTCGTCAATGCCATCGAAGTAATCCATGCTCCGGAATTCAGCGGTCGTTCGCCCCTGATCGTCCAAAACTGCGATATTGCCATTTTCATCCCCCGCAGCGAGGCGGTCTCCGTTGGGGGTCGCGTCGAGGGAATGCCCCATTCGTCCTTTCATGCGAAACCAGGCGAGGGGATCCCAGTTGTTGGGGACCCCGGTGCAGGGGGGCGCCCAGTAGCCGTGACTTTCGTTTTCCCACATCCAGTAACGGATCATTTGCAGTTCGCCGAAGGGTTCAAACTCGCGGCGCCAGATTTCGGCGCCCGTTTCGGCGTTCAAGCAGAGGATCAAGCTCTTCATCTTGGCGCGGATTTCCGGTGTGGCGTTGCGATCCACGCCGCGACAGTCAATACTGCCGCCGCCCTCGAAATTGGGAATTTTGTCGGGCGCATCCCGCCAATAGGTGATGACGGATGCGAACACACGCTGGCCGTCCCGCGTGACGCGCACCCGCTGAAGTTGGCGGCGAAAAAGTTTATCCGGATGACTGTAGTCGAAAGTCCAGATGGTCTTGCCATCAGCCATTGCGCGGCATTCGAGTTGAGCTTGCGGTGTGCTCATGACAAGACGCCCCCCTTTCGGAGCGACTGCGAAATAGTCAGGTTCCGGCGGAACATTATCGTCATAAAGGCTGCCCCAGAGGGTGTCCTCCGTTTGCGGCTCTGCTTGCCACAGGATGTTGCCCTTGTTGTCGGCCACCTGAATATGGGGTGGAAACGTCACCGCCGTTGCCGTGATGCCGTCGTCGGTCACCGCCACCTGGTGAACATAAAGCCCGTCCACTTTGCGGCTGATGGCGACCGCTCCATCCGCGCCAAGGTGATGAAGATTCTCCCGGGGGCTGTCCGTACCAGCCACTCGTTTTCCCCCATTGGGACTGGCAGCGATCGCGGAAACATTGTGGCCGATTTCCTCCGCCCAGTCGGGGGGCAAAAGATGGAGCGTCCTACCAGTGATGGGACTTGCGATTCGGGGATTTGTGGCAGGCAGAAGATTCTTGAACTTCTTGAAGTCGTCCGGCAGCAATGCAACGCGAGCATTCTCCAGGCTTTGCCAGGGATTGGTGAACGCAACCTCTTTGCCTTTCGCGAGTGCCGTCAGGGCGGCCATCCCTTTGGACAAACCGTCTGCATCGCCGCCAACCACCAGCAGCGTGTCGTGGCCGGAGGCGTAAGCGTTCTTCAGAAGCATGGAGACACAACGACCTTTCCCAGGGTAGTGTTCTGTGGGAAAACGCGGCAGGAAATCGGCGTCCACCAGCGGCTGCACCAGGGGATGGGTCGTCCCGATGGAGAAGATCACCAGGTCGCGGGGAATCCGCAGGTCCGGCAACATGCTCTGATCGCGCAGGTTCGCTTCCCGCCAGTTTTTCCCCTCGCATTCAGACGCGGCATTTTCCTCGACCGTACGCGCCGATTGTCCCGTGGACTCGATGGCGCGGACAAAGTCCTGCGCCTGAACCGGTTCGCGGATGGGGATCGTCAGGGGACGTTTTTGCAGGAACTCCCGGATCGCCTGCGGATCGAAAATGACGTTGTCCTCGCCCCAGACCGCCTCCGCCTTCGCCTGGCGCTGCGGTTCTACATCCAGAAGCTGAATGGAAGCGCCGGATCGCGAGCCGGTGATCAACTCGCGCGCTGCCACCCTCAGCGCAGAGGCGGGGGTGTTGATGGCGGTTTGCAGGTCCATTTGCAGGCGTCCTTCGCGGGAGGTGGCTCGATAGAGGACGCTTTGTTTTGCGCCGTCATGGATCGTGATTTCCAGCGGCAGCGCCGCCGCCAGCGGTTTCCCGTCCGCTCCCAGAACCTCAACTCCGATGCCCATGTTCAAACCCTTCTTGACGTTGCGCGGGACCGTGAGCCGCACGGACTTTGGCGCACGGGCAAGCGCGACGTAAACCTGAGCGGGGAGACGGTCGAAATCCGCTTGAACCAGTCCTTCACGACGCTGAAGTTCGGCGCTGACTTCATGGCTTTCGGTGAGCGAATAGAGGCGTCGATTTTTCCATTCTTGCATCTTCAAGTCGGCGCGTACGGGTGCCGTGACGAACTGATGCAGCATATAGATTTTTCGCGGCATCTCCGCCACCCAACGCCACGGCGCGGGGGTGCTGTTCAGAGCGAAATAATAGGTCGCGTCTTCACCGCCGTTAAGGTGAGTAGTGATCACGAAGGGGTTGTCGCTTTGCAAGGCGGGCGCGAGCGTGGGCCAGATCTTGCGTTGCAGTTCGGAAACGGATTGGACGGCGAACTTTTTCATGGCCATCCACTTGAGGCTGCCGACCTCCGTTCCACGGTGTTGCTTCTCGAATTCACTCGCGTAGAGTTCGGCGTATTCGTTGAAATGGCATGCTATCCGGATCACACCCGGCAGCGTCAGCGTGGCGCTCTGCTGATCCGCGAAAATGACGCCGCCGCGGGATTGGAATCGGCGCAGGCCGTCCAGGGTTTCTTTCGGCAGGTCCGCGTCAATTCCGACCGCCACCAACGCGCGGATTTCGGGATGCACAGCGTCCATCAAATTGTGCTCATAGACAAAGGCGGGTTCCAATCCGGCCATGGAGAGCGAGACGTACGCCTGGTACAGTTTTCCCCCATACTTTTGCGTGGCGGCGGTGAGACCGCTGTGCCGCAGGCCGATGGATTCCAATGCCAGCAGGCCGATCCTGGCGCGTTTGTGGCACTCCTGAAAGGCAGTCCCATAGCGCTGCATGAATTTCAAATAGGTCATCCAGCGCTCACGGCTTCCCCACTGTCCATGGGTCCAGATGTCGGATGTGTTTGAGATAAATTCGTGATAACGGATGCCGCGGTCCGAGGCATCAAAGAAACCGGCGCTCGCGCCATGGGCCACGCCCTCGAAGAGGAAGCGCCAGGCGCCGGTGGGATTGAGGCACGCGAGTTTCGCTTCTTCGCCCATGGCGCGCACCGGCTTGCCCGCGCGCATGGCGTTGTAAAAAACAGCGCAGGCAAGGGCTTGCGCGTAAGGATCGTCAGACTGATCGCTGCCCTCCTTGCAGGCAAGAATCATATCGACGGTTGAAACTGCTCGATCCGGCTCGGAAACACCGCTCATATAACCCACATTGCTGGGAGCATAGGCGACGCCGTAATGCGTGCTCGGATAAAGGTTGAAGCTGCTGATGGCGGAAGGAACGGATTCCCGCAGCGCCTCACCCATCAACGCCAGGTCGCGTGGAAACAAATCCTGCATGAAATGCGTCCACTGGCGAAACATCCCAGGATGCGTTTGGGCGTTGAAGTTTTCATCCCGCGGAATCTCAGCGGCGTACGTGCTCCACCCGTGGCGTGGAAGAGCGCCTTGGTGACCGGTTTGCCGTTGGAAAATCTCCCAGGTCGCCTTTTGCGCCGCGGCACGAATCTCGGGCGGCGCCACATAAGGAGGGGTGCCTCCCATCGAAACCAAACTGAGCCAGCGTCCATAGTCCATTCCTTGAAAGGTCGGATAGCCCCTGGCGTTCTGCGCGTGGAGTGACACCGTGCGTTGCATCATGCCAGCGCCTTCCCTTTCGTAAGGGTCCATCGCGGGGGCATCAAACTTCATGAAACGGCCGACGATGCCCGCTCGAACGCGGACGCTTTCCTGCAGAAAAAAGTTGTAGGTGGAGGGGGCGCCATCGGCAGCCGCCGGCGGCAGATCCGGGTCGTTGGCAAAGGGAACTTTCAGACAGGTTCTGCCAAGGCGCGTGTCATCGCCGAGATCGCCCGCCGTGTAAGGGCTTAATTTCTCCTTGCTCGTTCCCCAATGCACGTTGCTGTCAAAAGCGGTCATGGTCACCAGATTCCCCTCGAAAAACGCATCCGTCCGCCGGCGAAGCTGGCGCAGGACCGCCGGGTCTGAAAGGGGCCAAATCCAATAGTTGTAGGTGTCGAACACATTATGCTTATTCATGCACGTCCCGAAAAGCGGCGCGGAACTGGCCTTCACTGCAGGGACGAAAAGAATCTCGCGGTGATCGCTGGCCGCGCCAAGTTGCGCGGCCACTCGATAGCGCCCGGACATGAGCGTGGCGGTAAAGCGGCCGGGAAGCAGGAGCGAAACGGTCTTGTCATCGCCTTGATCCAGACGCAGTTCGCGCGACGCGAGCGCGAGCCGATGTCCGATGGGAGTTTCCAGTGTAAGGATGATATCGGCGCGCACCGGCTGTTTGCCGGCGCAAGCCACGTTCAACTCGACGTCCTCGCCGGTCAGGAAACATTGACGCTGACGTTCGCAAAACAGGCGGACAAAATGACCTTCCGCCGGATTCGATATCGCCAGATCGAATTCGGCGAAAGGCCCCACGTCCGGCGAGGTGGAATGAGATGGAGACGCCACGACGCGCAAACAGTATCGGCCGCTCTCCATGGACGGAAAATCAATGGCGTATGATTCCCCCGTCGTCCGCACGGGAAGCGCGCGCCACGGATCATCCGCAAAAACGGAAAACCGCAACGGTCTCAGGAAAGCGCGGACGCCCCGGTCTTTCAGCAGGGCATTACGCGCCACCTTCATCGGCAAAGCGCCTGCTCCGTTGAGCTTGTTGCTGGAGATTCCGACGCCCCAGAAGGCGACCTCCGCGGAGTCCTCAAATCGGCCGTCGTAAAAAAGACTCCAGAACGGATATTGAGCGTCGGAAATCGTCAGGGCATGGTGAACGTCCACGGGCGAATCCGGCCATGAAATCTTCCGCATGTCGTCGCGCGAATAATTGCAGCGCACCTCAAATCCGGCGCCGGAAACCGGCAGATTCAGCCGCAGATACTCGAAATACCCCTTGCGGGAAATCTCCTTCTGAAAAGCGCCGTCGAGTTGCCGGCACGTCCAACGCAGTTGCTTGGCGTTCCATTTTGCGAGCGTGTCGATGCCGCGCATCACCACGCGCACAGGGCGGGTTGGTTCCGCCTCAATCGCCATCGCAGAATCATGCGCCAGAAAGAAAACCAGCCCTGCGCCCACGAGGGATAAAGTTGACATGCAAAACAGCTTGGTGTCAGAACCCATCCCAAGCAAAGTACCAGCGGGTGTCGGCCGGCGCACGGGATAAGTACTGCTGAGAAGTCACCCATTGCACGTGATTGTCCAGGTAGAGCGCGTTGCCGCCTCGGTCGGAGCGATGCTGGATGTCCTGAGCGTCGTTGATTTGGCCCCACATTTCTTCCAGCACGAGAACATTCTGCGGCGGATCGCTCGCCTTTTGTCGCGCCAACGTCCACGGATGCCAGTTCTGAATCGGCGGCCCGTACGCTGATCCGTCGATCGTGTCGTCGGTGCCGTAGTACGTGTAGTCCGAATCGGTGGCAGAAAAGAAGTATGCGCCGGCGCCGGTGCTGTCCTTCTTGCGCGCCCGCGGGCAGTACAAGGACGGCGTGGCGTTTGGATCGAGAGAAACGCCCCCCGTTGGTCTTCCGGGGAGGTAGGCAGGCACCAGCAGACGAAGATTGGCGTAGGTGGAGGCGTAGTTGTAGGTCCGCGGGTTGCCGCCCGTGGCATCGAACGCGGGACGCGGGAAGCGGCTCTCATTGTCTCCCGCATAGAGTTGGAGCGCCATCCCAATCTGACGCAGGTTATTGACGCAAGCCGTGCGCCAGCTCAGTTCCCGAACTTTGCCCAAGGCGGGAGAAAGCAGCGCCATGAGGATTGAAATGATGGCGATGACCACGAGCAATTCCACCAAAGTAAAGGCCGAGTGACGAGTGGCGGGTGGCGAGTGGCGAGCGCCGAAGGCCGAATGTCGAAGGGGCATCGTCATGGAGAATAATCCGTCAGCAGTGATCACTGATTTCGCGTCTTCGGCGCCGCCGCGGGCGAGAACTCGATCTCGAGCCGCGGCATTTCGTTCTCGTTCCCCGCGCCGCGATTCGCGTCGCCCCAGTGGATTTCGGGCGCATTCGGCGCGGCGATGAAGGCGATGCCAAAATTGTTGGAAGGGCTGTTCATCCAGAACCGCAATTCGCTGGTGATGTCGAATTCGTGCATACCGCTGACGGCAACGGCGGGAAGCGCCTGGTCTTTGATGAACGGTGCGGCGGCGAGGTCCTTGCCGATGCGCATGCCTGGCGCATCCCAGGCCTCGTAGTTGAAGACATCCCGCTGATTCCAGGTGGTCGCGGTTTCCGTCCAGGGTTTGAGGACGCGATAGACGCTTCCCGTGGTGGCGGATGCGGCGTTGATGTTCACGAACTTGAGCGCGGCCCTTGTGATGGTGCCGCCCGGCGGGATGTGTTTGGCGAAGGCGCTGTTCAACTGCCAGAGCACGCGCCCTTCGGCGGCGGACGCCCCGCTCCATTTCAGCGAGCCGCACGCGCCCCGGTTCAGGTCCGGCGCCTCTTCGAGCAGGACGTTGTCCTGCATCAGAACGTTGGTGATCATGCCGGCCTCGAAACCGAAGGTGATCGTTTCCGCCGGCAAGGACGCGCCGGCCCAGGCGAGGCACGCCACGAGCGCGATGCGAACGATGAACGGGTTTCTCACGGGTTTGCCTGTCTTGAAAATTTTGTTGAATTTTTGCAACGGCTCACCGTCATTCCCGTCCCGCCACGGCGGGACGGGAATGACGGTGAGCGGAGGGATGGCCTGAACACTTGCGAATTTTCGCTTGACGCGACAAATCAAATATCATAGCTCTATCCTAGTATGATTTATATTTTTCTGTCAATGCTTTTTTCGATCATTTTATGCGATCCCGGTCACGCCGCGACGAACATCGTCGCGTTCGGCGACAGCATCACCGCCGGAATCTCTGCGGACACCAACGCGATCCCATATCCGCAGGTGTATCAGACGCTCCTGGGCAGCGGGTTCGAGGTGATCAACAAGGGCGCCGGCGGGCTTACCACCCTGAACCTTCAGAATCGGTTCACCAACGACGTGCTGCGACTGACGTTCCGCGACGGAAGAAAGGCCGATCGGCTCATCGTTTTGGCAGGCGTCAATGACATCGCTTGCTGGATCAACAGCCAAAGCGCCACCAACGCGCTTTACGGACCGTCGGCGACCATCTCCCGTCTGCGCGCCTTGTCCCAACAAAGCGTCGGCGCGGGCATTCAGACCGTCGTCCTGACCATCTGGCCCGATTCCGATTTCAGCCCGGCGCAGCGGAACGGCATTGCGCAGGTCAACGCCTGGATTCTCCACGACTTGACCAACCATGTCCCGGGCGCGATCCCATTCGACTCGGCGCGGATCATCACCGGCCAACCCTCGACTCATGCGGCGGATGTTCTGCGCGAATACGACGACGGCGGCGGTCTGCATCTCAATCGGGCGGGCGGGCGGAAGATGGGCGAGGAGCTATTGAAACTCGATCCGGTCGGCGCCGGCGATCAGCGGTATTAAACTAGGATGATACTAGGATATTTTGCTTGACGTGAATCACGGCTTTTGTCAGGGTCGCTGTATGAAAATTTTCACTCCAGCCATGGCCTTGCTTGCGGCAACGTGGGTCGGAACTGCGAGTGCGAATGTGGCCGTTCCAATGGATGGGCCGGCGGATGGTCCAACCAGCCTCGCGATTTTCGATTCAAACGGCGTGATGGTGCGGACGCTCTGGGAGGGGGCGGACAAGAAGGCGTCGAAGGAACGGGTGGAATGGGATTTGCTGGATGACGAAGGGCGGCCCGTGAAACCCGGCGCGTACGAATACCGGATCGCCGGCGGCAAACCGGTGCGGCCGCGTTACATCGCCACGCTCGCCAACGGGCGGCATCCCCAGGTGGAGGGGGACCTGGGCAACGTCGAGGCGCTGAACCTCATGGATGTGGCGGTGGACGCGGAGGGGACGATTTTCTCCTCGGGCGGCGGCCACGGCAAAGCGGTGCAGAAAATCTCCCCCGACGGCAAAGTCGGCAAAGCCGCCACGATTGTCTCCGCGGTGGAAGTGGTTTCGGCGCTCGCGCTGTCCGATGAGCACGTTTTCGCGATGGGCGATGATGGATTCTACCGCATCCGAAAGGCAACGATGGAACACGCCCCCTTCCCGGACGGCGAGTTGGTGGTTCGATTTGAAAAAGCGCCCGTTTTTTATCCCCCCGGCGATCAATGGGAGAAATACGAGGCGTTACGCAAGGAGGCGGAGGAATCCCGCCAATCGGACGGAAGCAGCGACCCGCGCACACATGCCTGGCGGGGTGTGATGCGTCATCCGAGCTGGCACTACGAGGCGGACCGCATTCGAGGCGCCGCGGTCTGGAACGGTCGGCTTCTGATCTCGGACAGTCATCATGACGAGGTGCTGGTCTATGATCCGAAGACGGGCAAGAAGCTGTCCGCGTGGACCGGCATCAAGCAACCCAGCGGCATCGCGGTCGCCGGCGAAAAAGAGATTTTCGTCGTCAGCGACCGGAAGGTGCTCGCGCTGGATGCGGAGGGCAGGATTCTTCGCGAGGTGGTCGCGGAGAAGCTGGAGCGGCCCAATGGGCTGGCCATTGGTCCGGAGGGAAATCTTTACGTCACTGATCTGGGCATTCCGAATCGGGTTAAGGTCTTTTCTCCAACGGGCAAACTGCTGCGGACCTTCGGACGCGAAGCGCCCTTCAACGGCAAGGTGACGCCCGACAAGCTCGCCATCCCGCGTGGGATTGCGGTGGATCGGGAGGGCAATCTGATCCTGGCCGAGTTCGGCCTGAACCGGATTCAGAAGCTCACGGCGGAGTTCAAGCCGGTGTGGAACGTGCAGGCGTTCTATTGCTATCTCGGCACCAACGATCAAGCCGACCCACAGCGGATTTACGGGTTCGAGGGGCCGACCTTTCCGACCATTCGCGAGTTTCTGTTGGATTACAAAACGGGCCAGTGGCAACTCAACCGCGCGTGGTATCTGAACAAGTTCGACGACGCTTCCTCGATCTACGGCTACCTGTCGCAGGGTGGCGGCGTGGTCGCGATCAAGGGACAGCGTTTTCTTTACGTGTACCACAAGGGCATGCGAATTTTTCGGATTGATGACGACCATCTGACGCCCGTGGCGCGGTTTGGCCCCCGCATTTCATTCGAAAAGAAGGACGGCACGCGCGCGGACTACTTTCGCGGCACCGCGCCGCAGTTCAGCATCTGGCACGACTTGAACCGCGACCAGCGTGTCACCGAGGATGAGGTCAGCATCCTGCCCGACGCCGAGGCGAAGCAACGCGGCTTGCAGGCGGTGAGTTGGGACGCCAACATCACCGACGATGGCACGGTTTATGTGGGCAACATGGCTTTCCCATTGCTCGGCGTCGAGAACGGCATCCCGCGTTACGGTTGGGACAACGTGAAGGCGATTCCCCTCGCGCTGCCGGACATTCGCGCGATCGGCGTGGACGATCAGGGCAACCGTTACTACGGCACGGCGCAGTTGGATGAACAGGGCAAGTTTCCGGGGCTGACCTTCTGGGCCAAACGCATCGGCGAACAGCACATCACCAAGTACTCCCCCGAAAACAAGCGGCTGTGGCAGGTCGGGCGAAAGGCGTATGGCCGCGTTCAGAATGGCGAGTTCTCCTACATGACGTCGCTGGATTGGGCCGGCGGTTTTGTTTTTGCCTCCGACATGGACGGCTTTGTGAACGTCTATACCGAAGACGGCTTGTTTCTCACGCGCATGTTCCGCGGCACGCGCGAAGGCGCCGATCCCGGAAAGGATCCGTACTGCATCACGGCGCACGAACTCGGCCAGGCGCGTACCTATCGAAACCCCAAAGATGGAAAGACCTACCTTGTGAGCCAGAGCCTGGAAAGCGGCGAGCACATTCGCGTCTATGCCATCGAGGGGCTTGACCAGGTCCAACGCGCGCGGGGGACATTCGAGGTTTCGGCGGCGGATCTCGCCGCCGTCAAATCCCGTCCTCCCACAACCTCGAAGCAGGCAACCTCCGGCCCGCAACTCATCGCGATTTCCTCTGTGCTCGAACCTCCCGTTGTCGATGGATCGCTCACCACCTGGAGCCGGCTGGTGACTCCCGTCGTGATGCAAACGCCCGACGGATCGCTCTCCGTGAAAATCATGCTCCGCTACGATGAGAAATATCTCTATCTCGGCGCGGAATGCGTCGGCGACGACACTCCGGCGGTGAACAGCTACTTTCCCGATAACCCGGCGGACGCCTGGCAATCGGATTGTTTCAACCTGTTCATCAACACCAACCCAAAGGCGGACCGCAGCCGGATCAAACCCACGGCCGAGGACCATCAGATTTTCTTCCCGTTGAATCGCGCGTTCGCACGCAAGCCACTCCGACCCTATTCCTTCCGTAAGCGAGCGTGGATCGGGGAAGCGGATTATCGGATCACGGTAAAAACGGGCAAAGGCTGGACGTTGACTGGCAAAATTCCGTGGAGCGCGCTGGGCGATTATCGTCCCGTTCCGAACGATCAGATTCACCTGAACTTCCAGGTGGATTTCGGCAATGCCGATGGCACAGCCTCAATTTTCAGCCTGCCCTGGGGCGGCCTGGAAGGGTCGTTTGCCAACCCGTCCCGCTGGAACGGAGAAGGGCGGATCTATTACGCGCGTTGAATGAGGCGGACGGATGAAGATCGTGTTCGTTGGTTGTCTCATTCTGCTCACCGCCGCCAGCGTCCTGACCCATCTGCTTGAGCCCGACCTGCGCAGCGATGCGCCGGTGCTTTACTGGGTGACCGACGCGAACCCGGCGCGGAGCGAACAGGTTGCGACATTTCACCGCTGGCTGCGGAGCAACGGTCATCCGCGGATGCAGTTGCGGTTGGACACGGCCAATAACGCCGTCACCAAGAAAATCATCCAGGGTGTGTCGGGCGTCGGCGGCGACGTGATGGACTCGTTCAGCGGCGGCGCGCTGCGTCAATTGCATGCGGTGGGATTGTTGGCTGATGTGACGGCCTCGGCGCGGGCGCTGGGGTTCGACCCCGGCCACACGTACGCGCCGGTCGCTTCCGAGATCACGATCGCGGACTGCCAGTACGCGTTCCCCTGCAACGTCTATACGGCGCTGTTCTGGGTCAATAAGGCCACGTTTGCGAAACACGGCCTGCCCGGCCCGCCGCGGCGCTGGGATTTCGAAACGTTCGAGCGCGTGGGCAAACAGTTCGTCGCGGCGGCGAACCCGTCCGGGAAACGGCCGACCGTGTTCTTCGCCGCGGGTCTCGATCGCGACATCATGCGGCGCAGCCTGGGCTTGTCGGTGTTCAACGAAACCCTCACCCGTTGTACGCTGGACGACCCGCGCAACGTCCGGGCCTTGGCGCTGATCCACAAGTGGACCTGCGCGGACCGCATCCTGCCCACCGCTTCTGATGTCGCCTCCTTTGCCACCGAAACGGGTTATGGCGGGTCGAACCTGCAACTCTTCAACAGCGGCAACTACGCCATGTTTCTTTCGGGTCGTTACGCGCTGATTCAGCTTCGCCAGTTTGGCGCGCTCGACCTGGCCGTGGTCGAGCATCCTTATGGCGAGTTCCCCAACACGCGCGTGGACACCCGGTGCGCCGCCATCTACGCGGGTTCGAAACACCGGGAACTCGCCCGGTATTTTTTAGCTTACCTCGCCAGCGAAGAATACAACCTGCACATCGTCGAGGACGCCGACGCGCTGCCGCCCAATCCGATCTACACGCGGACGGAAGCTTTCTTGCGTCCGGCCAAATATCCGAACGAGTGGGGCTGCCACGAGGTGTTTGCCGACGCGGTCCAGACCATCGGCATTGGCCGAAGCCACAGCCCGTTCGTGTTGCCCAGCACGGCGGAGCGGATCGAAAGAGAAACGTTCGATGGGTTCATATCGGGTCTTTATCCCGCCGAGCAAGCCGCCCGGCTGGCCGCCGACCGCATCAACGAAGAAATCCAGCGCGCGTTGAAAGAAAATCCCAGGCTGCGGCCTCGGTACGATCAGTTGGTCGTTCGCCAGCGACAGATCGAGCAGCTTCGCGCCGAAGGCCGCCGCGTTCCGCTGGCGTGGATTGCGAACCCGTTTCACCGCCGTTACTACGAGTTCAAAAACTGGGGGGAGAAATAGCCAGCGGCCATGCATTCGAAACCACATCGCCAACTCAGACTCGGCCTGGCGTTTCTCGCGCCCAACATCCTCGGGTTTCTGATCTTCACGATTGTGCCGGTCGCGTTGAGCTTCGCGTTGGCGTTCACCAACTGGGACTTGCGCCTGCACAACCGTTTCCAGAACGAACCGCTGCGATTTATCGGCCTCGACCACTTCGTGCAACTGACGACGCATCCCGATTTCTGGCGGTTTTTGGGCAACACGTTGTTCCTGATGATGGGCATCCCGCTCGCCATTGCGGGCAGCCTGATCGCAGCAATCCTTCTCAGTCAGGATTTGCGCGGTGGCAACCGCAAGGTCTTCGGCGCGCTGGTCGGCGGGGCGGTGTTGCTGGCCAGCGTCGTGATGCTGACCGTGGTCGGCGCGGGCGGCTCGGCCATGCTGATCGTGATGAGCGGATTGGCCTGCGGCATTCTGTTGCTGGGCGTGCTCGGTGGGACGACGGTGTATCGCACGCTCTTTTATGTTCCCCATTTCACTTCCGGGGTGGCTATTTTCATCTTGTGGAAGAAACTCTACAGCCCGCACACCGGCCCCATCAACGCAGCGCTCGCACCGCTGCTGGACGCGCTCGGTTTGCAGCCGCCCGAATGGTTGACGCAATATCACTGGGCCAAGCCAGCCCTCATGATCATGAGCCTGTGGGCCGCCATCGGTTCGAACAACATGCTGCTGTACCTCGCCGGGCTGTCCAACGTGTCGCCCGAGCTGCACGAAGCCGCCGAGATAGACGGCGCATCGGCCTGGCAGAAGTTCTGGAACGTCACCTGGCCGCAGTTGGCGCCGGTGACTTTCTACATCGTCGTGATCAGCGTAATCGGCGGATTGCAGGGCGGATTCGAAATGGCGCGCGCCATGACGCAGGGCGGTCCCGCCGGCGCGACCACGACGCTCAGTTATTTCATCTACACGGAAGGCTTCGAGACCGGCCGGCTGGGATCGGCCTCCGCCATTGCTTGGATGATGTTCCTGATGGTGTTCGTGGTGACGCTGGGCAACTGGAAATTCGGCAGCCGCTATGTCAACGACTGAACCAAACCAACCTCAACGCCAGGTCATGCGGGAAAGACGCAGCACGCTGCACCACCGTTTCCTTTCGACCAGCGCCCTTCATCTCCTTCTTGTGGCCTTGAGCCTGACCATGGTGTTGCCCTTCCTCTGGATGGTCCTGACCAGTCTCAAACCCGTGGCCGAGGTCGGGCTCGAGAACTGGTTGCCCCGCAAGCCGAAATGGGACAACTACGCGGAGGTGTTCCGCGTGATCCCATTCGCCCGCTTTTACTGGAACAGCCTGTTCGTGGCGGCCTGGGTCACGTTTCTGACGGTGTTCACCAGTTCGCTCGCCGCCTTCAGCTTCGCGCGGCTGCGTTGGCCAGGCCGCGACAAGGTGTTCCTTTTGTACCTGTCCACGACGATGCTGCCCGGATTGGTCACGATGCTTCCCAACTATCAGATCATGATCAAACTCGGCTTGGTGGATACGTTCGCAGGCCTGATTCTTCCCGCTGGATTCACTGCGCTGGGGACATTCCTGCTGCGCCAGTTCATGCTCACGATCCCGTCGAGCCTCGACGAAGCCGCGGAGATGGACGGCGCAAGCAAATGGCGGATTTATTGGGACATCATCCTGCCGTTAAGCCGTCCGGGCGTGATCGCGTTGACGATCTTCACCTTCATCGGCAATTATCACAGCTTCTTCTGGCCGCTGGTCATGCTCAAAAGCGTCCACCGCTACACCCTTCCGATCGGTCTCCTGTTCTTCGACACGAGCCGCGGTCAATCCACGCACTTGATCATGGCCGCCGTGACCATGTCCGTCCTGCCGATGATCGTCCTCTTTGTCGTCCTGCAAAAATATCTGGTCAAAGGAATTCAACTCGGTGCTATAAAAGGCTGAATGTTTATCTCCCTGCCATTCAATTCCAGACTGAGTTCATGCACTGGCCGAGGAACTCCGCAAGCTTCTTGCGGATAATTCCAGGATTATTCAAGTCCCATGATGAATTGCGTTGCCCCTTCCACCGACCAGGCTTTCGATCTGCGCCGCGCCGGCTTGCTCCAGCAGGCGGTTGAGGACGGTGACCGCCGCTACCGCGAGGACATCGGGCTGGTGTACTATGAGGATCATCGTCCCACGCACCGCGGCGGACATGTGGCGCAGGAATCGCTCGGCTATGCCGCGGCCTTGTTGTCGCTTGGGCGGAATCCCGACCGCGCGCGCACGCTGATTCGGCAGGTCTTACGCCATCAGAACCTCAACACGGCCGACTTCTCCTACGGCAGCTTCTTCTGGTTTGCAGGGCAGGAGCGTGTGATTGATCACAACGCCGTCAGCTTCGTCGTTCCGTGGCTTGGTTGGCTCGCGCGCCGCCATGCCGCCGCGCTGGACGGCGCTCTCTGCGAGACAATCCGACAATCCATGAAATTGTCGTTGCACGGCTTGCTGGCCCATCCTTCGGCCTGGTCGTACACCAACATTTATCTGCTGAACATCGCCGCCCTGTTCGCTGTCGCCCAGGCCTGCGACGATTCCCGGTCCCGAACCATCGCCGAAGAAAAATGGCGCGAGTGGCTTTACTACACGAATCAATACGGCGTTGTCGAATACCTCTCACCCACGTACACACCCGTCCAAATTGAGGCGTTGGAACTGATGCTTGATTCCACCGCCTCGGCCGGCATCGCGGCGGAAGCGCAAGCGGTGTTGGACCATTATTGGAAAGACCTCCTGCTTTGCTTTCACCCCGCCAGCGGAAAAATTGTGGGAACGTTCTCGCGAGGCAAACCCGATGAATACCTTCAGCGTCGTTCGCCCCTCAGCCTGCTGGCTCATCTCCATCTGGGTGCGCCGTGCCGCAGCCTCGGCTGCTATAACGCCACGCACGCGCTGGCCGCGCGTGAAATTTCCTCCGCCGCGCGCGAATGTCTGTCCGCGCCGTTGCCCCGCGCGTTGCGCCGCTGGCTGCCGATGCAAGGGATCGAGCGCTGGAGTTACCTTGCCGAAAACTGGGCGCTTGCCGCCCAATCGGGCCGACACGGCCTGGAGACCGGCGTTCTGGCCGCGTGGGCGGATGGCGGTTTTTTTCACAAGGCAGCCGCGGCTGATCACCAAAACTTTTGCAGGCAAGTGGACGGACGCGCGCTGTTTGTGGAACGCTGGAGCAATTTGTCCGCGCCCGTTAGCAGCGAGTGGACGCTTTTTTCCGAAAATGGCTCGCCGTCGCCTCAAATTCGCGCTGCGGACGAGCGTTGCCTGCTCGCTGAAATCGGCATCCCGGGCGGAAAATTTGTCATGGAATTTCTCACGACCCGCGGATATCGCATTCAGCAATCGGAACGTTTCTGGTCGTTGGTCGTGGACATTCCGCCTCACGCGGGCATGGATGAGATGGTTGCCGTTTCGCTTTCACCGGGGTCTGCTTTGCCGGCCAAGACGGCTTTGTCTTTGACGGCGGAGGCGGATTTCTGGATTTTCCAGGACCAATCACTCCGCGTTTCGGTCCCAAAGAAACCCGACCTGCTGTGTGGAGGCGCTGGTTGGGATGTGCCGTGCGGCGGTTTCATTGAATCCTGCGGTTAGCTTTCCCCAAGCGTAGTCTTGGGGAAAGCGTAGCTTCTTTCCTGTCGTTCTCTCAGGAAAGAATAGGCTTTCTGGCTTTTCAAACCGGTTGGCGGCAACGGCCAGATGAAACCACCCGTTTTTCCGTCCTTCGCGGCCCCTTCGGGGCGGCAGCCCGTTTCCAGATGACAGAGCGCAAAATCCCGAACGGCGGCCCAGACCTTGGCCGCAGCGGAAGCTTTATCCAGCGCGATAAACCTGGATAGGTCCAGCCGATATAAAAACTCCATGGCGCGAAAAGCGGCCACCCGGAGAAAATCACCTTCCTTTTCCGCGAGGCTTCGCAGTCGCTCTTCCAGGTTCCAAGCAATGCCGGGCAGCGAAGAAATCGTGTTTGCATAGCCTTGACGAGACCAATGTTCCGCCTCTTGGCGACGGCCGGATGCGAGCATGGCGTCCACCAGTTCCGGGTAACATCCCGTCACGGGAGCTTCCCGTTCCAACAAGGGAATCAATCTCCCGGCGGACCGCTTTCACCAGCTTGGCGGTATTACCGTCCTTCAGCGCCACCTGATCCGTCAAGTCCGCCAACACTTCCGCATGTTTGCACGCCACTCCATAGGGGCAGGTGCAATGGCTGAACAATTGGCCTTGCGCGTCAAAGCCGATCTGCGTGGCGTATTGGTCGGTTCCCTGCACCCAAGCCAACAGCGCCCCATCGGTCGTGCTCCTCAAGTCGCTCACGCAGCTTTTGTACCCGCGCCCCCGGCCAACCACCCGGGAACCGGCCCAGTCTTCCAGATCCTCCCAGGTGATCTCGGCAAATGATCGCTGACGCTTGCTGCTCATCAATGGCGCTTTCTAATCCGCATTTTCTCACCAAAAGTTGGTGAGAAATACAGGCTAAACGGAGCGGAACTGACAGTCAAGCATGACAACCGTTATGCTGAAGTCACCAATTGGTTGCGTCTGCGGGGCGGTGGGCAGTATTGACACAAAATTGGCGGGATCGTTCCAACAGGGCAATCACCTGTTCGCGTTTGACGCTCAGAAATGTGACCGTCTTGATGTTCTATTCGCGGGCTAGTCGCCTGGCTGCTGCAATGATCTTGTCCGACAACCAGTAGCCGTTGGCCCGCATCAGCAAGAGCGTCTCCGACACGCTTTTTGCCAGCCTCTTTTCTTTCGCGGCAAGCAACAGTCCAACCGTTCCGATTACAGGCAGTTCGAGGCCCACCGCGGCTCTTCTGCCGGCTTGATCATCCATCAGAACCATCACGGCGGGCGAAAAGCTCGATGCCAGATGAATGGCATCCCGCTCGCCATCGCCGAGATGTTCGGTGGCGGATTCCGTTTCTGACGTTACGAAGCCTGCCGCTCGAACTCGGATGGTCGAGCCCACCGCCGCTTCAATCCTGTCCGCTTCGGCATCCGTCTTGGCCAACAGTTCTCGATGCACCCTCGGTGGGATAAACACCTCAGCGGCCAATTGCGACAGAAGATGCAGGCAATCTGCCTTGGCGAAAGCGATGATAGGGCCGGTATCCGCGACGAGGATCACTTGGCAAGTTTTTTGGCTGCGGCCTGCTCGCGAGTCAACTCCTGTTCAAACTCCTCGGGCGGGTAATTGAGCGCGCTCACGCCATATTGGGCGCAGGCTTCCAAGAATTGGACCCGACTCATGCCGGCCAACTCAGCCGCCTTCCCTGAAGAAAGTTTCCCCAACTCGAACATTTTCAAGGCGGCCATGAGACGGAGATTCCGCTCAAACTCCGACTTGGTCATGTGCGCGGCTGTTTCCACCCCTGCGGGATAATGCACCTCCGCCTCTTTCACTTTGTCTGGCTTCGATATCATCGTGTTTCCGTCACAAACCCTAGCACAAGGACGGGTGGCGCGCAACGTATTCCACGTGACGGAGCAGGAGGCGGCAGCGAATCCAGTCAACCAGAAGCTTTTTCGGAGCTTGCTTGGAAGCGGGCCGGGGTCAGTCCTTGGAGTGCAGCCTTCGTTCTTTGA
>JACQHZ010000001.1 GCA_016198745.1 Verrucomicrobiota bacterium
TCGTCCCGCCGCGGCGGGACGCCGCTACATCCCCCCTCAGAGGGGGGACAAGTTCGTTGGTTGCGGCTACGCCGCGCTGGGAGCATGGGAATTGAAATCGCCATTCTTCAGATGGTCGGGCGAGAGTTTGAATGCCTTGAAACGTTCTTGCCAGTAGCTGGAAGACACGAGTTGTTTTTCCAGTCGTCGCACCAGGTCCGGTTCGACGTTCCCCTGCGTCCGGTGCTGCAAGTATCCGAGGAAATAGAGGGCAAAGGCGTGATCCGGCAGAAGGATGTCACTGACCTTTCGGAGTTTTTTGATCTGCTGATCCATCTTGATGGGACGAACTTCGCGGAAAAGGCGGTGGAAGTTCAGGTGGTAGTCCATGTAGAACCAGATGTCCGTGAGATATTCGGCAGCCGGCACCTGGTCGGCGGGAATGGCGGCGAAGGCGTCCTCGAAATCAGAGGACGCGAGCTTCGAATTTTTCTCCCGTTCCGAGGCGCGTCCGTGAGGACCGTTCATAAACCGTGTTTGTTTGCTGCCCACGTCGGGGATGAGTCCCTGCGCGACCATGGCATCGTAGATGGGGGTGTTGGGGAGGGGTTGAAGCTGTCCGATGCTGTACCAATCCATGTCCATTTGCCGAGCCACATTGATGGTGTCGAAGATCATGGCCTTGGTTTCGCCGGGGAAACCGATCATGAGGAACACGCTCGCAAAAATCTGCGGATGTTTGTGGAACGCCTCGGCCGCCGCAAGGAATTTGTCCACGGTTCCGGGCTTCTTGATCTGGTGGAGGATGGCGGGGTTGCCTGATTCCATGCCAATGTGGAGGCCGATGCAACCGCTGGCAGCGGCGGCGGAGATCACTTCGTCGGTGCAGGATGCAGCAATAACGCCGTTGGTGGCATCCCAAGTTAGTCGAAGCCCGCGCCGAACCATTTCCTCAAACATGCCGACCGTGCGCTTGTGATCCTTCAGAAGGTCGTCATCGAGCCACATGATGTGGCCGATGCCGTATTCGTTCTGGAGAATCTCCAGTTCGTCCACAACGGAGGAGATGGTGCGCTGGCGGACGCCGCGTCCGTTGAAGTAAGCGACGCTGCAGAAGGTGCAGTTGGCGCGGCAGCCTCGGTTGGAGAGCACGGTGGAGAACCGGGTTTCCGGGGGTTTGAGGTGATAGAATGACCCGATGATGCCGTAGGAGGAATAGTCCGGGATTTCCAAGAGATCGAAGGCTGGGATGTTGCTGATCTGTTCGGACGTCGGCTTGCTTTCTTTGAGAAGAGGATAGAGTTCCTTGCCGTCGCGGATGATCACCTGGGCGAGATCGGTGACGGGCAACTGGCGATTCACGACCTGGATGAACTGGCGGAAGGCGAGATCGGCTTCCTGGAGAAAGGCAATGTCCGCAGAAGCAATATCCGCCAAGACGCGCTCGATGTCATTGGTCACATGAACGCCCCCAATAGCCACGGGCACCCCGTATTGACCGGCATCATTGCAGACGTTCCGCAAGGAGCCGTGCGTCATTGTGAACATGCAGGTGACGCCGATCAGGTCCGGCTCAAATTCATGAAAGGCCGCCTCCAGCTTGTTTTTCCAGATCGCATCAAAGTCAAATTCCACCTCGTTATTGGATTCGAAGCAGCGTTTGAGAACCTCATGGTTCAAGTTGGTGATCTTGACCGCGATATCGATTTCCCGAAGATTCCCGGCCAGAATCGCCAGTCCGTAGGGAGGGTAATTGGAGTAGCGGCGGCGTTTCGCGTTTTCGTATCGAAAGAAGGCAGCCTCCACATCGGGAGGCGTCACGAGCAGGACCTTTTTGATGTCGCGCGATGGAAAGAGGCGCGTCAGCAAAGCCTCCGTCTGTTGGTCCTCGTGGTGGCCCGCAAAACCCTCGCGGGCAGAGAGTTTATCGAGCATGACAAGGACAGACACATTATCACTCAAGCATACCCTGGACCTGTTGTCAAGCAGGTCCCGGGATGGCTGCGGCTGCTCGGTTGCGGGAAAAAAGCGGCCTGATTATTTCCAATGCCAGAGTTCTCGAATCATCTGGAACAGGTAGGCCAGGCCGCCGGAGATTTTTGGGAATTTGTTCACACCTCCAATGCGAGCGGGTTCGTCGCCCGGAATCTCGGTCACGCCAAGTTTTCGCTTGGCGGCCCGGATGGAAAGAAGCGGCTCAATGCCGATCACGATGCCGAAGAGTTTCTCGGGCGCGTGGTGTTCGGCCTGGTCCAGTTCCAGCTCGTAGAAGAGGCGGGTGCGGTAGGCCCGGTAAAGCACCATGGCATCGGTGTAGCGACCGCCGAACAAAAGATTGATGGCGGTTGTAAAGAACCAGTTGGCAAAGGCTGAAACGAAATGGTCATCCGCACTTTTCGAGAGGGGAAGATAGCGCGAGGCGATGACCATGTCGTAGCCCTCGTTCATCTTCTCGATCAATTGCGGGATGAGTTCCGGCACCGACTTGCCGTTCGGACTGAAGGTGATGACGATGTCGCCTTTCACTTTCCGGAATCCCTCCACAAAAGCATGGCGCCCCCCTTTTTTGGACTGAACCACAAGATCGTAGCCGTGTTCGCGCGCGTACTCCTGGGTGCCGTCAGTGGACTGGCCGTCGGCGACGAGGATCTGGTCCACCCATTCCGGTTTGATCCGCGGCATGATGGCACGCATGCCATCGAGTTCGTTCATCGCGGCGACGAAGAGGGTGACAGAGGGACGGTTCAAGCGGGAGTGGTTATGGCGGCGTTGACGGCGCCGTTGTTTTGTTGCGGACCAGTTGCACCGCCGCCTCAACGATGCGTTGTGGGGTTGGCGTGCCGTTTTCCAAGCGGTTGGCCACGCCTGGGGAACGGTCTTCCTGCCCGAGGGCTTTCACGGGCCTGCGGGTGGCAAGCATCAGATCGTAGGCGAGGGATTGAGAGGCGCCGGCGATCTCAAACGCCGGGTCAATCACCAGGCCGCAACCGGATCGTTTCAGAGGATCCATGACCCGGGCATTGAGCTGGAATGGCTTGAGCCAGAGAATATGGACGACATTGCAGCGGATATTCATCTTCTCCAGGATGGGGATGGCTTCGAGGGTGCTGAAACGGGAGGCGGAGATCGGATAAAGAGTCACATCAGCATCATTCCGGACAAGGTCGGGCATCTCTGCGGACGAGAGATAACTGCGTCGGTGTTCGCTCACCAGGATGGGGCCATCCTGTTGCATGAAGGCGTTCCACACCTCGTGGTATTCGTTGGGCGTCATGGGGGCGCACACCAGGGTTCCCGGCATGTGCATGAACAGGTTGTGATAGCAGCCGGAGTGGACCGGTCCGGTTCCGTTTCCTTCAGAAGCGATGGCGCGGATGAAGATGGGAACGCCCTTGCCCCAAATATCTCTGGCCTTGGCGGCGTAGTTCACGAGCGGGCTTACCGCGAGCCAGAGGAAGCTCTGAAATCGAAGAACAAAAATGGGTCGCCGTCCCATGATGGCGGCGCCGATGGCGAAACCGGGGCCGCTGACATCGGCCATGGGGAGTTCCACCAGTCCCGGGGCGTGGGGAGGGACCGTGTTTTGAATCCACCCGACGGCAGTGATGCACTGTGCAAACAACAACCCGTTGTTCTGCTCCAGGTGGTCGCGCGTTATGTCGCGGATGGTGTCTGCAACCGACTTTTCCATAAGCGCTCGATTTCTGCCTTTGATTCCGCCTCGATGGTTGCCGCGGCGTTTTCCAGACCCAGACCGGCAAGTTGTTGTTTCACAATGTTGAAGCGGTCCCACTCCGGCGGACCATCCTGTCCGGCGCCGACATGCCAGTAGCAACGGCAGGTGCGGCAATTCAGAAAGGCCGGGAGTCGGCGGGAAAGTTCGCTGACGTGATGATGCACCAACCACGGATCATCGGCAACATCCACGGCGCGGATGCCGAAGGATCGAGCCACCTCGTGGATTTCCCAACTCCGGCGATCCGAGGTGGGTGTCAGCACCGAAAGATCATTGTCTTCGCACACAAAGAGAACTTTGAGATTGTGCGTGGCAGCGAAACCGAGGGCCCCGAAGAAATAGTCCTCCTCCACCGCTCCATCGCCGAAGAAACAGACGACGGGTGAGTCCGGACTGGCGTAGGCGGCCCCAACGGCGATAGGGACGTGCTCGGCGATCAATCCTTCGTGGCCGATCATGCGGATGTTTGGATCATGGATGCACGGAGAACCGCCCATTCCGCGGCAACATCCCGTTGGAAGACCGATCAGCTCGTCGATGAGTTTCTCGATGTCTCCGCCGAATGAGAGATAGGCGGCATGGCCGCGGTGCTGGGTGAAAATCCAGGCGCCTCCCATGACGGTGGAAATGGCGGCGGCGATGGATTCCTGGCCAACGGAGAGATAAACCAGGCTTTGCAACCAACCGTTCCGACTGGCAAGAAATGCCTGTTCGTCAAAATGACGGGCGCGACACATGCGGCGGAACATTTCCAGCGAGAGGTCCGACGGACACAATTCTGCCAGCCCCGGAAGGGCGCCGTGATCGGCGGATCGTGAAGCTGGGCGGGTGGACGGGGCGCTCATGCAATTGCGAAGCTTTCCGGCGCATGTTTGCGCTTGAGCCGGTGGGTGGTCATCTGGCGAACGTGTTCGAGCGCATCCTTGCCGAATTGCCGGGCGACGTGATCGAGATAGCGGGGATGCGTGAAGAAGATGTGGAAAGCCTGATCGCGGAAGCGGAGCACCTCAGCCGCGGGAACCTTGTCCGTGGGCAGCGGCAGCGTTTCGTAGGCATGCTGGGAATAACCGATCCATGAGTCTGGGAGCGCCCATTTCTTTTCGAGCGCCATGGCAAAAAGTCTTGAACCCGGGTAGGCCATTGCAGAATAAAAATTAGCCCAATCCGGGCACAGATCGATCGCCAGGTCCAGGGTCGCCTGCATGGTTTGAAGATCATCGTCAGGCAGACCGAAAATGAAGTTGGCGCCGACGTGGATGCCGGCCGAGCGGACTTTCTCGACGATCTTGCGGATATCGCGCGCCCCGAAAGTCTTGTCCACGCCGTCGCGGACGTATTTGCTGGCGGACTCGATGCCGACGCCCAGCCAGTTGAAGCCGGCCTTTTTGAGTTTTCCAAGCATGTTGTCGCGGATGGTATCGACGCGCGCGTAGGCCCAGATGTTCAGATCGTAGCCGCGCTGGATGATGAGATCGCAGATGCCGACCACGTGTTTCTCGTTCAGGACGAACATTTCGTCGATGATCTTGATGTTGCGGACGTGATATTGGTTCACGAGCACATCAATTTCTCGGATGATCTGCGCGGGGCTGAAGCGACGGTAACCTTCGCCCGGTCCTCCATAAGGGCTGGCGATGCAGCAGAATGAACATTTGAACGGACAAGAGAAACTGGTGTAGAGGGAGGCGTAGGGCTGACGCTCATGGATCCGGTCGAAGCAGTGCCAGTTGTGCGCCCGGTATTGATCCATGGGAAGAAGATCCCAGGCCAGGCCGCCGAACTCCTCGTCAAGATTCTCGATGAGCGAAGCGGGAGCGGTAGGGCGGATGGCATCGCCTTCGCGAAACCATAGACCGGCAATGTTGCTGTAATTCGCCCGATCATCGAGCGAACTTTGCAGCAGGCCGAGGAGGGTGATGGGACCCTCGCCCTGACACACAAAATCGATCGGCTCCTCACGCAGTGTTCGCTCGGGCAGAGCGGAGGGGTGGGTTCCCGCCATGAGGAGTTTGATTTCAGGAGCGCGATTTCGGATCGCGGCGCAGGCTTCACGCGCGGCCGGCATATTCTGCGTGGAGGCGGAGGGTTGCTGGCCATGAACCACCACGGCCACCAGGCGCGGTTTGGCCTCAACCACCCGCTCGGCCGCTTCCGCCGCGTCGAGATTCTCGGCGTCGGCGTCCAGAACGCGGACCGAATAACCCCGTTTGCGGATTGAGGTGGCGATGAGGAGGCCCCAGGTTGGGGGCTCAATGGCTGCAAACGAGACGCTTAATTCCTGGTAAATCCGTTTCCGCCCGTTTGGGTTCAACACGAGCAGATCAAGCGGTTTCATGCCGTCCACCTCAGTTTTCCTTGCGAATGGCCAGGATGGTGGCGCCGTGCGGAGCGTGGCAGATGTCGATGAGATGACCAAGGTCCTGTGACCAGATGATATCGCCCGGCGCAAGGACAGGAGTGCCCTTGCGACTGACAAGTCCCCCACGCAAGACGACGATGGCTTCGCTGCTGACGCGGTTTCGGAACCCGGCGCTATCCATGAAAGTCTCAACGGAAAGGCTGCAACCATCGAGATGATGCCTGCCGCCCTGATCATTCAGGAGGATGCAGCTTTGGTCAATCGGACGGCTGGCGCCTTCAGCTCCATAGGGCCTTCCCTCGCGCCCGTATTTGTCAGTCAGTCGCACCAGGTCGGTCTTGTCCGTGGGCGTTTCCACCTCGATCACAACGGTACCCTCCTCCGAGAGAGCGGATGTGGAATGGAAAAGCCCCTGCCGGATCATCACCTTGGAGAGCGCTTTGAAGTTTTGCGAATTGTTGAGAAAGGAAACGCGGGCTTCGCCGGAGAGCAGGACCAATCCGGTTTTCTTGCCGGGATGACAGTGCAAGGAGGTTTCCTCGCCACGTTTGATGTGAAGGTACCAGATGGCCATCCGGTCATTTTCGTACATCAGGTATTCATATCCCCATGGTTTATTGACGACGAACTTGCGGTAATCGACCATGCTGGGTTTCGATGTCGCCTGCTTGTCGAACTCCCGGATGACCGCCTTCATGAAATCGCCGTTGTTGCGATAATGGGGCGAAGTGACGATGTTTCCATCCACAACCACAGGGGAATCTTCGTAGAGGGCGCCGGCGTTTTTCAGGTCGTCAGCAATGCCTTCGTAGCAGGTGGCGCGCTTGCCCCGCAGGATACCGGCCGATACGAGAATGCACGGCCCGTGACAGATGGCGCCCACGATCTTGCCCTTCTCGTACATCGCCCGTACAAAGGTCAACACCTCTTTGACCAAGCGAACCCGCTCCGGGGCCTCCCATCCTCCGGGAAGAATCACCAGGTCGTAGTCGGACTCTTTCAAATCACGAGCATCCCTGGTCGGGCGGGCGGGAATGCCGTACTTGCCGTGGACCACGGCCTTGTCCTTGGTGGCGACAGCGAGATCAAAACCTTCCTCCAAGAGACGGTAGTACGGATAAACGAATTCCTCGTCTTGAAAGCCCGACGCTGTGATGATGACGGCCCGTTTCATGATGCTGCCTGGCGATTATCATTGAAAACGGTCGCGAATCCAGAAAATTCGTTATCTTGAATACGATGGGCCACTCGTTGCACCATCGCTGAAATCACCGCCATCGGGCTGAGGCTGCTGGTTTTCTTCGATCCGCGCAGGCGTTCCCAACCCCGGGTTTTCAGAGGGATGACGACCCGTTTTGGAAGGGAATCGCCGGCAACCCGAGCAGGCGCCGGTCGGCTTTTCCCCCAGCCGTTGCTGGTCCCCGGACAGAATCGCGCGGTAATTCCGGCATTTTCCCCTGCCGATTCAACGGGAAACCGTTTTTGTTTGATCGCAAGGGGAAATGGGTCAAGCTGCTGCCGCGCGATTTTAACGGAAGAAATTGACCCACGAGACCAATGATATGCGTGATTTGAAGGGCGGAACGCTTTTGTTGGTTCTGTTGCTGGGCATCCTGGCTGTTGTGTACCTGCCAGGCGCGTTGCTTTTTTTCCGCAATGACGAATGGAACCTGATCCGTGTCATTGATCACACCCTCAGCCAACAGGACGCAACGCTGTCGGCCGTCTGCCACTTTGTCATCTATGGCGACAACCCGAAGTTGCGGCACATCATACCGGTCAGTTTGGCGCTTGTAATTTTCAAGTATGAGTATTTCACAATTCAATTTACAAATCATTACCTGATATCCCTGGCGGTTCATCTTGCCAACACGTGGCTGGTATATCGCATTGCCGTGGTGCTCGGTGCGAATGCCGCCGCCGCCCTCCTGGGCGCCACATTGTTCGGGAGCGCTGCTCTCATTGCGGACACGCTGTTCTGGACGGCCCAGTTCCCCTATATCAGCCTGACGTGTGTCACCCTGATTTCCATCTGCCTGCATCCATCCTTGAGCGCGCGACCGCCTGATAGGCGCTCTTTCGTGTTGTTTTACCTCGTGACAGCCAGCGCCCCATTTGTGCTCGAACTTGGTTATTGTACGCTGCTGTTGGCCATGTTTTTTGCAGCCGTGCGCCGCCCTGTGAACGCGCGCTTGGTTATAACCCTGGTTGGCGTATTCATGGCGGCTCTGGGTCTTCGAATTTCACTGGTGTCCATGCAAGGGAATGTTCATAGCGTCGGCTTGGGCAAACTCATCGCAAACGTGTTTGTTGGAATGAGCAAGTTATTTTACGGCATGGCCGGCGGGCAGTTCAACCTCAAAATTACCGACACACTCTATCTGCTGTCGCCAGCTCTGCAGAATCCGTTGACGATTCTCAGCTTTTGCCTGGCGGCCTTGTTTGCGTTTGCCACCGCGCGGCAATTATTTGCCAGGTCAAATCCGCCGCATCTCCGTTTCTGTTATCTTTCTCTTCTCATCATCGCCGCCCTGCCTTTTGCGGTCACCTCGCTGGCCTGCGATCCATCCAATCCAAATCCGGACCTCAGCCACCAGATGCCGCGCTACTACTATCTGTCCGCCCCTCTTCTGGCCATTCTGATCGCCCAAGGCGTTACGAACCTTGCAGCAGCGCCCCGCTTGTGGGCAATCTGTGGCATTCTGTTGCTCGTTGCCAACGCCTTTGCAATTCGCGGTCAGATTCGCGCCCTCCGCCCCCACACGGATGACATGAGAAAAACCATGGCTGTTTTTGAAAACAGCGGCCATTGGCCGGCGGAACGGAAACGAGGTCCGGGCGTGGACTCATTTCGTCTTGACTGGTCCTTCAATCCCAGGACGGTCATTTCCTTCATCCGTCTCCGCGATCGTCTCTATCTTGACGAACCTGCGCCATTCCGGGACTGAACCGGCGCTGCCAGGTTTTCGCATTTTTCATCGTTTGCGGCGCCACTTTCAGCGAAATTTTCCGAATAATTTTTGCGCGAAAACAAGCCCGCGAAAGTGCTTCTGGGAGGGCCGCAAAAGGCTGTGCACCATGCCCTCAACCCGGGTATCCGTGGCGCCGCGCCATAAATTCCCGGCCATGCGGAACAGGTAAAGAGGATGAAACAAAAACACCAGACAATAATAATACATCATGCCCAAGAATTTGAAGGCGCTCAGTTGCCGTGAGGTCAGGAAGTCGGTGTAGGATATTGCTTCATTGACCTTGGTATAGGTTGCCAATTCATAAAAGTATGCATCGCTTGTTCCGTCAATCTTCCCCTCCTCCCGCAGTTGGCGGAAAAGCGCGCTTCCGGGGTAAGGAGTGAAGGTGTAGATGAACACGTCGTGAACCCCCAGCAAAGCGCATTTGAACAAGAACCAGTACGTCCGCAACACATCGCCGACCGTGTCGCCTGGAAAACCGAGCACGATGTTCATTTTCACGAACATTCCCTGCTTCACCGCGGCGCGCATGGATGCGCTCAAATGACCGAGATCGACCATCTTGCGGATGCGCTTCAAAGTTGTCGGCGACCCGCTCTCGGGCGCATAGACCACGTGACAACAACCCGCTTTTTTCATCCACGCGACCACCTCCTCATCCAGCGCTTCGGAACGCGTTCCGGACGGAAGCTGCCACATCACGTTTAACGATCGGTCCACTACCTCCTTGCAAAACTCGATGATCCATTTCTTTCGGACGATGGCAGTCAGGTCATAAAAGTCGAAATTATTAACGCGGTAGGTTTTGATCCAGTGTTCCATTTCATCAACAACCCTTTTTGGGTCCCTGAAGATCCATCGTTGCAACCACATCTGTTGATTGGAACAAAACGAACAGGCATAGGGACAGCCGCGTGTTGCAACGATGGGCATGTTTCTGCCTTTGTTGACGCCGAAGCCGCTGCCGCTGGAGAGGTAGGCCTCCAACGGCACGAGGTCCCAGGCCGGGTACGGCAGATCATCAATGTTCTTGATTCTCTTGCCCGGACCGGTCTGCGTGTAAAGGCCGGCTGCATTCAGGTAACTGATCCCTTCCACTGCATGGACGTCCTTCTGATGCTCAAGCGCCTCCAACAATTCGACCAGCGTGACTTCGCCCTCGCCCCCAATGCAGTAGCAGTGAGGTCCAAAGTGTTTCAGGCAAAATTCCGCGGTGGCTGTGATGTGTTCGCCGCCGAGGATGATGATGGAATCCGGAAGCCGTTTCTTGATGATTGCGACCAGCGTTCTCGTGAGCGGCCAGTCTTGTGAGAACATGTTGGACACACCGATGACGCGCGGGACGCCAGCATCCATGCACCTTGCAATGATCTGTTCACAGGTCAATCCGTGCAGCACCAACCCCTTGCGCGAATCCCAGGGCGTATATTGGTGGAGGGCCTCGCCCAGGGCGTCAATGATCCTGACGCGACAACCCTTGCTGCGCGCATAAGATGCCAGATACGCCAATCCGACCGGCGGCGTTGTCAATGCGTTGCTGGTGGTCGGGATCAGCTCCGGGACGCGGATGAGAGTGATCGAGGTCATCATTGCGGGATGGGCAGTTCCGGTTGGTGCGAACAGAATCCGGCGGCAACGTTCATCTGTTCAAGCGCCTTTGACCGGAAGGAGCGCCTTCGGTGGCGCGCGTTTTACGCGGCGCCAAAGCACCCGGGTCGAATTTTTGACGAAGGAAAAGACGGAGCGCGCATCGGTCTGGCGGAAGATGTTCCAGAGATAGCTCGGATTTCTCAGGAAATAGCGCAGGTAAACCATGCGGCGCACGCGCACCAGATCGAGTTCAGTGGGGTAGGGCAGCCTGGAGCCGGCGGGATCGTAGAGGGACCAGTCGCGCAACATCTCATAGCGTTCCATGTATTCGGAAAAGTATTTGGAACCCGGATAGGGGACGGCGAGGTTGCATTGGAGCGCGTCGGCTTTCAACCGCGCCACCATGTTGAGGATGCGGCGCGCCATTGCTTTCTCGGAATGATCCACACCTGGAAAAAGGATGATGAAGGCGACCGTTTCGATGCCGGCCGACCGGGTCAGGGCGAATGCCTCCTCGGTTGCCTCGCGCGTTGTCTTGCGCTCCAGTTCATCAACGAGGTCCAGGTCCTCGACTCCATAGAAAAGCCGGAAGCAACCGGCGCGTTTCATGAGCGCGAGAAGCTCGCGAGTAACCGGCGGCACGCGCATGTTGCTGCACCAGCGTATCTTCAGATTCCGCCTCAGGACCTCCTCGCAAAATTCGGCCGTCCACGCCGGTTTCAGGTTGATGGCGGAATCAATGAAGAAAAACGTGTGAATGTTGAATTCGCGCATGTCATGCTCGATTTCCGCGATGATCCGCGGCGCTGAAAGCGTCCGAACTTTTCTGCCGAAGAGAAAGGGGATGACGCAATAGGGACAGGGGTAGGGACAGCCGCGATTCGCCAACAGGATGGCGAACCGTTGTCTGCCCATGATGAGCGAGTGATAGGCGTCGAGGTCCAGGAGGTCAAGAGCGGGAAAAGGCAGATCATCGAGAGGCTCAAACACACCAGGAGGGGCGGAGGTTTTTCCCGGCGTCCAGATGCCGTTGCGGTTGTCTTGCGCATCCTTCACCGCCTCGGCGGCGGCGCATTCCGGGTCCCCAACGAGGATATGCGTGGCGCCATGTTGGAACATTTCATCCGGCAGCGCCATGGCGTGGAAGCCAAATACAATCCGGCGTTCGACCTTTTCGCGAATCGCTTCCAACATGGGATAATCGTCCATGGCCGTTGCCGTGGCCATGTTGGTAACAACGGCGTTGGGATGCCAGTCGTTGACCGTGCGTTCGAGTGCGTCGAATGGGTCCCGGCACAAACGAAGGTCGAGGATGCGCGGTTCGATGCCGGCCTGGCGCAGACGTCCGGCGATGGAGGCCAGGTCGCACGGGGGCATCAGGCTTCCCACCGGGCTGGTGATCGAGCACGTCCAGAACTTGTTCTTGGTCGCAGAGGGAGATGTGAGCAAGAGGGCCTTAGGTTTCATACAATTCGATATTTTTGTCTCAACGGTATCTCATCAAGGAAATCATCGTTTCAACCGCCGGCACCCAACGATTAAGGAGGGTCATGTTGAAACAAGCTGCGCCAAGGGATAACACCAAACCGGGCTGATACATGTTGCACGCCCGGCAGATTGGAATGGAATCCCGTTCTCCTGCAGCGTGTTTGCGCCGCAACTCCCGGATAGTTCCCTCCTGCCATAATCGAGCAAGCGGCTGCTGCTGGATGTTGCCCAGCGCCAGTTCGGCGTTCACATCCTGACAACACGGAACCACGGTCCCATCGCTGAGGACCATCGGCTCATTCCACAGCCAGTAGCAGGAACAGGAACGGTTGCGGTAATCGGTGTCCGATCGTTCCTTGCCGGAATGGGTCAATTGCCGGATGCGAATGGCGTCGAAGCGATAAGGCGCGAAAAAGTCGCGGAACTTGCGCACCTCATGTTTCGTCTCCGTCATGCAGATGCACTGCAGGACAACGTGCGTTTTTGCTCGACGCGTTTGCCGCAAACGCAGGAATCGCGCGACGTTTTCGAGGACAGCATCGAAGCGAGCGCCTTTGCGAACGGATTCGTAGGTCTCCCGGGTGACGCCGTCAAACGCAATCGTGATCTGGTTGGGCGGACAAGCCAACAGGGAAAGCGCCATTTCCTCGTCCAACTGGGTGGCATTTGTTGAAATGCCCGCCGAGACGCCGTGTTTTCTGCACACTTCCAGGCACTCGATCAAGTTCGGGTGCAGGAGCGGTTCGCCAAAACCGTTCAGACTCACAAATTCGAGGTGGGGATGATTGGCCCGGATGATTTCTGCGAACATCTCACGGCTCATGTGACGGGCCTTTCGTTTCATGTTCTGCCGGGGACACATGACGCAGGCGAGGTTGCAGGTGTTTGTGATTTCGACAACGAGCCGGTAGACGCGACCCGATGTCGCGCCTCCGGCAAGATGGGAGGTGCTGGACCTCAATCTGTCTGAAAGAGCCATTAGAGTCCTTGAATTTCAATAGTGGTACTTGCGGAAATGTTCCCAGAGAACGCCCGGACGAAGACCAAAAAACATGTTGAAATTATTGGAACAAGGAACCGAGCAGGTCTGGCAGTTGTGTTGTGAAGCATGGCGAAAAGCCTCGGCAAAACCGTCGCGAATCACATTCTTCGGCTTTAGGATCCCCACGAGTTGCGGGCAGGGGTACAAATCGCCATTGTAATCAATAAGACAAAAGTAGCGGCCCGCGAAACAAGGGATCACCGGAAATCCGGGGGGACGGCCCCTGATGACATTTTCCGAGTGGTCCGGCCATCGCAGGGCATAGCGATAGGCCTCGGGCGAAAAGAGGATGGGTTTGCCTTGTTCCTTGAGTTCCACGATTCTGCCCAGCGCCTTTGCCAGATCGGAAGAGGATGGGGCGAGGTCCTCGGCCGCGGTGCATCCTTCGCGGGATTGGCTGATGAGGGTGGCAAAGCCCACCTGGGAACCGTAGCGTTCGGCCAACCCGACCAGGAAATCCACGTCGTTGACCGTGTAACAGCTGAGAACGGCGCTGATTTGCGCGGGGATTCCGGCAGCTTTGCAGGCGTCCAACCCCGCAATGACCCTGTCAAAAGTTCCCGCGCCCCGATTTTCATCGTTGCCCGGACGGTCGCCGTCAATGCTGAAGCAACACAGGTTGAGGCCGCGCAATGCGTCCAATTTTTTTGGCACAAGCCAGCCATTGGTGGTGATGGCACAGTGGATTCCTTTGCAGCGAACATGCTCAATGATCGCACCGATATCCGGCCTCATGAGCGGCTCGCCTCCTACGAGATTGATGCGAAAAAGACCGTGGAGAACCAGTTCGTCAATGATGGCCTTGACCTGGTCGAGAGGCATGTCCTCCGTGGGGCGGGCGTAATAGCCGGCGTAACAGTATCTGCACTTGAGGTTGCAACGGTTGGTGACGTTGAATTGAACGAGAAAAGGATACATCTTTCCCGTCAGTCGTCCGAAGACGAGTCGCAGTCCGAATCGAAGGCTGTTGAGGTCCATGATCATATTCCGTTTAAATGCCTCTCAGGGCGAGCCATCCAACTTTGAGGAAATAGAGAATACCCTCCAGGGATCGGAGCTTCGGCAGGATGCAGCGCGAAAAACCGCCTGCTTGAAAGATATTCTTGATTCGCTGACGCGCAAACATGCGCATCATCTCATCCCGCATTCGGTTGAGTTCATCCGCCGTGAAATGAACGGTATCGTAGTTTGTATGGAGATAGCTGCTTCCTCTCCGATCCACTCCTTTGCAAAGGCCAAGTTCTTCGAAGATGTCGTAGAGATCGGAGCCGACCAGGGGCTGAGTAATGGATATTTTTGCGTAGTCCAACCCCGAATGGACGATGAAATCCCTGGTCTGCTCGATCTGGACGCGCGTTTCCTCCGGAAAACCGATCATGAAACAACCGAAGCAATATAATCCCAAACGGTTGCATTTTTCGATCAACTTCTTCACTTTTTCGAGTTGAATGGGTTTGCGGATGAACCGCAACGTATCCGGTGAACCGCTTTCGATGGGAAAGCCTACCCGGTACATGCCGCTCCTATGCATGATCTCCAGCAGGTCTTCGTCCAGACGCGCGCAATTGATTCCTTGCGACACCTGCCAACGGATATCCAAACGTTCCTGGAGGATTGCCTCACACAGGCGCCGCACGTGCTCCGGTTCCGACATCATGCTGTCGTCGTGGAAGTGGATTTCCCGAACCCCGTAATCGCGCATCAGCAGCTTGATTTCTTGAAGGATGTTCGCGGCGCTGCGCGTGCGGAGTCGCCTGAAGTGCTTCTTTGTGCTGCAGAAGATGCAGTTGTACCGACACCCGCGGCTTGTGATCATGTGCCCCACAGGCCTTCGAATGACCGTTGCAAAATTCGCTTTCCTCTGCCAGATATATCGCTCCATGGGAAGCAGGTGATATGCGGGAGGCGGGATGATGTCGAGGTCAGCAATCGGTTCCGCAATGCCGTTGTCAATGACCCGGCCGTCAACCGCCCACTTTGTTCCGCGAACCCGTCTTGCGCCTTCCAGGTCGCCGGCGCTGACTGCCGCCGTCAACTCCCGGAAAATGAACTCACCTTCTCCGCTCACGATGACGTCCACAACGCCTGTGGACAAGAGTTCCGCTGTTGCCATGCTTGCATGCGCGCCACCCATGACAATCAGCGTTGCGGGGAGGCAGTTGCGGGTCAACCGCGCCAATTCGACGGCATCCGCGCTGAAGGCCGTAAAGTTGTTGGTGATGCCCACAATCCGGGGATCCTTTTCCCGAAGAATGCGTTCGATTTCCGTCTGTCCCACGCCCACGCGGGTCATTCCGCCGCCGACGTCTTCCAAATGGTCGGCTCCTTGAACCAGCAAATCACAGATTTCAACATCGTACCCTCCATCAAGGAGAACGCCGGCCAGGTAAGCAAGTCCCAGAGGGGGAAACACGCCAAACTCAGCAATGTTCTCCGCCTTGAGTGTGAAAGGGGGATGCAGCAGGAGAATCTTGCAGCGGCCGGAAGTCATGGATGGTTCTCCTGGGTTGCCGTCAACGAGAGCAAAGGCGCCCAGCCTCGTCCTGGCTGCCAGTTGCCGAGCAACTTGTCAAACACGGGGCTCAGCCCGAACCAGTGGAATGACGCCTCGACCGTGAAACCCGCCTTTTCAAGCAACTCGACAAGATGCGGGGAGTCCACGCCTGCCTCCTGGCACTCGGTCAGGCGATAGAGTTCCTGCGTCACATCGGGGCTGGCTTTTTGGTAGCGCGCGCTCGCGTTGTGAAATCGCCGATACACCGAAAGTGGCAAACGAAATCGTCTGCTGAAAGAAGCATCCATGTCGTGATCTGAGTAGAATATTCCACCCGGTCTGAGCACCCGCGCCACCTCGGAAACCAACATATCAAAGTTGCAAAGGTGATGCAGGGCCGCAAAGCAGGTCACCACGTCGAAGCTGTGGTTGTCGAAAGGGAGGTTGTCCCCGTCCGCGCTCACCGCGAGTCCCAGGACCTTTCGGTTCGCGGCAAGGATCTTGGCTGACAAATCCATTCCTACGCGGAATGCGAATACGTCTTCGGCGCACCGCGGCACCAAGCCGCTCCCCGTTCCGATGTCCAAGAGCCGGCCTCCGGGAGACCTCTGCCGAATTTCGCCCAACTTCCGGCGAAGCCAGGCATGAAGTTCCGGCGAGCGCCGTCCATCAACCTCCTCGTAGCAATGAGCGATTGCATTGTAGAACTGCCGATTGGCGGCTTTAACGCATTGCTGCGTTACTTTGTTCCGATTCATGCTCCAGAGGTCCAGGGTTCAGAGGGGATGCATTACCTGCATCCGGGCCTTTTTCCTCGACTTTGCTCCCGCCAAGGCGGGACTTTGCAAACGCACCACCCGACAGATTTCATCCATGATAAATTGCACCAGCAAATTCAAACCTCGGCGCAGGCAGCATGACCCAAATCTGCACAATCACCCAAACACTGTCAATGCCATTATGATATGACACGAATTGCTGCCTGTTTTAGAGAACATCAACCCACATGTTTACAACACAAATCGTCGAAAAACCTGGCGGACCTTCTCTTCCGCAGCCGGATCAAAAGGCGCCGGATGGCCGTAGAAACGCCACGCATGCTCCACCTCGTAACCGCCTTGCGCCAGACTTTCCCGAGGGGGGATGTATCCGGCCACCGGCGCGGCGTAGCCCACGGGAAGACAGGTTTTTTTTCGCGACAACTTCCGCAGGCACAGCCCCGTGCTTGCGAACAGTTCGGCGTTCGCGAACAACAACGCCAGTCCGCCAAAGTCCCACACCGATGCCAGCAGGGGACAGCACGGCGGGTTGCCCTTTTGCATCGCTCGTAAAGACCGGCGACATGCCTGGGCCAGCACATGGGCAGAAAACGCCTCGACGGAAACTTCGGCAGGTTCGCCGGGCGCGCGATTCATCAGATCGGCCAGTTTCCGCGATGCGTTTGCCACAGACGGAGAATCCGATTCGCCTCGCGCCATCCGTTCGAACTGTTCCATTTCCTTTTTCAGCCGAACCAAATCCTGGCCCCTTTGATATCGCAGAGACATTTGCATGACGGTTGCGCGAAAACGGCCGCTCGCCACCGGCTTCATTTCATCGCGCACCCCGTCCAATTGCGACATCAACATCCGCGCGTATTGCAGCGCCTCGGCAGGCGCCTGGGCGACCGACATCGGATTCAAGTCGGCGGATGCGCCCTGCAAAAAGATGCAGGAGGCGCCGATCTGCGCCTCAAGGAGGCGGCGGAGTTCGCCCGGATAATCCGCGGTCACCTGGAGCGAGGCGGAACAGATCGGGTGCGCTGAAAAATGAATCATCGCCGCAAGGGGTTTTCCGCCGGGAGATCGCCACTCGCCAATCGTGAGGAGCGGATCCACGGGGCCGCTCCACACCACCGGCTCCTTCGGAAATTGCGCCAACGAAACCCGTCCATTCGCGAGCACACGCCGCCGGTTGTACTGGAGGTCTTTGATTTCACGCCGGGCGATCCAAAGTGCGCCTTCTTCACAGCGGTCAATCGCTTGTTGGGCGGCTTGAAGCGTCGCCCGCCTGATCTGACGCCAATAAATGGGTTCGAAAATCCCGCAGCCTTCGAGACGCACTGTGGCGGGGGCCGAATGCGTGTGCGTCGCGCAAAAAACCGTCCGACGGCGGGAGTACGCGCGCCCCAATTCCTTCGCCAGGGCGGCCTCCAGTTGTTGCAACAGTTCCGGACCGATTCCGAGCAGATCGAACGAAAAAAGCAGATGGCATTTCCCGCCGTCACGCACCGCGACGCATCGGACGCTCAAGGCATCATGCACTCCTTCCGACGGTTGGTTTCGGCGCGCCACAAAGCCCGAAAGGGTGAAACCCGGAACAGGAGTGATATCCGCGACAGCAATTCCGACGTTCATTCCAAAA
>JACQHZ010000002.1 GCA_016198745.1 Verrucomicrobiota bacterium
AGTAAATAGATTATCTAATCCAACCCGCCTCTTCTCTTGGGAGAATCAGGAAAAGCATGCCCAATCAAACCCCAAAACCCCCTGCGTGGGAATCCGGGCTAGAGAAAGAGGTGATTTGGAACCGTGATCGCGGGCTATGCCAGAACCCTCGTTGTCCGCGCCCGGAGCGTCGGGTGCCGTTCCGTGAAGCGACGATCCATCATGTCATCGAACACACGGCCGGGGGAAACACGAAGCTTCAAAACGGCGTCTTAATTTGTCCCGATTGCCATGCGAACCGAAGTGAAATGCAGCGCCTTGCCTCGCACTTCCAAGAATACCTCCGGCGAATATACGCGAATCCCGCACAACAACCCACTGGCGGCGTTGCGGTCGACTCACGAAACACCGTTGGCGATGGGCCGTCGGAACCAGAACGCGATGCCGATGAGAATGGCCCTCGTGCGACGGCGGGAAGGTTGAAGATCGTAATCGATTGGGGCGCGTTGGATGTGGATCGCGAGACACAGACAATTTCGGGCGGACCGGCTTCGGACTTGATCGTCAAACTGCTTGTCGAACTCATCGATGCCTTCGGCAAACCGATGGAGCAACAGTTGACCGAATTGCCGGTGATCCGCTTCCCGCTTAAGAGAAACCCGAGCGAATTTGTCAATGCCGCCAGAGGACAGCCATTCGGTTCTATACCGGTGCCTGGAACCGACCTTCACTTTTGCCCGCAATCGAGCAATTCAGAAAAGGTGACGCGGCTCACAACATTGTTTTCTCGGTTGGCGCTGCCTGACGGCAGGGGTTTTCCTGAAGGCAGCGTCGAGTGCTCGGTTGAGACGGACTCTCTCTGAGCCATGCCACACGCCTATACCGAAGACCAGCTTGTCGAGAAGCCCGCCATCGGATTGTTCACGAAGCTTGGCTGGGGCACGGTGTCGGCGTTGGAGTGGTTGAATCCCACACTGCCGCCCGATGTGGTAGTGTGGCACTTTCCAGGCGATTGTCCCCTCCTCCGCTCCCGCGAGACTTCGCCCCGGCGAGCACGAGATCTCGCCCCCCAGCGGGCAGACCCCGATTTTGCCGAAAAGCAGCACGGCTCAAAAGCTTGTCCCCGCGAAAGCGGAGATCAGGATGGGGTGCAAAATCGGGTTCTGGCTCGTTGATCAGGTCCATCCCGTGGACGACTGCGGAAGTGGGGGGAATCCCAGGGCTGTGCGGGGGAATATCCCAAAGGCCGCAATATAAAAAAATCCCGCCCTTTTTCCGAAAGCCATCAGCAACATCGGCCGACCGAAAGTCGCTGGACTACTACAGCCCGGACGAAGCCTTGCGTCCAGTTTTTACGGAGGTGGTGATTCATCCGCCAGATCCAGCAATCGCGTTCGGATGTTTTCGGCGAGCCGAAAATTTGCCCTCAACTCGAGTTCGGTGAGGATTTCCGTCAACGAGGAAATCAAGCCCAACTGCCGTGCGAGCAACATCGCACCGGCCAAACCAAGGCAGCGGATACCCATGGCTTCCGCTATGACACGGCCTTCGCGGTCGTCAATGAGCAGCGCGTCCGCCTCTGTCTCCTTTGCCAAGGTGATGGCCTCAGCCTCGCCCGGGTCGAGCCGCCCCATCAGCGCGGTCACCGCCGCCTGCTCCCTGACGTAGCGCACCTGAATGAATGCGGGCAGGGCTGGGTGTCGGCGTGCCAGTTCGCGTGCAACAGCGTCCGGGATGATGATCTCGGAAAAAAGCGACCGCAGCAGGTCCGGTCGCTGGATCTTTAGCAGCGACGTGATCGCCGTGGTGTCACTGACGACGATCACAAGCCTTCCGCTCCGCGCTTTTCGCGGAGAACGGAAATGGTGTGGAGATCGGACTCCAAGTCAACCATGTCGTAGTGAACGGAAATCCGCCGCTTGCCGAGTTCATCAAGAAAATCCGATTGACTTATCCCGGCCAGTTCAGACGCCTGTCCCAGCGTGGCCCGCCGGTCCACATACAGCCCGAGGGCCAGATCGAATTTGAGTTGTTCAGGCGTCAGTGGACCGTCGCGCAGCAGGTCATCGGGAACGGTGATGGTCATCATGCATACTATACCAATTCGCGCCGACTTTGCCAAGCATGGATGCCATCAGAATAAAAAAATCCCGCCCTTTTTCGGAAGCCATCAGCAACATCGGCCGACCGAAAGTCGCCGGACTACAACAGCAGAGCCAGGTTGCTCTCAGTGGCGGAAATGACGGCGGCCCGTGAAGATCATCGCCATGTCGCGCGCATCGGCTGCGGCGATCACCTCGGCGTCCTTCATGGAACCGCCGGGCTGGATCGCCGCCGTGGCGCCCGCGTCGGCGGCTGCAGTCAATCCGTCCGGAAACGGGAAAAAGGCGTCGGATGCGACGGCGCTTCCCTGGAGAGTCAGCCCCGCCTCCTTCGCCTTCCAGACCGCGATGCGCGAGGCATCCACCCGGCTCATCTGTCCGGCGCCGATCCCCAGCGTGCGATCGCTTGCGGCATAAACAATGGCGTTGGACCGGACGTGTTTCACCACGCGCCAGCCGAACCGCAGGGACTTCATTTCCGACGGCGTGGGTTGCCGTCGGGTGACCACTTTCCATTCCGTTTCCTGCATCGGCGCGTCATCGCGTTCCTGGACCAAAAGACCGCCGGGACAACAGCGCAACTCGAACGGGGACGCCGGGGCGCCGCAGGTCGTTTCACGCGGCCGGGCAGCGTTGCCATCGCGGCGGGCGAGCAACCGCAGGTTTTTTTTCTTTCCAAGCAAATCGCGCGCTTCGGGCGCGAAGGAGGGCGCGATGATCACCTCGCTGAATATCCCGGCGATTTTCTCCGCCAGCGCCCCGTCAAGCGGGCGGTTGACGGCGATGACGCCGCCGAACGGCGATTGACGGTCGGTTGCCAGGGCTTTTTCCCAGGCAGTTGCGAGCGCATCATCCTGCCCGACGCCGCACGGGTTGTTGTGCTTGAGAATGGCGACGGTTGGTTCGGAAAACTCGGCGATCAACTGCGCGGCGGCGGTGAGATCGAGGATGTTGTTGTAAGAAAGTTCCTTTCCCTGGAGCTGCTCGAAGAAGCGATGAAATTCGCCGTACAGGGCCGCCTTTTGATGCGGATTTTCGCCGTAGCGCAGGTCCTGCGCCTTGCGAAGATGAATGGAAAATTCTGCCGGCAGTTTGTCGCCCGTCGCCCCCGCTGAATCGCAATGCAAATAAGCGGCGATGGCCGAATCATAACGACCGGTTGTTTCGAAAACCCTGGCGGCCAATCGCTGGCGGGTGCGCAACGAGGTGTTGCCGGAGGCCGTCAATTCGCATGCCACGGCGGAATAGTCGGCGGGGTCAACGATCACCGTCACGCTGGCGTGATTTTTCGCCGCGCTGCGGAGCATCGAGGGGCCGCCGATATCGATCTGTTCGATGGCCTCATCGCGCGTGCAACCCTGGCGGGACACCGTGGCCTCGAACGGATAAAGGTTCACCACCACCAGATCGATTGGCGCGATCCCGTGCTCGCGCGCCTCTCTCTCATGTTCGGCGTTGCCGCGGAGATACAGCAGGCCGCCATGGATTTTCGGGTGCAGGGTTTTCACCCGGCCATGCATCATTTCGGGAAAGCCGGTGTGTTCACTCACTTCCTTCACCGCAATGCCGGCGTCGCGGAGCGCCCTGGCCGTGCCGCCCGTGGAAAGAATCTCGGCGCCGGTTGCCGCAACGACGCGGGCGAACTCGACGATGCCGGTTTTGTCTGAAACGGAGATGAGCGCGCGCTGAATTTTCATGTGATCAACACAAGCAGAGGCGTCGCGGCATCGCAAGCCCTGAAGTCGAAGACGCGAAAAAGTTTCAGCAACTTGTAACAACTTTCGTTTATTGTGCAGCCGGGGGCCTGTCGGAGACGCAACGAAAACCGATCTGCGGACTGCGTTTGAATTTCGACTGGCGAAGGTCGCGAATCACCAATCGGACATCGCTTGAGGCCCAGGAACCGCCGCGGATCACGGGCACCTGCGGCGCGGCGGGGAAATCCGGGTTGGTGTCCAGGGAATCGGTCCATTCGCTGACGTTGCCCGCCATGTCCATCACCCCGTAGCTGCTTCGATCTCCCCGGACTGCGCCGACCGGCGCCCAGACGCCGAATCCATCAATTTTGCCGAAGCTGGGATGAGAGTAGTTTGGGTTGAGGTCGGCGCCGGTGTTGGCGTTCCTGGGGTTTGGGCTGTTTCCCCAGGGATAGACGTTGCCTTTGGGGCCGCGCGCGGCTTTTTCCCACTCCAACTCCGTCGGAAGACGTTTACCCGCCCACTTCGCATAGGCCCATACATCCAGGTAATCGACATTGAAGACCGGTGTGTTTTCGTAAATCCGACCGCCGTTCAGCGGCGTTCCGTCCCTGATTGCGGCGAGGATCGCGGGCCACTGATCGGGAGTGTGTTCCTTCTCGCTTTTCTGGCTGTCATGTTCACGAATGGCGGTTTTGTTTTGCCTCCAGGCTTCGAGGAATTTGCGGTATTGTTTGATGGTGACTTCGTACTTGTCGATGTAAAATGTTGGGAGGGAAGTCTGTTCGCCTCCCTGGTAAATGAAGGACCCACCGGGCACTTCCAACATGGTTTCAAGGTCATGTGCGCCGATGCCCTTGCGCCAGAGACCAAAATACCACCCGCCCAGGACGACAAGGAGGGCTGCAACGGCTGCAATGCCGCCCCGTTTGATCCACGGCGTGGCCTTGGGCGCCTGGACATCGGCGGCGGTCCTGGATGAAGCGGGGCGAACCGCACGCAAGGCCCGCCGATGGAGGTCCAATTGGTTTGCATCACGCAACAGGGTGTCCCAGTCCGCGTACCCGCCCTGACTGGAAGTCTCCATCTTTTCCAGAAGCGCCTTGAATTCCGGCGAGACGTCTTCCGTTCCCGCCACGACTTTCCGGAGCATGCCGCCAAGCCGCTGGATTTCGTCCGTTTCCCCCGCACTCGTCTCCTCGCCCTCCACCGTCACGTTGTTTAATAGCTTCGGCGCGCCCGTCTCGGGAATCAGCACCTGTTCCTGGACCAGCGGGGAATGCGGGATTTGATGTTTCTTCTCATAATTCAGGGCGTCGCCGATGTTGAGGACGGCGCGCAAAACGAGTTCCTCGTTCAACGATCGGCCCCTGGTCACATGATCCTTGAGATTGAAACCGTCCACGTGCTCGCGCGCGAAGTAGATGACGCCGTTTTCTTCTCCCGCCTCATAGACCGCCGTGATGTAAGGATTTTGCGCTTTCGCCATGGCGCCGGCAATTGCGATGAATTGCACCACCTTGTCCGGATCGCCGCTCAGGGCCGGGGTGAGAATCTTGACGGCAACGGGACGATTCACCGCAACCTGAAGCGCCTCGTGTAATGTTCCCCAGTAATCGGCGGCCAATTTGCGGCCAACATGGAAAGGACCGATTATTTTTCCGACGAACAGGTCGGCTGCCGGCTCTACGGGAACCGCCGCTGTTTCCAAGGCCGGTTTGGGTTCATTTGGGTCAGCCGGCTGCGTTTGCGCGCGCGCCATCTCTTCCAACACAGCGACAAGTTTTTCAGGGGTCAGCGGTTGTTCGACCATCCAACAATTCGCAGGCACAACGCCGCTCGCTTGCGCCGTTTGGAGGTCGGACGATTTGCCGAGCAATCCCAGGGCAAGATGCGGGAATTTCTCCGTCAGCGCGGCGACGGCCTGTTGAACCTCTCCGATCGGACTTGTGACGGAGACAAGCACTGCATGGAAGGCGTTTTGTTCCAGGGCGGAAACGGCCTCGGAAGGAGTGGCTGCGACAGCGACCTGGACCGGGCTTCCCTCAAAGGTCCTCGCCAGTTCCGCTGCTGCCATGGGATCGGCGTCCACCACCAGCACGTTCATGATTGACCCTCCGGTTTCATGGCATGCGCGCGTACTTTGCAAGGACCTCCGCCGGTTGCGTGTGAGTATCCAGTATCTGCCCGCAATAGGATGCGCGCAATACAAATCCGCAAAAGGTGTAGGAACTGCCGAATTTCTGGGCGCGTTTGCGAAAATACCCGCGCGGCACGGAATAATTGAGGGAAAGAATCTGTTCGGTTCCCGTGGCCCATTTCCCCTTGGGCTGAAGGGCGTAGTGATACACCTTGATCGGGATCAACGTGCCTTCGGCCGTGTTGGACTGATCGTAAAAGGTGATCTCAACCCGCGTTTGACTGACATCCATGTACGGTTCGAAACCCTTGGAACCAAGCGCGATTCTCAGGTTGAATCGAAGATCATACAAATCCTGAAGCGGCAGATTGGTGCGCGTCACCAGGGCGAGCGACAGCGTGTTTGGCTCCTGTTGAGTCGGCGCCTTTTCCGGGACATCGAGGCTCAAATTGTTGGCTGCCGCCGTTTCGGGCGCGGGCTTGTCGTCCGGATACAAACCGGCAAGCCGGGCGAGGTTCTGTTGAATTTCACGCATCTGCGGGGTTTCCGGCGAGGCGATTGCCGCCGCCTTTTCCCAAAGAAACCGCGCTTGTGACACTTCGCGCTGATCCTCGCACAACAGCGCCATTTTTTGCAGGGCGGGCAGATAATCGGGCGCAAGCGCGAGAGCGCCTCGCAATTGATCCGCCGCGCGATTCAATGCCCCGATCTTCCACGAGGCCTCGGCTTGAGCCATCAGGGACTCAGCTTTTTTTTCCGATTCCTGCCGCACGAAATCCGTTTCGCTCTGCCGCACCCGCGCCTGATCCATTTCCTGCACCGCCCGCTCAAGCGTGAGCGCGACGCGATCACGCACCGGTGCGGACGCGGCCCGTCGCGCCGCCTCAGCCTCCTTGAGGCCGAGAGTGTTGTTCACCGCCGCATTCGACCGCCTGGCTTCGAACTCGGAATAAAGCACGGGATTGAAACTGGAACCGAAATAGGTACGGGACCAGAAAACCGTTCCCATTGCCACCACTTGAGTCAGCATGACAACGATCAACAAAATCAGTGTCAACAAAATCACCCCGTCGCTGAAAGCAAGTTGCCAGAACGGACTTCCGTGGGCCGATCTGGCGGGCAACAAGAGTTGAGGGGATTCCATGCCGTATGACTTTAGTCCATGCTCCATAGCCGGTCCTATCCCAAAAAGCAAGCTTTTTTCCGGGCAAACGCTGAGTCCCACCCGCAATGGGCCGGATCTTCCTCCGTGTTATTTTCAACCATCAAAGGGTGGTTTTGTGAAAAGCTCGAATCATTCCGGCATGGTTCAAAAGTTCCAGGTTCACGGTTCAACGGTTGCCGGTTTTTAGGTTCAGTCCCTTCAACCCTGAACCCCTGAACCGCTGAACTCTGAACCATGCCCGCAATGTCGGGCGACGGGGAACCTGATCCGCCATGGCCGTCTGCGTGGTTACGGGG
>JACQHZ010000060.1 GCA_016198745.1 Verrucomicrobiota bacterium
ATTTATGAATTGGACTACTTAGCCGTTGAAGGTCGTGGCATATCCGTGGACGGCATCCTACAATGAACGCTGTTTCTCACAACAGTCTTTTTTGAGGTGGAATGATTAAATATCCCGGCTATCCCGAATTTCTTGACTACGTGAGGGAAACCTGCGAGGCGTGAGCATCCGTAATGAACACTTTCCGCAACGCTACATCGCCGATTACAAGTTCTGATCCATGCCTTCCGAATCAATGAAACCTTCATCCATTTTCAATGACAACATGGTTCTCCAGCAAGGCAGGCCGGTTCCCGTATGGGGCCGGGCGTTGCCTCGCGAGAAAATCACCGTCACCTTGAACGGGCAGACCGTTCGCGGAACCGCCAACAAGGACGGCAAATGGCAGGTCCAACTTGCGCCCTTGAAGGCGGGCGGACCGTTCGACATGAAAATCGAGGGGCGGGATTCCGCCATTGCGCTGAAAAACGTTTTGGTCGGCGAAGTATGGATTGCCTCCGGTCAGTCCAACATGGCGTTCCAGTTGTCCGGAGTCGTCCATGCGGAACGGGAAATTTCCAACGCCGCATTCGGGGACATCCGGTTGTTCACCCTCGCCCAGACGGCGACGGTTGACGTTCCCCAAGAGGCGCAAGGGTGTTGGAACGTTTGCGCGCCAAAGGCCGCCGGCAATTTTTCCGCGGTGGCCTATTTCTTCGGCCGGGAACTGCACCGGAAACTGGGCGTCCCGATCGGACTCATCAACACCTCATGGGGCGGCACCCTGGCGGAAGCGTGGACCAGCCGTGAAATGCTTCGGTCGCTGCCGCAATTCAAAAAGGCCGTTGCACATTACGAGAAAAATCTTCCCGATTTCGAGAGAGCCAACGCCAATTATCTGGCCAAGGTAAAGGAGGGCGAGGAGAAATTTTATCCCGCCGACCCCGGCAACCTGGGTTTTGAAAAGGGATGGGCCGCGCCCCAGACGGACCTCAGCGACTGGGGAAAAATCCGTGTGCCGTGTTATTGGCAGGGCGCCGGAATGGATTTCAGCGGCGTACTCTGGTTTCGTCGGGATGTCACGATTCCCGCAGAATGGGCCGGGAAGGAACTCACGCTGAACCTCTGCCCTTGCGACAAATATGACACAACCTACTTCAACAACGTGAAGGTCGGCGAAATGGGCCCCGAGAACCCGAATGCCTGGGCCACGCCCCGCGCCTACAAAATTCCAGCCGGCCTTGCAAAACCGGGTCGCAATACGCTTGCGGTGCGCGTCTATTCGCATGCCTACGCCGGAGGAATCATGGGGTCGGCTGCCGGGTTGAATCTCGGTCCTGCCGACATCGCCGATGCCGCGCGCATCCCTCTGGCCGGAACCTGGCAATACCGTATCGAACATAACTTCGGGAAGATCACGCCTCTTGCCCTTCAGCAGCCGCTTGGTCCGGGCAACCCGAATTCTCCCTACATCTTGTTCAACGGGATGATCCAGCCGTTGATTCCTTACGCAATCCGTGGCGCCATCTGGTACCAGGGCGAATCCAACGTCCCGAGGGCCGGGGAATATCGAAAACTTTTTCCCGCCATGATCCGAAGTTGGCGGCAGGCATGGCGCCAAGGCGAGCCTGCGGCCGGAACCGACCAGACTTTTCCTTTCCTGTTCGTCCAACTTGCCAACTATCTGCAAACCCCGAACGAACCGGAAGAAAGCGCGTGGGCGGAATTGCGCGAGGCACAACTGAAGACGCTGAAGACGCCCGGTACGGGCATGGCAGTGGCCATTGATGTCGGGGAAGCAGCCGATATTCATCCGAAAAACAAACAGGATATCGGCCAACGCCTCGCCTTGAATGCGCTGAATCACGTTTACGGTCTCAAGGAGATTGTGCCATCGGGTCCGCTCTTTTCAGAAGCGACCGTGGAAGGGAACAAAATCCGCATTCGTTTCACCCAAACCGGCGGCGGACTGCTGGCAAAGGGCGGTCCGCTCACCGGTTTTGCCATTGCCGGCAAGGACCGCAAATTTGTCTGGGCCACCGCAAAAATCGTTGGCGATGCCGTTCTGGTGGCGAGCCGCGATGTGCCCAAACCCGTGGCCGTGCGCTACGCATGGGCCAACAATCCGGCCTGCAATCTTTACAACAAAGCGGGTTTGCCGGCGTCTCCCTTCCGGACGGACAACTGGCCGCAACCGTCGCCGGTGGTCCAGTGAGCATTCTTGAAAATATCGGATATCTTTCGCCTGATCCGCATGGTTTGACGCAGGGCCGCAGAAATTTTTGTCACTCCCCCCTTGCGCAGATGCAAGGTTGCGGATAGGTTGCACCAGCCATGTCTCAAGTTGATTACGCAGTCAGCATCGGGGGCGAGGCGGGACAGGGAATCGCCACCCCCGGTGACGTGCTCGCGGCTGTCTTCGCGCGCCGAGGTCTCAATCTCAACGCCTACAATGCCTATCAGTCCATCATTCGCGGCGGCCACATCTTTCTGACCATCCGCACCAGCGACGGTCCGGTGCGAAGCCACGGGGATAAACTGGACGCCCTGGTCGCCCTGAACCAGGACACCATGAACCGCCATCTCAAGTTGATGGGACCCGGTTCATCCGTGCTTTTCGACTCCGAAAAAATCAAGCCCGGTCAGCCCGCCTCCGGCGTCCAGCTTTGTCCACTGCCGGTAAAGACATTGCAGGGAGCGAGCGTCAACAAGCTCAATCAGAACACGGTTGCAATCGGCGCCCTGGTTCAGATGTTCGGCATTGAATTCAAATCGCTGGAAGATGCACTTGCCAGGCAATTCCGAAAAAAAGGCGAGGCGGTGATTGCTGAAAACACAGGAGTCGCCCGTGCAGGCTACGAGCATGCGGCGTCACATTTCAAACCGTTTCCAACGCCCTTGCCGGACCTGAACAAAAGCCTTGCGTTTCTCGAAGGCAATGCCGCCCTTGCGATGGGCGGCGTGGCCGCCGGTGTGAAGTTTTACTGCGCCTATCCCATGAGTCCGGCCACGGGCATCCTGATGTGGATGGCGCGCCACGCCCGACAGTTGGGAATCATGGTGCGACAGGTTGAGGACGAAATCAGCGTGATCAACATGGCGATCGGCGCCGCGCACGCAGGTTGCAGGACGATGTGCGCCACGTCGGGCGGCGGTTTCGCGCTGATGACGGAGGCGATGGGGGCGGCGGCGATGATGGAGATTCCGGTGGTCTGCATCAACGTCCAGCGCGCGGGTCCCGCGACGGGCGTGCCGACCAAGACCGAACAGGGCGATCTCTGGCAGGCGTTGGGCGCCGGTCAAGGGGATTACCCGCGGTTCATCGTGGCGCCGACGAGCATCGAAGATTGTTTCCGCACCATGCCGGAGTTGTTCAATCTGACGGATCAATTCCAATGCCCGGGCATCGTTCTCAGCGATCTTCTGATTTCCGAGGGCCGGGCGACCGTGCCGCCCGAAACATTCCGGTGGGACGCGCCGATCGACCGGGGCGAACTCATCCTGCCCGACAATAATGGCAATGGCTGCAGTGCCGGTCCGAACAGCGGCTCCAACGATTTCAAATACTATCGCTACAAAAACACCGAGAGCGGCGTTTCCCCGCGTGCGGCGCCCGGAACGCCGGGCCGGATTCACGTGGTCGCCACCGATGAACACGATGAAGACGGCACGTTGATCAGCGATGAGTTCACCCATCCCGCCAAACGCCGGATGATGCACGATAAACGCATGCGCAAGATGCAAAGCGCAATGGCGCACATCCCGCTTCCCCGACTGGTCGGGCCGGAAAACGCGGCAGTCACCCTGGTGGGATGGGGTTCCACGGAAGGCGTGATTAGCGAAGCCATCGAAAAACTTGCCGCCGAAGACAGCATCGCCGCCAGTCAACTTCAGATCAAATGGCTCGTCCCATTTCGCGGCGGGGAAATCCTGGACATTCTTTCCAGCCGACGGAAGGTCATTGTTGTCGAGAACAATTCCAGCGGACAGTTCGCCCGCTTTCTCCGCGCAGAAACGGGCTTTCAGGCGCACGGCTGGATTCGGAAATACGACGGCGAACCCTTCATGCCCCACCACATTGTAAATGGGGTCAGGGAAATCCTCGCGGGCAGGACCGACCTCCATGTCCCTGTTCACGAAATCATGGTTTGATTTTAAAAAATTTGTAACTACTCAGGTCATTCCCGCGAAAGCGGGTGCATGCGGTCGAAGACTCATCCAGAGGCTATGCGGAACCGTGCCGAACGAACTGCCCCCAGTCCGGACCTGACGATTGCCCATAAATTGTTCGGGACACCGGTTGCGGATTCGTGTAGTCTGGCCGCATGTACTCCATTAACGGTCGGATTTTTTCGGACGAGATTCTCAGCCGGATTGCTCAAA
>JACQHZ010000061.1 GCA_016198745.1 Verrucomicrobiota bacterium
CGCATTCCTCCTACGCCAAGGCTTCCACCTTCGCCAAGGCTACGGCGGACAAGTCGGCAATCGGCATTTTGCGTTCACCCTCATAGAACTTTTGGTCGTCATCGCAATCATTTCGATTCTTGCTGCGCTGCTGATGCCGGCGCTCAAAAAGGCGCGGGAAAGCGCCAAAGCCATGCAGTGCCTCAGCCAGTTGAAACAAATCGGTCTTTCGGTACACCTTTACATCAATGACAATGATGACTGGGTGTTGGCCGCCCAGGACGCCCTGAGCGGTGGTGCGAGTGCGTGGGAGACTTTGAGGGCGAAAGGTTATCTCAAACCGGAAACGGGGATCCTGGGGTGTCCTTCGGATAAGACGACAACGGCGACGACGGATTATTATCCCTACAGTACCTTTATGGGCAAAAATCGCAGCTACGTTTATGCGTATGAGGCCGGCCGTCGCAGTTCCGACGGCAGCACCGAACTCTATTGCGATATACGCCGGCTCACCAATCTGACCAAGCCCGACCGGGATATTCTGGTCTGGTGTTCCGATTGGCCGTTCCAGTCGAATTCCTACTATGGTTTGGATTACATCGGGCAAATCGTCTGGGTTCCAGCAAGCAATCCACCCTTGCACAGCGGTGGGATGAACGCCCTGTGCCTGGATGGTCATGTCCAACGGATCACCACCGGCCAAGGGGGAAATTACTGGGTCGAATTCCGGTTCCAGAACGACTGGTATAATTGACTGATTAAGGCAACTCCCATGCACCAACCTAAGTACGGTTTGTTCTACGACAACCACACCATGCCGGCCTGCCCCGATGTGGGCGCCAACTTTGATGTGGAAGCGTTCACCGACCGGATCAAGGCCTGCGGCGTGGACTATCTGACGTTCCATGCCCGTTGCAATATGAACATGAACGGCCGCTTTTACGATTGGGGCGACTTCGGCGGCCTGCGCCCCGAAGCGGCCATCAAGTCCGAGCTGTTGTATGGCCTGGCCAATGGCATGCGACCGAACATCGGCGGGCATTTCCATCCGCGCGGCGATCTGGAAACCGCGGTGCTGGATCGGATCGAAAAAATCTACAAGGAACTTCAAGTGATGGAGCCGTGGTTCGACCGGGCGAAAAATCTCGTGGAAATTGCCATTGTCTATCCGGGAACCATTGATGCCATCCGGGGTGACAAACCGCTGCGCGGCGCCACCCGGATGCTTTGCGAATTGAAACACCAATTCGACATCGTGACCGAGTTTTCCGACTGGAGCCAATACCGGGTGTTGGTGATCCCCGATGATGTTGTTTTCAGCGCGGAAACCACCCGGCGGGTGAGGGAGCACCTGGCCGCGGGCAAAGCGGTGATCGCCAGCGGCGGTTCCGGTCTGAACCCCGGAAAAACGCGGTTCATGCTGGAACGCGAGTGGGGGATCAGGTTTGAAAGCGATTGCGATTGCGATCCCGCCTATTTTGCGATGGGTAGAAACTTCAACCACAAACTGCCGGACATGCCGCTGTCGCTCTATGCCTCGGGAATCGAGGTTGAGGCGTTGCCCGGCACCGGCGTTGAAGCCTTTCTGATCAAACCGTATTACAACCGGCATTGGGATGGCGAACACGCTTTTTACTACAATCCGCCCGATAAAGTGACCGACAAACCGGCGCTGACCCTTTGCGGCAAGGTGGCGCATTTCAGCCACCGGATCTTTACGGGATACAACCGCCAGGCGCCGGTCGAACTCCGGCAGGTGTTCGCCAACGTGTTGAATCATTTTCTGCCGGCGCCGTTGCTGAAGACGGAGAACCTGCCGTCATTTGCCCGGGCCTTTGTGACCGCACAACCGGGACGGCGGATTGTGCATCTTCTTTCTTACGTACCGGAATTGCGTGGCGAAAAAACAGAAATGATTGAAGAACCGGTTGCAGTCGTGGACTCCAAAATCGCCCTGCGGCTGGACGGGAGTCCCCCAACAAAAGTCTATCTCGCGCCGGAAAACAAGGCCCTGCCGTTTGAGGTTAAAGAAGGGTATGCCCGGTTGGATGTCCCCGTCTTCAAAGGATACGCCATGGTGGTTTTCGAGGCTGGCAACGAGTTCGAGCAATGAACCACAACTACTCAGGTTCAGCGGTTCAGCGGTTGCCTGCCCGCGCAGCAGCAGGCGGGGAAAAGCATGAAGAACCTGTCCCCGCGGAGCTTGTCCTCGCGAAAGCGGGGAGCGGGGATCGAGCGTTTACCACTCCATCATTCCATCATTCCATCCCTCCGTGCCTTTACCTTAATCGAATTGCTTGTGGTCGTTGCCATCATCGCCGTTCTCGCGGCGATGTTGTTGCCCGCGCTGAAAAACGCGAAAGAAATGTCCAAAGGCATCGTGTGCATGAATAACCTGAAACAAATCCAAGTGGCGATTGAAACGTACGCCAATGACTACGCGGAATACTATCCAGTCAAGATGTATCAGGGAACGACCACCCTGGACCCCGCCGACCCCGGCATGAATTACATGACCACCATCTATCCGGCGGATGCAGATGGCGGAAACGGATACCAATGCTGGTTATGGTTGCTCTATCCCTACCATAAAAACTCAAAAATCTATACATGCCCAAGCGCTTATCGGAACAGAACAACCGGACCTACCGGAGGTGATCGGAGCCTCGGGTGGACCTATGGAATTACGGTTTACTCAATTCCGAGTGTGAAGACGGACGGGACCCTCACCAATCTGGCGGGCTACCCTCCCCCCTGGCCTTTCAAAAAGGGTTCTGAAACATTCAGGGAGAACAAGATTCTGGTTGTTGACGGGGTGGCGGGGAGGCAGGGCGGACCGCGATATATCTCGGCCTATGGTGCAGTAGGAGTTTTGATGGATACGCCTCACAACAATGGCGCCAATTGTTTGTTTGTGGACGGCCGCATCGCCTGGCTGCCGGGAAATGCCTCGGCGTTTAACGACCCCACGCAGTCATGGTTTATGTTTCAGAAAGTAAGCATTCCGTGATGCAACCCGGGGTTCTCATTATGGCTTGGTTCAAAGTTCACGGTTGGGGAAGCACCACCCTTTCCAGGGTGGTCTCGCTTGGGCGCCCCGCCCACAGTTGCCCCTGTCTCCCGGGAAAAATCGGCGTGGGCGCCGATTTCCACATCCCGCTTGGAGCGGGACAGGCGCCTGCCACCGCCTTGAGCGGTGGGGGCCGCGTGCGCTCCCCAACCGTTGAACCGTGAACCTGGAACCGTTGAACCATCCCCAAAAATAGAATCCCATGAAGAAACGCTGTTTAGTCCACCTCATCATCTGGCTTTTCGCCGGCTTGCTCGGCATGAACCTTTGCGCCGCGCCCGAAGTGCTTTGGAAACAGGATTTCGGTTCCGCCAAGGTGGGGCCGATGTTCGCGGGAGGCGTGATCGTGGAGGAACCGTTTGCCAAGGCCGGGAAATCGCTGCAGCTTGAGTTTGCGAAGGAAGGCGCCTTGCCGTCCATCGCCACCGCCAAGGATATGGTCCTTGCGGGAACCGGCACGCTCCGCGTCTGGGTGCGCGGCAAGGGCTTGAACGACGTGGCGAACGGCCTGCGCTTGACCGTGACGCTCGACCTGTCTGCCGCTGCACAGGCAGGCAAGCAGACCGCTCCGGGACGCCGTTTTCAGGCCAGCGGCATGGTGTATGGCGTGCGGACGAACGAGAAAGCGTATCGCATGCTCCCGATTTATTTCGAGGTGGGCGATGAGCCGGCGCCGTACACGCTGAGCATCATGGCGACCTGGCAGACGCAGACCGGCGACCGCAAACCCACGGTTTGGATCGAGCGCCTCGAGTTGGAAGGCCATGGCGCGAGCGCGCCGTACATCAGCGGATTGCTCCGTACTCGTTTCATGTATGCGCCGGGCACGCCGGTGCAGATCGCGGTCACCGTGGTTAATCCGACGAAAGAGGCATTTGCCGGCAGATTGGCGGCGGAGGATGTGTTCGGCCTGGACGGCCGCCGCAAGGCGGCTGAGACCGCCGTCTCAATCGCGGCGGGCGAGAAGCGCGTCGTTGATCTCGCTTGGAAGGCCGCGGGACCGGAAGCCGGGCACGAGGTGGAGTTTGCTTTGCTGGATCAGAACGGCAAGGAAGTGGACCGCGATCAGATCAGCGTCGGCATTACCAAGGACGGCCGAATCCTTCATTTGCCGGCGCAAGACTTCGAGTCCGGCAAGCTGTCGTCCGACAGTAATCACTATCTTTTGTATGTGTGGCCAGCCAGCCACACGGAGAGTCGGAACATCCTCGCGCGGTTTCTGCGCGACCGGGATAACCGCACCGGCCGTTTTGAGTTTTTCAGTTGGAGCTGGAGCGACCTCGCCGGTTTCATTCCGCCGGAGGACCCCTACCTGGGCAATTTCGAGCACCAGTGGTGGCTGAGTTTGAAAGAGTACAAGGAACAGATCGCGATGATGAAGGCCACCGGGACTCATGTGGAATCCTACATTCTGGGGGTCTGGCTGGGCGAGGCCGCGTACGAGCTTTACCACAAGCATCCGGATTGGTTCATTTACAGCCGGAACGGCGAGGTCGCCGATTACGACATGGAAACGCATGCCCGGTATGCGCGGCGCCACGAATTTGAATTTGTGCAGGCCGCGAAACCCTGCATGGGGGCCGTCATGGACCCCACGCGGTCGGAGGTGCGCCGGTGGGTTGCGGACCAAATCATTCGTCTCGGCAAGGAGATGGGCTTCGAGGGCGTGCGCTGGGATGTCTGGTGGCTGAACGTGGCGCCCGGCAACTACCGCTTGGACGGCACTGAAATTGCGCCGACCCTGGAGGAAGCGGACCGACTGTCGGCGGAATCAATCCAGGCGGTCAAGGAACTGGTGGCGAAGGAATTACCGGATTTAACGTGGGGTTATAACTGCGGCTCGCCGGAAGAGAACAAGAACAACCCCCTGCGGTTGGCGGAGATGTGCAAAGGCCGCGCCTGGATGCTGGACGAAATGGCCTACCTGTACGGCGACAAGACCTCGCCCTTCCATTTCTGGAATGCCTACAGCAAACGGATGATCGAGTGGGGCGATCATATTCGGCAACTCGGCGGCATTTACAATCCATTCATGTTCGGCCGCGGATTCAATCCGGCCCAGCACGTCGAGGTGGATTGGCTGCATGCGACCATTTTCCAGATTTTGGCGGGCAGTCGGGCTTCGAATTCGCTCTACAAGAACAACGCGGCCCTGGCGGGCGACCTGCCCCTGCTGGCCTTCCGTTTCAGCGACACATTCTCGGGATGGAACTTGCGGCTGCAGCCGGAGAACCAGACGCGCATCACCGTGGAAGCGCCGCCGACCCTTTGGTGGAAAGGATCTGTGTTCAGCAATAAAAGTCCGGAAGGAAAGGACCAGACCATTGTCCACCTGGTGAATTCGCCTGTGGCCGCGGAGGTGGGCGAGAACCGCGACTCGAAGGTCCGTCCGCCGGTCCTGAATGTGAAGGTGCGCTGCAACGCGGCGGCTGGCCGCTTGCCGAAGAAGGCCTGGCTGGTCATGGCGGAATCCCCGACACCCGACGTGGAACCGAAGGTGCAGGCGGTCCCCTTGAGCCTGACGAAGGCGGGTGGCGACACGGTTAGCGTGACGGTGCCGGCCGTGCTCTATCTCAAAACCGTGGTATTTGAATTCTGACCAAGGAGTCGTACGATGAGAGTTTCCATTCTGCACATCATGGTGGTCATGGCGATCTTCGTCTTCTCCGTACGCGCCGACGTCGCGCTTACCAAGGAAGATAAAGATGGCGAGACTTGCTACCGCCTGGACAACGGGCGCGTGTCACTGGTGGTGGATCCGTCGAAGGGCGGAGCGGTGATCTCGTACAAGGACAAGCTGGGCGGCGACGTCGAGCTGATCTCGGACAAATCGCCGCGCGGCCTGTGCCTCGATCACTTCCAGTCTCAAAATTGGCCGGGCGAAATGCTCGGCGCCCGCTACGAGGTAACCGATCAGAAGAACGATCCCAAAGCGTGCGTCCTGGCGTTGCGTTACCAGGTGACGGGCCAATGGGGGGGCAGCGAGGAGGAAAGGCTCAAGGACCTGGTCCTGGAAAAGACCTACACGCTGCGGGCCGACCGCCCCGCCCTGGAATGCCGCATCAAAATCATCGCGCCCAAGAAGAACTCCAAGTTGTTCGCCTACTGGCAGCAGCACATCTTTTTCGCGGGCGGCCAATACGACCGGCTGACGGACAAATCGTTCCGCCCCAGCGCGCGCGGGGTGCGCGTAAAGGCGGGTGAAAACTGGGGGGCAACCGGCGCGGAGGATTTCCTGCGCGATCCCTGCGCAGGCTGGGAGGCATTGCTCGACACCCAACGCAAGAGCGGTTTGGTGGTGCTCTCGGATTACAACGAGATCGACGTCTTGTATGCCAATTGCGGGAACCTCACGATCGAACCCATGTATCGCGTGACGTACCTGCCGGCGGAGCAATCGGTCGAATATCCAACCTACGTGGCGCCGGTGGTCGGGCTGGACAACGTGGTCTCCGCGACCGCGGATTACATCGCCGGCTACCGCATGAAGACCGACGGCAAGGGCACGGGCAACATCGCTTTATCGGCGATTCGTTCCGTCAACGCGCCCGCCGCGCTTTCGATGAAAGTCAGCCTGATGAATGTGCAAAAACCGGCGCAGGTCACGCCGGCCGGAACCGTTTTATTCGATGCGCTCGGCGACCAGGTCCAGACGAAGGAACTCGCTTTCAAGGAGGCCGGGGAGGACCCGCTCGTGCTGAAAGTAGAGACTGAGGCCAACGATGCGAAGGGCGCCCAAGTTGCCGATCAATTTGAAGAGTATTACAACGGGACCTATGGTTGGGGTGAGAACATCACGGTGGACATGGCCACGCCCAGGTACCGCGGCCAGCGCCCCAGGCAGAAACTCACCCTCGCCAAACCTAATCCGCTGAAGCTCAAGGCCGTGCCGGGCGTCCAGATCTGGTATGCCGAGGGTTTTCTCGACGATTTCTTCCAGGTGACGCCGGCCGTGCAGATGAGCTACTTCAACGGCAGTGGCAAGGACCGGCAGGATCGGGTGTTCACAAGCCACTCCGCGAGCTTTTTGACCCGCCTTTCCGCTTTCCCGTACGATTACGACCAGCTCTTCTCGTACGACATGATCATCCTCGGCGGGGTGAAGCAGGAGTCGCTCGGAAACATTGGCCAGGAAATGTTGTGCGATTATCTCGACGCGGGTGGCGGCATGGTCATGCTGGGCGGCCCCATGGCCTATGGTTGCTCCCGCCTGAGCGGCACGCCCCTGGCCGACCTGCTGCCGGTCACGATGGCCGCCACGCCGTTTGACCTGGAAAAGCTTCCGACCACAGTCGTGAAACCGGCGAAGGATTGCGCGCCGTTTTTGGAGGATCTCGACTGGTCATCCAGCCCACGTGCGCTCTACGTGCACAAGGTGGAGGTGAAGCCGTGGGGCAAGGTGGTGTTGGAAGCCGATGGCCGCCCATTCCTGGTGATTGGCGAGGTAGGGCTGAACAAGGCGCGCGTGGCCTGTTTCCTCGGCGTTCCCATGGGATCGTTCGACAAGGGGCAAACCCCATTTTGGGAGTGGGACGACTGGAAATACCTGTTCCGCCAGCTTATTTGGTGGGTGATGAAAGAAGACGACCGGTTCAAGTCCGATTCGTGGTAAACGTAACTACTCAGGTTCACGGTTCAAGGGTTCACGGTTCAGGGTTGGAAGGTCGAAAACCGGAGGGCCATCCCGCCGTGGCGGGATCGTGGCCGTGCGGGAACGGACGCGCCTGCGTCGCCGAAGCGACTACGGCGTCGCGGAGGCGCGACGGAGCGCGTCTCTCCGAAAAAGAAATCAGATTAGCCGCAAATCAAAAAAACTAAAACCAACATGTTGGTGCTAAAGCAGGACAGGCATCTTGCCTGTTCCCCGCTTTCGCGGGGACAAGCTTCCGGCCTGACAGAGACAGGCCAGAGGCCTGTCCTACTTTGGGCCGCGCGAAGCGCCTCTTTCCCCAAGTGTAGTCTTGGGGAAAGCGTAGCACTCAACCCTCAACTGGAAACCTTATGAACCCATTTGCCTTTGATTCTGCCCAAATGCGCGCTCGCAAAGAGACATACTACCGTTTCGCGCGCAGCAAAGCACCGGAAGTATTCAAGCCCGACGGCGCCTACCAGCCCGCCACCGAGAAGGACTGGCGCATTTCGTACTGGCTTTTGCCGGCCTTGATTTCGTCGCCCGACCCGCAGGAACGCGAGTTCGCCAACGTGATCTATGCCGCCGCGCCAATGTGGGACCAGTGGGACGTGTTCACGACGTCATCAATCGCCGCGAATCTGGTGCGCGAACGCAGATATATGCGGCCCGACTTGATCAAGCGATCCGAGGAGCACTTGGCGAAATTCGTCGTAAGCGAGGGCGCGCGCGCGCCGTCCAGCGGTGCGAATGACTACGTTTTCCATGGCTACAACGACAATATGCCGGCCATGTCGGTGCGCGCCATGATTTTGTCGGGAGAAGTGCTCGGACGGAAAGGTCACCTCGATCAAGGGTTGTTTTATCTGGAAGGACTCTGCGCGCATTTCGAGCGGCGTGGTTTGCTCAGCGAGTACACGAGCGGCACCTACACGCCGATCACGTTGGCGGCGTTGATGGACGTGGCGGAATGCGCAACGACGAAGGAAGCGCGGGAGATGGCGCTGGCGTGCTGCAATCGCATCCTGCTCGACGTGTTCGGCCACTGGCACCGGGGCACCGGCACGATGGGCGGGGCGATGTCGCGCGCGTACGTCACCGACGTAACGGCAACGCTTTCCTGCATGAACGCGTTGATGTGGTATCTCACGGGCGATCCGCTGTGCATCAACCCGCTCGAAGCGTTGTGGCAACCGGACTACGGCGGGCCGATCCACCACGGGCGCAATTTCGCTTACAATTTGGCGCAGTTTACGGAATTTCTCACGCCCAGCTACGAGACGATTTCACCCGGCGTCCGTGAGTGGGCGCGCGCGCCACGCGAACATCCGTACGAGATTTTCGCGACGACGGATTCGGGCCAAGCGGGATTGCTCGGCGGCGTGAAAGAAATCCAGACCCGCGCGTTCCATCAGCCTTTATACTGCCTCGGCACGGCGTCGGAGACCTGGTTCGTCCAGTCGGGCCAGCAACTCACCCTTTACGGCGCGGCGGCCTGCTGGCCGAAGCCGCAGTCGTGGAAAGATCGCGTGGCATTCTGGCATCGGACGCAGGAAGGCGCGCTCGACGACGGCGATTTGGCGCCCGCTGGCGACGGTCAACTGACTGAGCCCGATCTGATTTATGACATCGGCCAGTATCACGTTTTGCAGAAGCGCGGCTCGGCGCTGGTACTGGGGCGAATCGGCCCGAAGCTGCTGGACAAGGACGTCAGCCAGTTGCAATTCAACCTCGTGTTTGGCACGTTCTTGTGCCCGCCGGATGAGGTGGTTGAGGACGGCCCGTGGCATTTCCTGCGCTTCGGCGATGTTTATGTCGGTGTCCGCATGACCGGCATGGTCGAGGAAAAGAAAATGCCGGTGCGCCGCGTGGTAAAGAACAAGTACCTGCGTATCGAGACGCCACTGATCGAAGGTCGCACGGTCAAAATCACCCGGGAATTTCTCGAGTGGTGCGACTTCGGCTGCGTGTTCGAGATTGCGGCCAAGGACGAGTGCGGCTCATTCGACAACTTCCGCGCGCAGTGCCGCGCTTGCGCGTGGGAGTTTTATCACTGCTTCTATCGCAACAGCCGTTACCAGGGGCGTCACGGCGAGTTGCAGATCATTGATTCCGTTGCTGCCGGGACGGTGCGGTTCATGGCGGTGGATGGCGTCGTCGAACCGAAGATCAAGCTGGCCGCGACGGGACTCGACCCGAAGCTGACCCAACTCTTTCCGGACGGTCGCCGCATCCGACAGCGGCGCATCGCCTATCGCCCCAATTACATCGGCTCGCCATTCTACAAAATTCGCCAGCATATCCTGGAAACGGATATTCCGGGAGAGAAGTGATTCACATGTTCGTGACCAGCATGGTTAATACCGGTCAAGCATTTCTTGGTTTCATGCTGGGCCTCGGCCTGTTTGCCGGGCCGTTGTTTGCCGCCGATGAGGCGGCGGCCATTCCCTGGCTGGAGGCGAACCTCGCGCCGAATCCGGATTTCGAGGAAGTGGCCGAGGACGGGCGCGCGCCGAAAGACTGGACGGCCCAGATTACGCCGGACAGCGGCGCCACCGGGGAAACCGACCCCGCCGTATTCCTCAAAGGCAATCGCTCGTTGAAGATTGACGTTCCGAAATCAGGCGCCCAGGTGACGGCGAGTTCATCCCCGATTCCCATCGAAGGCGGCACAACCTATCTTTTCTCGATCGCGCTTCGCGGGGTGCCCACTTACCCGTGGATCCAATGGCTGGATGAGAACCAGAAATCAGTCGGCAACTGCAACTTTCATTGTCCATCCGCGCCATCGTGGGATTTACGCGATGCCTTTAAACAAGCGCCGGCCAACGCCCGGTTTGCCCAGATCGGTTTCACCGTGGGTAATGATGGGCAGAAGCCGAACGGCAAAAACGAACCCGTAACCCTCTGGATTGACGCCGTCCAATTTCGGAAGTATTTGCCGCCGCCCACGCCCGACTGGGCCAAGGGGGAAACGGTTCGCGTGGTGGCAGGGGGGAAGACGGATACGCGCGTGGCATCCTATTTCGTGGGCATCGACGACACTTTTCAAGAGAGGCGCGGCGGAAGCTGGTCGCAGATTGTGAACGATCCGGAGGCGGAACGGGGTACGGCGCTCCAGGCCCGGACAGAGGCAAAACAGGGCTACATGGCGCTGACCGGACATTTTCCGGCGTTGCCGGCGGGTTTGTATCGGGCGCGCGCGCGGGTCAAAATTCCGCCGGTCAAGGAAATCGGCGCCGTCGGAGAGTTGGTCATCGGCAGCCAGCACACCTACATCCGTCAAGAGCTGCCCTTCGTGCCGTCCCCGGAAAGGGAGGATAAGTACACCCATTTTGAGACGGACTTTATTATATGGGATTCCGGCTATTGGTCCCTGGGACTAATCACGTACGGGAAGGTCGCGTTTTCCGTGGATTCACTCAAAGTCTTTTGCCTGGCCGAATTGCAGGATCGCCAACTCTTGACCGTCTATCCCGGCAGCGAAGGCGCGCTTCCCGCCGATCTGAAACCGGCGCGATTCGACGCGGTGGGGAATGATCCTCGTCACCCGTTGAAAGGGCTGGTGGTGGCGGGACTCGGTTATGACCGCTTCAAGATCGCGGAAGTGTTCCATGTCCTGCGCCTCAACACAGAGACAAAGGTGGTGTGGGTCAAAACGGACTCCGGGGCTACCACCTTTAGCGGGTTCCCGGAAGACCCGCGCGACTTCTTCCAGTATTCGATCATTTATCTCTGCAACGTCAACATGCGCGCGCTGGCGCTCAAGGACAAGAATGCCATCCGCGAGTACGTGAAGCGCGGCGGCGCGCTGGTGGTGATGGGCGGCCAACAGAGTTATGAGCGGGGCGGATGGCGCGGATCGTTGATCGAGGAGACCCTGCCTGTAGAGGCGGCGCCGCAACTGCGCGGTGGGCTGACCTGCGCACCCAAGGGGCAAGCCCTGAAAATCAACCGGAAAATTCCCTGGCTGGAAGCCATTTCAACCGCATCCTCGCCGCTGGTGTACTACCTGCACGCGGTTGCCGTCAAACCCTCCGGTCAAGTCCTGGTGGAGGCCGGCGACAAGCCGTTTCTGGTGACCGGCGCCTATGGCGAGGGACGCGTCGTGTGCATCCTGGGCATTCCGTGGGGCGATACGGGTCCGCAAGCGACTCCCTTCTGGGAATGGAACGACTGGGTGGACCTTCTCCGCGAAGTCTGCTGGTGGGCCATGAAAAACTCGACCGATCTGACTATGGAGAACTCGGAGGCGCAGGCAATTGCAGGAGGCACTCGATCATGAATGCGCTGAGTAGGTACCGCAATGCGGACCAATCCGTTTTCGGCAGTCGGACCTGTGCCCAGGATCGCCATCCCGTCTCTTGAAGCCACGGATGCGCCTGGGCGTACGGCACATGGTTGGAAACAGAATCACGCATCAAACATCAGATGTCAAGCGGCCCAATCGCTCAGTTTTTTGCCGGCGATTCCTTGGGGCGGGCGAGGGAGACCTTGTCGCCTTCCTTGAGGCCGGACTTGATCTCGGCATGGCTGGCGGTGACAATGCCAACTTCCACTTCGCGACGGTTGAACCCGTCGCCGCTTTTCAGATAGACAACCCGCTTGTCGCCCTCGCGAAACACGGCTTCCACCGGCAGCGTCAGTGCGCCTGCGACTCGCGAGATGGGCGCCTTGACGTTGGCGGACATGCCGGGGCGAATGCGCGGGTCGGGCCGGCTGACCAGGATATCCACCGTGAACCCTTTGATGTTGTTCTTGATTGAGGCGACCGGGGCGATGAAATGGATTTTGCCTTCCAGTTTCATTTTTTCAAAGGCATCCACGGTCACTTCCACCGGCTGATCGGTTTTCATTCGAGTGACATCCACCTGGTTGACGTGGGTGGAGATCAGCATCTCAGCCAGATTCGCCAGCGTCATCAGCAACGTCCCCGCCGCTGCACTCGGTCCGCCGATCACCACCTGTCCTTCAACAATCGGAAGGCCGATGACGGTCCCGCTGATGGGAGCGACGATGCGCGTCTTGCTGAGCCGGTCTTCAACTGATTGCAGTCTTTTAGCGGCTTTATCCAGGCTGTTCTTCGCAATCTCGGCGTCGAGCCGGAGGTTGTCAGCATCCTGTTTGGGAATGAGTTCGGCGACAGCAAGTTGGCGGGCGCGTTCATCAGCCAGGGATGCCTTTTTCAACTGAAGCTTCGCGCCTTCGATTTCAACCTCGGTTGAAGCCTTTTCTGTCAGAAGATCGCTGTCGTCCAATTCCACAACTACATCGTCGCGTTTGACGGCCTGATTGATGCCGATACGGATGGTCTTGATCCGACCGCTGATTTCGGCTTTCACGTCCACCTGAACCGATGGGCGCAAATCGCCGATCACCTCGACGGCGAAATCGAGATCGCGTCGTTCAACGACGGCGGTGGCGCGCTTGGTTTTTGCCTCTGATGCTGAGCCGGTTCCCTTCTTGGAACACGACTCCAGGTTGATCCCCATCAGGGTGGTCATGAGGGCCAGGAGGGTGACACTGGGGATGTTCATTCAGCGCGCAGCTTAACCCACCCGGCGGGCACGGGCAATCCGCGAATTTCAGACATGGCGTCGTAGTCCAGCGACTTTCGGGCGGCAGATTTTGCCGATGGCTTCCGGGGAAAGCGCGCGATTTTTTGGTTTGCGGGCGACTAATTGTGCGCGGCAGGCGACATCCCGCCGCCGACCTCCTACAATCCCAGGAGCAGCAAGAGAGTCCATAGTCCACAGTCGTTGGAAGAGGCCAACATCCCAAACAACCGTCGACGATTGACCAGCGACCATCGCCTATCGCCCTTCAACACTGCCCCGGCGGTCGCATCCACGACTCGCTTTCAGCGGTGACGATGAAGGCGCTGGCGCTGCGGCGCGAGGATCGTTACCAGACGACGCCGGAATTGCAGAAGGACATCGAGGCGTATCAAGGCGGGTTTGCCACCTCGGCGGAAGGCGCCGGGATGCTGCGTCAAATGGTCCTGCTGCTCAAACGCCACAAGACCGAGACGGCGCTGGAAAAAGGCGGGTGGTGGACGCTGCTGGAAAAAGAAAAACGCGAGCTCAAACATGATGAAAAAGGGCTGTTGGAACTGGATTTGCACGATCTGCCGATCAGCGACCTGAAACCGCTCAAAGGCATGCCGCTGGCGAAGCTCAATCTTTTCAAGACGAAAATCAGCGATCTGAGTCCGCTCAAGGGGATGTCGTTGACCACACTGCACATCGATGGATGTCTCAATATCAAAGACCTTGGCCCGGTCAAGGGAATGCCCGTAGTGGGTCTGAATCTTCAAGGTTGCACCGGGATCAAGGATTTGACGCCGTTGGCGGATTGCAAAGAATTACAGATTCTGGTGATTCCCGTTCAATGCAAAGGCAAAGCCATCGAATGCCTGCGCAATCTGCCGAACCTGAAGCAGTTGGATTACGAATGGAAAGGCGGGAACACGCTCACGGTCGAGGAATTCTGGAAAAAGCACGGCATCGGGGGGAAGAAATAGGCGGGATGACCGCGTTACACCAAATGAGGCTTTTCCCGTTGGCGTGGGCGCCTGGGCTGTGGTAGATTCTTTCGCACCATGAAAAATGCAACAGTTACCTACGAGGAAATTCGCAGAATGAAGGCCGCCGACCGCCGTCGCGACTGGGAACGGTTGGCCAAGGGGGAGATTACGCCCGAGGAACTGCATCGCGAGAATTCATTCATCCCTCCGGAAGTCTTGCGCCAAGCCAAAATGGTCAATCCTGCGGAATCATTTCGTGCCGCTGCCCGGCTGCGTCTTCGTCCGGTGAAGCACAAAGTATTTTAATTGTGCTGGATTCACGCCGCCAGACCTCACTGGAGGATTATATCCAAGTCCTGCGCCTGACGGGCACGGACGGGCTTCCGAGGATCCTGGTTGGGGGACAAGCGATCCATGCCTGGGCGGAATATTACGTCGAGGCAGAACCAGAATTGTGCAAATTCCTGCCGTTTCTTAGCAAGGATATTGATCTCTTGGGAACCGCTTTGGATCTTCTGATGATTGAACGCGCGACGGGCTTCCATGCCGTGCTTGCTGAGAACAGGGTGTTCATTCCATCAGCCGGCTATAAAAATTAAAGAACTTCTGCGCTCAGCGCTTACCCCGCATCTTTCCCGATCTCAATTTCTCTCAAAGGGATGCCGCTGGAAGTGCTTGATCTTCCAGGATGTTCAAATCTCAAAGACCTCGCGCTGCCGGCGGAGTGCAAGGAATTGCAGGTTCTGGCGATTCCCGCTCAATGCAAAGGCAAGTCCATCGAATGCCTGCGCAATCTGCCCAACCTCAAGCATCTGGATTACAAATGGGACTGGGACCTGTTCAAAATGTCCGCGGTCGAGGAATTCTGGAAAAAGCACGGCGGCGCGGCGCCCGTGAAAAAAAGAACCCAAAAATTGTGGGGGCCGCCGCGGCGGACCGTGGGCCGGACGGATGGCAACGGGGCCCGTTGCCCTACAGGCGGACAGGCATCTCACC
>JACQHZ010000041.1 GCA_016198745.1 Verrucomicrobiota bacterium
CGCATACTTCACACGGGAGTGTGAAGTATCCGGGCTAGGCCGATGAGAACTATGGCGAGAACTGCCGTGATTGAGGACACAACGCAGCACTATTTGAGCGCATGCCCCTTCTGACTCCGGGCCAAGATCGCGCGCATATTGTCGCCAAGGATGGGGGTCAAGGTCGCATCCGGGACATCCAGCGAAAGCAATCGCCCGAGTTCCCAGAAGAAGGAATGCGCGACCCCATCCGTGCCGAACACGACGCGTTGCGGTCCCACACGCCGCAGGGTCTCCTCCCAGGGAATGGACGATGTGAAGCTGCCGCACCATTCCAAATAGACATTGGAATGGGCCATGGCCAACGCCTCCGCTTCCTGCCGCCCGGCATCGCCTCCCCCGGAATGACCGAGAATGAAAACCGCATGAGGATGGGCCGCCACGATCGGCTTCAACATGGAGGGGGAGTCATAAGGCCCTTCCCATGTGTGCAGAAGGATGGGCATCCGGTGTTGATCGGCGTACTTCCAAACCATGTCCAACCGGGAATTCGTCACGGGCGTCCGCCAGTAGTCGTTCAACAACTTGAAACCGACGAAAAAGTTGTGTGAAAAGAATGAATCCAGATGCGGGGTCAAGTGCTGCTGATAGATCGGATTAAAAACCAACCAGCCCCGGAAACGGTTTCCATACGATCGCAGGCTTTTCTCAAGAAGACGGTTCCCTTCGACCGGATCTGAAAAGAGCGCGTCCATTCCGGATACGATCAACGTCTTGATTCCGCACCGGTCCATATCGCGAATGGCCTGAGGCGCCTGATCCCGGATTTCCTGGTTTTCCATCATCCATATACCGGACGGCCCCAAATGCGCATGGGCATCCACGATCTCCACATCCAGCGCCCGGCCATTCAGCAGAGAATTCCACAAACGTTTGGAATGATCTTGAGCGAGCGTTCCCCTCCGTGTTTTTGGCGCGGACATGCCTGCCCGGGCGCCTGTTTGGGGATTGGCAGGCAGGCCAAGCAGTCTTTCAAGGTTGGCGTGCGCGATGAGGTCGCGCGACGCGTCGTCAATGTCGGCGTTGGCGAGGGCGGCGATGCTGGCGCCTTGATGCGCCTTGGACCCCAGGCCAAAAAGCAGGCGCCGAGGGCCAAACTCCCGGCAGATCAATTCAATGGTTCCGTTGATATGCAGCCAGGAAATGTCGGACAGGATGTTGTCCCTGCGCCGCATGAAATCGAGGACGTCAACCATGTTTCCCCACATGCCCTGCATCAGCACGATCGGAAGTTGCGGAAACCGTTCCGCCAAACCGAGAATGGCATCCGGTTGCGGCAAATCCCGCAAATCAAAAAACAAGACCGGTTTGAACAAAGCAATCTTTTCAAGGATCGGGTCCACCCGGTTCAACTGATGACGCAAGGTGGCGGGAAACAATCTCAGGGCGCGGACACGGCCTGATTCCATGGCGTTGGACAACGCATCCATTCCACCGCGCTCATGCAGCATGCATGGTGCGATGACATAGGCGGGCATCAAACGATCCTGTGCGCCAGGGGTTGACCCAATTTCCTCGATGAGTTTGCGGTTCCCCGTGTTGGGGTGATGATCCCTGGCGGTGGTATGCCAGACGAGAGAACGGCTGACGCCTAATCGGTCCATGTGGGACAGCAAATCGCCGGCGTGCGGAAACTCAGGCAGGCTGAACGCCGTGCATCCGAATCGTCCGTTGGCGTCAAAAAGAGAAAGTGTTTTCATAAAAACGTCCTGGGGAAGGCATATTCCCGGCATCCTTCCCCTTGCCCTGTTGTATGGGGATTGGCGCTGATCGTCAATGGGATCCGAGGAGTGCAGGTGGGCGAATGCGGGAAAACGGAACCGGAGAGCCTCTTGCAAAACTCCGGGGAACACGGCCACGACGGAGCGTGGCCCTCCAAAAATCCAGGAAACGGCCATGTTCAGCCCTGGAGGGACGCGCTCCGTCGCGTCCACCGGCAGCGTCCATCGGGAGTTTTGCAAGAGGCTCCGGAATGAAAAGAAAAGATTGGCAGAATGGCGAACGAATGAGTATCGAATGATAAGACTTCCCCTCAAACATCACAACACTCTGTTGCTTTCATGAATCAACCCCTTCGATACATCCAGATCGGCACCGGTGGATGGGGCGGCTACTGGTGCGCCACGGTGCTGCCGCGTCTGGCAGAAATGGGCAAGGCGATCCCCGCCGCCGCGGTGGACATTAATCCCGACAATCTCAAGCGGGCGCAGGACTGCCTGAAGTTGCCCGTTGCGCAATGCTATACGGACCCGAAACGTGCGTTCGCGGAGAACAAGGCTGATTTCGCCATCGTCGTTGTTCCGCCGGCGCATCATGAGAGCGTGGTGGATATGGCGCTCGAACACAACCTGCATATCCTGTGTGAAAAACCGATCGCCGACTCGATGGACGCTTGTTGCCGCGTCTATCGAAAGGTAAAGGCCGCCGGCAAGAGGATGGCGGTCACGATGAGCCATCGCTTCGATCAGGACAAGCAAACGCTGGAGCGCGAAATCAAGAGCGGCAAGCACGGAAGACTGAACTACGTGATCGGCCGAAATACCTGGAACTGTCGCAAATTCGGAAGTTGGGGCAATTTTCGCCATAAAATTCCGGATACGCTGCTCATTGAAGGCACGGTTCATCACTTCGACATTCTTCGAGCCTTGACCGGATCGAATGCCAAAACGGTTTGCGCCGTCACCTGGAACCCGCCGTGGGGCGAGTTCGCGGGCGATTCCAACGGGCTGGTGACCATTCAGATGGCCAACGGCGTCAAGGCGCTTTACGAGGGAAACAAGACCAGCGCCACCCAGCTCAATGGTTGGTGCAAGGACTATTTCCGTGCCGAATGCGAACTTGCAACACTGGAGCTGGACAACCGCTGTTTGCGCATCCTGAGCGATCTCTCCGGCGAGCGGGTCATCATCGAAAAACCGCTTGTAAATCAGCCCGTTTGGACGAACGCATGGCTGGCGGAGATGTTTTGCGATTGGTTGCGCGGCGAACGCGACCAGCATCCGACCCATCTCGACGACAACATCCAGTGCGCCGCCTTGTTGTTTGCGGCGGTTGAATCAGCTCATTGCGGCCGCCCCGTGGATGTTCAGGAATTCCTGCAATCGCGCCTTGCATCTTGATTGTTTGAGCAAAGGCGTCAGTGTCGGCTTCCGGTCGCTAACCTGCATTTTTCACAAGGTGAAAAATGCACCTGGCC
>JACQHZ010000042.1 GCA_016198745.1 Verrucomicrobiota bacterium
ATCCTTCATCCTTCATCCTTTTCCCGTAACCGCTACCACCAGGCATAGCCGTAGAACATCTGGAACCTCCAACTGAGCTGGCTCTTCGTCCTCCATTCCGCATGCCCGTCCATGAACACGATGTTTTCGCCGTCAAAACCGAAATGGTTGTTCTTGAAATAGCCGAAGCCCCACCCTTCGCTGTACCAAATATCCAGACCCTCCATTCCCAAATAAGCATCCATTGCCGCCGGCTGGCGCTCGGCGGGAAGGATGTACTGCGAAGCGGCGTCACCCTGAACTCCCCCGCCGAGAAACTTCAGGTTCGGACAAGGCGCTTTATCCGCGCTGGTCTCCGTTGAATTGGCGTACATGTGCCAGCCGTACAGGTCAGCCCCGTCGGCATGGGTGCTCGTGCCGAAAAGGATCCGGTAGGGAGTGCGCTGCTGATACGGCGGGGCGCCGGCGCGGATAGCCCAGGGAATCGCATCCTTATCCATTCCGGGGCAGCGAAAAATTTCGCTTTTTGGAAAATATGATTTCATCCAGGCCGCGGCCCCCGCCGTATCAGGAGGGGCATAATTGATGACTCGAGCGCTTGGCCAATGTATGTTGGGAATCCCCCATCCATCATTTTCGTTGGCGTACATCATCAAGCCCAGATGGATTTGCCGCAGATTGTTCATGCAGCCGATCTTCTGGGCCTGGCCTTTCGCTCTCTTAAGGGCCGGGAGCAGCAGCGCGGCAAGAATGGCGATGATGGCGATGACCACAAGAAGTTCTATGAGGGTGAAGGCTGAATGTCGAAGGCCGAATGCCGAATGCCGAATGGAAGTCATTTGTAATGGGGTGTCCGTTATCAGTGATCGGTCATCAGTTATCAGTTTTTTAGTAATCAGTGGAGACGGAAGACCGCCGTGACTGATCACCGATGACTGGTCACTGATTCCTGATATGGAGGGCGCTGCTCCGTCAGCGCCTTTGGGTTCATGGCGGCGACGGAACACCCCGGCGCCCTTATTCCCTACCCCTTGCGCCACCCTCCATGCGCAGCGAAGTTGCCTCGCTTGTGAATCGTTCATGATGGGATACTGATTAGGGAAAAATCACCCTGGGAAGGGTGATCACTGATCACTGGTTACTGATGAGGGTCGCGGCCCGGTGGATTTCCTCAGAACCAATTCAGGCGGAATCAAAAGATTCTGATTCGTTTTCTTGCCGTTCATCAGGTCGAGAACGAGATAAACGGCCTCTTTGCCCATTTGCTTCAGATGCGTTTCCATCGTTGTCAACGGCGGAATCGTCATGGCGCTTTCGGGGAAGTTGTCAAAACCGATCACCGACATTTCCTCAGGAACCCGGAGGCCGCGTTGCTTGCAAAACTCCAACACGTGAAATGCGCGCCCATCGTTGTCGGCAAAAACAGCCGTGGGCGGGTTGCGAAGGATCGCGAGTTGGGCAAGCGCCTCAAAAACATCATCCGCATTTCCGGTCGTCTCCTTGACCAATCTCCAGTCGAGTTGCAGCCCGGCGCTCTTCAGCGCATCCACATAACCCTCGAAGCGTCCCGTATGCCACGGGCTGGAGATATTGTATCCCACCCACGCGATGCGGGTATGCCCCAACGAGAGCAGGTGTTTGACGGCCAGGAATGCGCCCTTCTTGAAATCGATGCCGACGGACCTGCAGTTTTCTTTGGGTGAACAGGCATTCACAACCACAGTGAAATTGCTTCCATTTCTGACCACCGCCAGACCTTGGTCGGCGTCGAAGGTGTCAAAATCCTGAATGATGATGAATGCGTTGTTTTTCTCCGAGCCATTCAAAAAGATGCCGGCATTGGAAAACTTGACCAGATCGCACCCGCTCTCGCGAGCGGCTTCGGCGAGGCCGGTGTAGATTTCGAGGATGACGCATTTTCCCGCGGCATCGAGGGGCACATTTTCGGGAAGAAAGACTTTGATCTCCGTCTTGCTTCCATGTTTCAAGACGACGGTCCCCTTCCCCCGGTGTCGCTTCACCCAGCCTTCATGTTCCAGTTCGGCGTAAGCCCGCTTGGTCGTGATGAGACTCACGTTGTAGCGTTGGGACACGGAGTGAAGCGGATAAAAGATATCTCCGCGTTTGAATGTGTTCCCGGAAAGCTCGTTCCGAAGGTCTGCGGCCATCGTCTTCCAAAGCGTGGATTTTGGAGCAACCATAATGGGGAAAGGATTTATCTTCTTTATCTAATCACTCCACCTGACAGAGCGGCAGCAGGCTGTTGTACATCAGCTTGGCGGCCTGGGCGGCGGGCATTGCCCACAACTCGTCGTTGAACATCTCGATCGAGAAGCAGCCTTTATACCCGTGCTTCTCCAGGGCGCCGAACAATGCCTTCAAGTCGAGACAGCCTGCGCCGGGCAACACGCGGTCGGCGTTGCACTGGGACAATTCGCCGGGTTTGTCGCGCATGTCGTTCACGTGTACGTGCTTGATAAACCGCACGTTCTCAGCGTCAAGTTGATCGGCCTTCGTCGGCGTGCAGTGATAGTGCGCCGGGTCAAACAGCACGCCGACGTTCTTCGCCTGCGAGCGGCGCGCGATCTCCGCCGCCGTGCGCAGTGATTTGACAATGGGCGACCAGTTGAACTCGATGCAGATGGTCACGCCGGTATCTTGGATTTGTTCCGAGATTCCGGCAAACACCCGGGCCATTTCACCCAGGGGATCGGCGGCCTTGGTCCAATCCGCAGGGCCGTCCGTGCCAACGACCATCGCGCTTGCGCCGAGGTCGGCGAGCAGCCGGGCATTCTGGACAATAAGTTCATGGTTCTTGGCGCGTGGTTCGACCGGCGAGAAGCACTCGACGCAACACTCGAAGCCGCCGATGCAACGCAGCTTGGATTGGTCCAGCAAACGGCGGACGTCGGCGAGGGTGTGGCCATGGCTCAGGTACGCTTTGACATGGCGGAGCGTAAATTCCACGTTCTCGAAACCGGCGTCGTGATAGGCCGCCAGCGCCTCTTCGAGTTGGGCGTGGCGAATGGAGACGGAGTTGATTGCAAGTTGGGATTTCTTCATGGGCCTTTCCACAGACGGAGGTAGTCGCGGGCCGCCTTCAGGTCTTCCAACGCCTCGGCGGCTTCGCATACGGGTTTGATTTCGCCTTGAACGGCACGGACGAAATGGATGGCCTGCTGCCGCATGGCGTGCACCCACGGCAACGCGGGCACACTCGTTTGCGGCGTTACGCCCTTGCCGGGGTCCCGCAGAATCTCCACGCGACCGGGCCGATTGTTTGCCAGCGGGGCGGGTAATTCGAGTTTCACGTAGCCATGCTCGAATCCCACCAATGCCGATTCCTGCCAGTCGATCGTTGTGGTGTAGGGCGCCATTTCGATCACACCGGTCACGCCGCTCTGGCTTTCGGCGACGAACAACACGCCGCTTTTGTCGGCAAACGTAACGCGGTAGGGGTCGCCCAGCAGATGGCGCAGCAGGTTGACCTGGTGAATGTAGTAGTTCACGAATCGGAAATATGGGTCGTCCCAGCTTGCCTCGACGTCGCGCGGCGACTCGGGCGACTTCTCGTCGGTCTTTATCAGGTCATCGAACCCGCCCGCGACATAGTCGCCTGTTGGCATCAGGATGCGGACGTATTTGAACGGCCCCAACTCGCCGCTTTGCTTGAGCCGGTCGATCTCCGCCTTGGCATACATCGTGGCGGGATCGCTGCGCTTGTGATATCCTACCATGTGCCACGTGCCGCTGGCCTTCAGTGCGGCGAGCATTTTCTCGCCCACTTCCACCGACGCGGCCAGTGGCTTTTCGGTAAAGACGGGAATCCCCGCCTTGTACCTGACGATTGCCCATAAATTGTTCGGGACACCGGTTGCGGATTCGTGTAGTCTGGCCGCATGTACTCCATTAACGGTCGGATTTTTTCGGACGAGATTCTCAGCCGGATTGCTCAAA
>JACQHZ010000073.1 GCA_016198745.1 Verrucomicrobiota bacterium
GATTACGATTACGATTAAGAAACAGCGCCTTAACTTAACACGCATGGGATTAACCCCGAAGAGTCCGCCGGGGACGGCGGGCAGGACACGCGGGGACGCGGGTGTTCCTTCTCTTGGAAAAGCACTGGAATCGCCGGCGTCGGGCAGGCATAATGTCCGCCGTGGTGTTGAAACAACTCAAGTCCGCGGCCGCCGTCTATCACCATCTCCCGCGTTACCGGGAGATCTTCCACGTCCTTTTCAAGTACGGCTTCGTGGACCTGCTGAAGCTGATCCATCTCAAGAAGCTGCTCGACATCGCCGATCACCAGCTTCACCCCGCCAGCGAGACGCTCCATCAGAAGCCCATGGAGGAGCGGCTCCGCATGGCGATCGAGGAACTCGGCCCCACCTTCGTCAAATTCGGCCAGATTCTCAGCTCGCGGCGCGACCTGGTGAAAGAAGCGTTCTACAACGAGCTGCGCAAGCTGCAGGACAAGGTCCCGTCGTTCCCCGCCGAAATCGCCCGCCGGATCATCGAGAAGGAGATCGGCTGCCCGATTGCCGAGGTTTTCAAGGAGTTCGAGGACAAGCCGATCGCCGCCGCCTCCATCGCCCAGGTGCACCGCGCCACGCTCCGCAACGGCGAGCGGGTGGCGGTGAAGGTCCGCCGCCCGGACATCGAGAAAATCATCGAGGTGGACATCTCCATCCTCATGGACCTGGCGCGGTTCCTCGAGAGGCACGTGCTGGAGATCGCCGCCCTCAATCCCGTGGGCATCACGCGCGAGTTCGCCCGGACGATCGAACTGGAACTGGATTTCACGCATGAGGCGCGGAACATGGACCGCTTCATGGCCCAAATGAAGGAGGACATCTGGATCCGCGTGCCCGATGTCTATGACGAGCTTTCATCCGAGAGGGTGCTGGTGATGGAGATGTTCGAGGGACTGCGCATCGAAGATGTGGAGACGCTTCGCGCCCACCTCATTGATCCGGTCATGCTGTCGGAGCGGATCTCGAAGCTCATCTTCCACCAGATGTTTGATCACGGGTTTTTCCATGGCGACCCGCATCCGGGCAACATGACGGTCCTGGAGAACGGGGTGTTGGTGCTTTACGATTACGGAATGATGGGGACCCTGCCCCTGCCCTTCCGTGAGAACATCGCCAGCATGATCCTGGGGCTGGTCGAGAAGGACGCACCGCTGGTGGCGCGCGCTCTGTTGATGATGTCGGAGAACGGCTTTGTGGAAGACCCGCGCCGGCTGGAGGCCGACGTGAATGAGTTCGCACAGGAACATCTGGATGTTCCGCTAAAGGACCTGCGCCTTGGCCTCGTGTTCAACCGTCTGCTGGACCTGCTGATGCTGCACCGCCTGCGGATGAAGGCAGACTTCTACCTCGGCATCAAGGCACTGTCCCAGGTCGAGGCATCCGGCCTCATGCTCAACCCGAATCTCAACTTCGTCCAGTTCGGCGAACCCTTCGCCGCCCGGGTGCTTGAAAACCGGTTCGGATGGCAACGGATTCTCAAGACCTTCACCGCGATGGGTTCCGAAACATTGGACTTCCTGCGGGACCTGCCGCGCGATGCCCGCGAACTCTACGACAAGGTGCGGCTGGGACGCTACCACATCCCGATCGAGCATCAGTTCGACCCGAAAGGGTTGGAGCCGCTGCGCCAGGCCCTGAATCAGAACACCAACCGCCTCGCCGGGACGGTGCTGGCCGCCTCCATTCTGATCTGTTCCAGCATCCTGATTCTTGCCCAACTCCAGCCTTTGTGGAACGGCATGCCCCTGCTGGGGCTGTTCGGCCTGGCGGTCGGCGGCTGGATGGCCTTCCGCATCGTCTTCGCCATCTGGCGAAGCGGAGGGTTGTGACAAAACAGAAAATGCCTGCGCCGTGCGAAGCTTAACCGGCGACTCAACAGTAAAGGACGCGCCGCCGGATTTCTTACAGCTTCCGGAGCCCCTTGCGCAACGTGGAGGCGCCCTTGTCAATGGCGTCCTGAAGTTTTTCGGAGGCTTCGTTGACGAGGTGGGATGCCTTGACCTTGACCGTGTGGCGGGTGTCCGCGCTTTTCTCGGCGCCGGTCAGGATGCCTCTTTTGAGCAGAGAAGCAGCCTGGTCAATGAGCTTGACCGCCGAGTTCACCAACGGATCGGATTCCGGGCAATAGGATTTGGATTTGGATGATTTCTTGGTGCATGCAGCCATGGGGTACTCCTTGTAAGACCGCTTCAATTTAACCCCGCTACGCGCCGGCTGCAAACCAAATTTTTTACAAACCGGGTCCCAGCCTGAGAATTTCTGAGGGGAGCATCCAGCGGATTGACACCGGAAGGAGGGCGTGATAACGCTGGAATTGCAAATCCAAGCATGGGGTGGCACGATGAAATCGGCGCTCAACGAAAATGTGCTGGTCTTAAATCGGTTGTGGCAGGCGGTGAATATCTGCACCGCGCGGCGGGCGCTTTGTCTTTTGTTTCAAGGACACGCCCAGGTGGTTCACTCCGACGGCAAGGATTACACCACGCTTGATTTCGACGGCTGGCGGGATTTCTCGGTCCGGCAGCCGCAGGAAACAGGCGTGATCCAGGCGATTTCCTTCCGAATCCGGGTGCCCAAGGTCATCCTGCTGCTTTTTTTCGACCGCCTGCCGCGCAAGGATGTGAAGCTTACGCGACACAACATCTTTGAGCGCGACAAGCACCAGTGCCAATACTGCGGGCGAACGCTGGATCACCGGGGGTTGAATCTGGATCACATCATTCCGCGCGACCGCGGCGGGCTGACGACGTGGGAAAACATCGTCTGTTCCTGCATCGATTGCAATACTCTCAAGGGGAACCGCACGCCGCGCGAGGCGGGGTTGAAACTATTGCATCCCCCCCGTCGTCCCAAATGGCGGCCGTTTCTCACCGTTTCTCACGCGCGCCATCCGGATGAAAGCTGGCGTCATTTCCTCGATCCCAATCTCTGGGACGTGGAGCTTGGAGAGAGCGTCTCGGCCTGAAAGCGACTCTCCTCCAAACGATTTTTCTTCTTGATCTTGCTTCCCATTCCACTCTCGTCCGCCACCCCTGCTGCCGTGCGCCGTGGCGAACCGCGGAGGATGGCAAATTCCATCCTGAGTCATGCCGCAAGCCATTGTCTCAGCCACGATTCGGCCAGCGCGCAACTGTGCTCGAACATCCCATGTGGTTCACCGTGCGTGAAGAAGCTGAACCGGTTCGAGGCGCCCATCAACCGATAGACCTCGGTAATGCGAATGAACATGCCCGGCAGGTGCTCCGCGCCGTCGAAGGTCGGGTCGTTCAGACTCGATATGTCCAGCCACGGACGCGGCGCAAGCGACGCGCCCAGTTCATGGAAATCAAACGGCGCAGGTTTCCCTTTTAAAAACAACGCGCGCAACGACGGAAAATAAACATACCAACCATCCCGCGACCAGTGGCAACGGTTGGGATTGCAACGGAAACTGCTGATGCCGCAATTCGAGACGACGCACTGCACACGCTCGTCCAACGCTGCAAGAAACAGCGCGCTGTGCGCCCCAAGCGAGTGCCCCATGCAGCCGATTCGTCGGGCGTTCACGCACGGGAGCGATTCCAGATAATCCAGACACCGCTGGTTGTCCCAGATCGCCTTGCCAACGGCGGACCAACGAGGATGCCTGCGATAAAATTCCGCCGTGACAAAGGGTCCATCTTTCGGCGTCCGTTCTCCGCTCACAAAATGATCGGGACAGAGCGTGACGAAACCTGCATCGGCTAGACGTGCGCCATAGGCATCGGGCGACCTGCCGTCGAAACCCGCCATGATCTCATGCGCCCGTTGATGGGTCTGCGGCAGGCACAACACGGCCGGATGCGACGGCAATGGACGCCGGGGGATGCACAAGTAGGCCGTCGCCACTTCGTCGGCATGCACGCGAATCTCGACCTTGCGCCGCTCGAAATGTTCCAGTCTCTCCCGCGCAATGACCCGTGCCCCCAGGGCCGCGTGTTGGCTGGGGAATACTCCCAGCGTGGCGCGAAAAGCGGCGAGGATTTTCTTGCGTCTGGCCTGCCATAGCCGCGGAGTTCGGATGGGCTTTCCATTCGCGCCGCGCAGCAGGTCATCGAATGGCGTGACAAGCCGAGGCTTGGGCGGCCGGGTTGTCACATGCGTGAAGCGACGGGGATCGCTCCGGTTGATATGAACCGGGATGGGGTTGGTTTTATTCGTCATGCGCTCATCAGACTACAATAAAGGCGGCGGCTTGTCGTCGCTTTTCAGCCGTTCGTTTTGTCGAGCGCGGCATTATATCGGACAACGCAATGGGAGAAGCTCGCGCCAATCCGGGTGCGCGACAAAAAAGTTGGTCGAATAGAGATGAGAAAAGTGTGGCACAGCCGGGCCCGGCGGTGCGCCAAGGGGAAATCACAGCCTGGGCGGCTGTGCCACACGTTTCCTGACCTGTCGCATCACCAACAAATTTGTCCTGCACCCCGCCAACCCGTCCGCCGATATCGTGATCGACCAATTTCGATTTTGATGGTAGGCTGATGATTATTTCTTCAATGCCTATGACTACGCCCAAATCATCCATTGTCGCGCGCGATCTTCATTCATTGCGGAGATGCATGCCGGTTCTCCTCGCGTTCCTGGCCGCTTCCATGCAGGGTTTCTCCGCCCCAACCGACGCCTTCACTTGCACCAATGCGGTGAAGGCTTTTGACGTGTCCGCTCCAAGCAAGGAGATCGGGGTCTTTCAATCAGGAACAATCCTTCAATTGCTCGGAACCGCGGATTCCAACGGCATGGTAGCCGTGAGCTTTCAGCCGCCTCAAGGGGCGGCGGTCAAGGCCTTGTGTCGGGCGGAAGACGTGGGCCGGGGCGGCGCCAAGGCCGCTTCTTCAGAAACCGGTTTCGCCAAGACGGATATCTATCAACGCATCAAGGACAAGTTGGTGGATGGCCAGGGCAAAGCGGTCGATCCTGGCCGTCTGGCCCGGAGCAAGTGCGTCATTCTTTTCTTTTCGACGGCGAAACCGAAACAACGGCCGACCTTTGCCGCCGAACTGAAGAAGTTTTATGACATGTACAAGGACAAAGGGTTGGAGGTCATCTTCGTGTGTTACGATCCCACGAAGGAAGATCAGTTTTCAGCCATGCGCTCGGTCCAGGCGACCTGGCCGGCGCTTGATCTCGCCGCGATTGGCAGTTCGCAAGTGACGAAATTCGCGGGGCCGGACGTGCCCTGCATCGCCGTTCTGGATGGTTCCGGCGCGGTGATTGCCGGCAGCTACACGGATGGGTATATGGAACTCCCGAAGGTCCTGCAAGAAGTCGCCAAACGTTTGTGACCGGCGCGCGAACCGGCCCTCCAGAATATCAAGCGGCAACTCGGGCGGATTCTTTGATTTTGACGGCGCCTTTGCCGAGGCGCTTGCGGAGATAATAAAGTTTTGCACGACGCACCTTGCCGCGATGTTCCACCTCGATCTTGTCGATTCGCGGTGAATGCAGCGGAAAGACGCGCTCAACGCCTTCGCCATAAGAGATGCGCCGGACGGTGAAACACTCCTGCACACCGCTCCCCTTGCGGGCGATCACCACGCCGGAAAAGATCTGGATGCGCTCCTTTTCCCCCTCGATGACCTTGGTGTGGACTTTCACGCTGTCGCCAACCCGGAAGGGAGCAGCTTCCCGCTTCATTTGTTCTTTGCTGATTTTGGAAACAATCGGATTCATAGGCTTTGTGTGATTCAAAATGAGGATGAGGAGCGCCCTTGGGGTCGCGGAGAAGAATCGCGACAATATCAGGTCGCCTTAAATTCTCAACGCTGAATTTTTCCCGATTCAAATACAGAGACCTTTCGTCCTCTTGCGGGGAACAGAGGCCAGGGCGCGCTTGACTTGGCGGGCGCATTTGCGTGAGAGTGCGCGCGGAAAATGACGGCGGAATCCAAGGTTTATTCGATCTCAGAGTTGACGCGCAAGATTCGCGCAACGCTCGAAAAATCCGTCGGTTTTGTCTGGGTGCAAGGCGAGGTCTCCAACCTGACTTATCATCCGAGCGGCCATGTCTATCTGACGTTGAAGGATGCCCAATCCCAGATCAGCGCGGTCATGTTCCGAAGCGAGGCTGCCCGGCTTCGGTTCCGGCTCAAGGACGGGATGCAGGTGCAGGGATGCGGCCGCGTGACGGTGTACGAACGGCGCGGCAACTACCAGATCATCCTCGAAACCGTGCAGCCTGCGGGGATGGGCAATCTCCAGGCCGCCTTTGAAGCGCTCAAACGAAAACTGGAGGCCGAGGGATTGTTCGATCCGAAACGCAAACGACCCCCGCCCGTTTTCCCCAGGGTCGTGGGCGTGGTCACCTCGCCCAGCGGCGCCGCGTTGCGCGATTTCTGGCGCGTGTTGCATCGGCGATTCCCAAGCGTGCAGGTGATTCTGGCCCCCTCCCGCGTTCAGGGCGAGGGCGCCGCGCAGGAAATCGCTGCGGCGATCGATCTGTTGAACCTCGCCGAGGCCAGCGGAATGAATCTCCATATTGACGTCATCGCCATCATTCGCGGAGGCGGTTCGCTGGAGGACCTGTGGGCTTTCAACGAGGAAATCGTCGCCCGTGCAGTGGCGCGATCGAAGATTCCCATCATCTCCGGCGTGGGACACGAGGTGGATTTCACCATCTGCGATTTTGTCGCGGACCTCCGCGCGCCGACACCGAGCGCAGCGGCCGAAATGCTGATCCGCCCCAGAGCGGAATTCCTCTCCCAAGTGATCCATCTTGCGCGCGCGCTGCAGCGTGCTTCGCGCCTGGCGACGGTGGAATTGCGGCATCGCCTCACGGAAGCGCACGACGCTTTGCGCGCGCGCGAGCCGCGCCAGTTCATCCGCGAGTGGCGGCAGCGGATGGATGACGCCTCCATGATACTGCGCGGAGAAGCGATTCGCGGGATCGCGCGATTGCGTCAGCAATGGCTGTCGGCCGCCCAGCGGTTCACGGCGTCAAGTCCCATGCTGATTGTCGCGCGAAAAAAGGCGGGGCTGGTGGAAATGCAAAACCGGCTGGAGCAACGCCAAGTGGAATTTCTGGATGGCCTGCGGCATCGGTTGGTTCTCGGCACCCAGCGGTTGGAGCTGCTCAGCCCCAAGGCGACCCTTGCGCGCGGCTATTCCATTACGCTGGATGCCGCGACGCGCCGGGTGGTGCGCTCTGCCCGCTCGGTTCAGGACGGCCAATCCCTGCTCACCCATCTCGCGGATGGCGAGGTCCGGAGCCGCGTTGAACGGAAGCATGATCCACTTGAACATGAAACCCAACCGGCGCCTCAGAACCCCTGACTTTGTGGAATGTTTGCCGCCGCGTGGGGGCTGAACCTGATTTGTGTGAGTCGGCATCGGACGACGGGCAGGCCGCCCGGTTGCCTGTTGCGCCGGGAGAATCAATCGATTCTTCCGAAATGGCGGGTAAAAGGCCAATAAACGAAAAACCCGCGTCCCACGATGTTCTTGTAGGGAACCGTTCCCCACATCCGGCTGTCCGCGCTGGCAAAACTGTTGTCGCCCAACGCGAAGTACTGCCGTTCTTGCAGAGTGTAGGATTCTTCCGGGTTGGTGAGATGCTGCTGCCCCGGCGAATGGGAGGAGTATCCGCGATAACCGTTCCGCCGCGACATCACCCGGCGAAAACCGATCGGTTCCATCAGTTTTTGGCCGTTCAAGTAGAGATCCAATTCCTTGATCTCCAAGGTGTCGCCGGGCAATCCGGCAAGGCGTTTGATATAGAAATCGCCGGGCGAGGAAACCGGCAGATCGTGGGTCTCGAAAACAAAAATATCGCCCCGTTCGGGCTTCCGGTAGTTATACATGAACCGGTCCACAAAAAGCTGATCCCCCGTTTGGACCACGCAAGAAAGAATGGTCTCGCCCGCTCTGAAAACCTGCCCGTGTTTCAGCAGCGGCGGGTGGGAGGAAAAACCCATGCCAAGAACGTCGCCGCGGAATTTGTTCGGCTCCGTAGGAAACGTGTATGCGGTCCGCCCCACCCGGAATTGCGTGGCATCCATTGGAAACCATGTGAAAAAGCCGTTCCGTCCCCCGTAATGCAACGGCGCAAACTTGCGCGCCTGAAGGGAAGATAAATCCAATGCGCCATCCGTTTCCGCCACAAAATGGATGACGATCTCGCCGAAGATCGGACGGCTGATCATTCGATACCACCAGGTTGTCTCATGGGGTTGGGTTGCGCGAACCGTGATTCCGTTGAGCGTGGGCTGCATCGAACCGGTCGGGATTTTGAACGGCTGCAGAAAAAAAGCCCGCACCGCCATTGCCACCACAAGCGCCACCAGGATGACCTCGCCGTTTTCGCGCCAGGAGGGAGCGTCCAAAGACGGAAAACACCGGTTGTAAGCCTCGATCAAAGCCTCACCGGCCTTCGTCATATCCGGCGAATCGGCGCTGAGCGCGTTCTGCGCCTTCTGAATCTCCCGTCTGAATGTTTGTTCCTGTTTCGAGGAAAGGACATCCCGGTCCTGTCTCAGGCGTTTCCGGCAATGGCGGATCACATCCCACCAGTGATCGCGTTCCATCCGCCGGCGACGATTGAAAAAAAATTGTTCAAGCATGGCGCATCACTATGCGGCGTTCAGAACGCGCTGCAACTCAAATCCAGCCCGACATGGCCCGTCATTTACCTTGTTGCAGCGGCAAACCATTCCAATTGCCAAGGGCCGCCACCTGTGCGATATTTGTCACGGTTCAACGGTTTTAGGTTCACGGTTCAACGGTTAGCGGTTTTTATCTTCAATCCGGTTGTGGCAAAACCACCCTGGGAAGGGTGCGTCAACC
>JACQHZ010000074.1 GCA_016198745.1 Verrucomicrobiota bacterium
CGCATACTTCACACGGGAGTGTGAAGTATCCGGGCTAGGAGACTGGCGGCTTTGGCGAAGCCAAAGTTCGACAGTCTCCCAGGTAATTTTTGATTTTTCCGTCGCGCAATTCAACATTCCAATAGGACACGGCCAGCCCTTGGGGGCGCAAAGCGGTCGTGAACTCGGCCAGCTCGGATTCTTCCAGCCAACCCCACAGCAACAGGCGCTTGCCGCGCGACTGGATCTTCCGGCAACACCACAGCAGTTTCTCTTTGTCGAAATTCCCCGCTTCACGATCAATGCTCAACTCAATGAGGGACACCTCATCCAATGCGAGCATTACATCGAGAATGTGCAGCCCGGCGCTGTGGAGATGCAGGAGCGACAGGGGAAACTCCCGCAGCACCTTTTGGTCGTATTCGAGAAAGAGTTCGGCATACTTGCGCGCCGAAAAGAGGCCCGAAGCGTCAATCTGATAATCGATCAGCGGTTCGATTGAAAAAATTCCCCAACAGGAAACATGCCCTCCGAACCATTTCCGCCGCAATGCCAGCCCGCGCCGCACCACCGTGATGATCAGGGAACTGAGGGTTTCAGCGAACGCGCGAATCTCGGCGGGATGATCGTAGATTTCAAGGCAAAGCCGATCTTCGCCGAGAAACGCGGCCAGAAGGTCAATCACTCCGCGCAAGTGAATCTGGGTAACCGGCGCCCTGCCGAGCGCAAACGCTTCTCCTTGCCGCAGCACCTCATCCATGGGGTGGATCCACGGAGACTTCATTGCCGTTTCGACGGTGAGTTCCAAAGCGGCGCGGGACAGGTCCTGTTCGGCTGGCTGTGCCACACACCCGAAGGCGGACACACAAATCGGGCAACCGATGACCGCCTCCAGCCAGGAGGTGGGATACAGCGGCATCACGGGATTGATCAGATCGCCGGTGAAGAGAGCAAACTCTTTTCGGTCCGTGCCCAACAATCGCTCAATATCCATCTGCGCAGGTTGAATTTTTTCCGGTTCGACGACCGAAATTCCTCCCTTGAGCGGGTACGGTTTGGGTCGCCAGTTTACGCTCGGAATCCTGCCGATCAGGGGTTTGTCCGCCGACATGTCCCAAAACTGCATGTGGCGCGCGCAAACTTTTGCGACATCCTGCTCCGCTCCAAAAAACACCGAATCATCAAGGTTCATGGCCATGACTTCAACAAATCAGAAAATTAATATTGCCTGCCAGTCGGGCATGTCTTCATAAACGATTGCTCCGGTAACATTATGGACCTTGGTCCCCGGTTCACCCAGTTTATTCTGATTTTATGAGCCATTCATTCTTCGCGATGGACACCTCGTTTTATCATTCCATCGGGGCATACGATTTTGGCGCCCGATGCGAAATGCTTTGCGAACTGGGTTACGACGCCACCTATCTCACGCTCTGGAGCGAGGCCGCATGGAGTGATCTGCCCAAACTTGCCGGTGTAAAATCAAAATACGGCCTGGAGACGGCGGCGGTCTATGTGACGCTGGACATTACAGGGGCGGACGATCACCCGGGAAATCTGCGGATTGCCCGCATGCTGGAAACGCTGGAAGACTGTGTCAACGTGGAACTTGCCGTGCGCTCCAGTGATCCCACCGCCAAAAGGTCCGATCCGTTGGCGGATGAAACCGCCATCCGCTGGCTGGATCGTTTCCTGAAAACAGCGGAAAAACGGCGGATCACCATCTCGCTTTATCCGCATGTCAATTTCTGGCTGGAACGCATCGAAGATGCCGTGCGCCTTTGCCAAAGGGTCAACCACCCGAGGCTCCGCGCGGTCTTCTGCGGCTTTCACTGGTTTGCGGTGGACGGAGAAAAGCTGTCGGAACGACTCAAGCTGGCGCGCCCATTTTTGAACTCGGTAAACATTTGCGGCAGCCGGAAGGTAAAGGATTCCATTCCAACCCTGGAGCCGCTTGACGAAGGGGAATTGGACAACTTTGCGTTGCTCGGAATTTTGAGGCGCCTGGATTACTGCGGAATGGTGGGTCTGCAGGGATTTTCGGTGGGCGGCGATGTTTACACGAAATTGAAACGTTCCATGGTCGTCTTCCGCGACATGGAACGCCGCCTTGACAAGCATCCCGCCTGGGTTGATTTGCGGTTTGCCTGAAATTCCCGCCGCCGTTGGCGGGCGCGCGGGACAAAACCAAATCGTAGCGCAATACTCAATCGGCTACCGGCAGAGACTCAACAGCGACAGCCCGACGAAGAACACCAGGATCATCAGCCCGCTGATCGCGACCCCGACCATGGCCGCTGCCCGGTTGTCACGGCGAACCCACCCGGTGATGCTCATAATCAGCGCGACGGGCGGTGTCAGAAGTATCGTCAGCCCGCCAAGGGCCGAAAAGGGCGAGCCTCACCCGGGCCTGAGGACCAACATCAGCACAATTACTGCCGGCGCGACGAGCGAAAGCCATAAGCCCACCCGCCCCACGCTCCAGCGCGGGCTGTCCGGCGAAATCCGACTTGATCCAATTATTTCCACACGGATGTTCTGGCCGCCTTCACAACGTCACATCAATGGACTTGCTGATCACCTCCAACGGCGCAAGATCGAACTGGACTTTGATGGTGACCGTTTTGCCGGCCAATTCTTTGGGCACTCGCCATGAGTGCGAACAAACCCCGCCTCACCCAAATTCCATTTCGCCGGAGGCCACTTGCTTGCCGTCGGCCGTCAAGACCGTAAAGGTTGGCTTCGCTGGTTGGCGCAGTTGTCCTTTGGTTTCGAGGGAAAAACTTGAATACAATTCGCCGCCCGCGCCGATCACAGAGGCCTCGATGCGCTGTTGCAACGGCGGTTCGGAGGCGCCGAAGTTGCTGGCGATCTGGTCCAGCAGCGAATTGGATTCCTGCGTGGCCCTGGCAATGCCTCTTTTATCACGCACGGAGGTGACCTTGATTTCGAGCGGCGCGCCGCACTTGAACGGCGTGGCCGCGCCGACCTTGGCCTCGGTTGTATCCTTCGGGCTGCGTTGGTATCCGCTAAGAAACAAAGTATCGCCTGCGGTCGTCTTGACTTTGAGCGCGCAGGTATAGAGCCGGTGATTGCCGGGCGGCACCCTGGCATTTCCGTTTTCGACACCGGCCTGAAGCAATTGCCATTTGCCCGGCACACTTTCCCATGCCGCCTGGATGACGCTCACCTGCTCACCATGGGGCTGCAACGCCAATTCCGCCAGAGGTTCGGTCCACGGTTCGACCGCGAGCGATTTGCAGTCGGTCGCCAGAACGGCCTGGTAAGGTTTCGCGCCCAGATACAGCATCGGTCCAAACGGAGCCGATCCACTGTCTGTCACGGACCTTGTGAATTTGCCGGAACCACCGTTGTCTTGCAGGAAACAATCACCACCCTGAAAATACCAGTTGGTGGAGGAGCCGTTTGGGTATGTCATCGGCTGATCGAGTTCTCCCAGGCGGAAGCTGCAATTCCCGTCCACGACGCCGACCTTCCGGGTCACACCGTCGAAGTCCACCGAAGTTTCCAGATACCAGCCGGCTTTGAATTGCAACTGGCCGAGATAGGGGTTCCGCGCATTCGAGGCGGCATCAGCGGGTCGCGCGAACAAAAACATTTGAGCGAAATAAATTGGCTGCCACGCGCCGATCTTTTTTTCCTCCGGCGCCGGGATGGGACCAAAGCACGCAACCTCCTGCCGGTTCGCTGCGGACGTTTGCCGGGGCGACTCCGCCGTCATGACCGCGGCATCGTCGGTCAGATCGTTGTTTTGATTCAGGTCCGCGATCAAACAATCGTAACCCCGGCCGTCGCCCTTGGATTCATCAATCCTGAACCAGAACTTGTTGGGTGACAATTGGCCGTAGAGCGGATGTTTGGAAACCGCCGCAGGCTCTTTGGTGATGACGTCAGGTTTTTTGGCCTGCAGGGTTCCATACAGGCCCGCGCCGCCGGGAAAAGCCATCGTCTCCTGGGCGTTTAACGTCTTGAATTCCAACGGAAAATCCTTCGCAGGGGCAAGGATGGGGATTGCTATCAAGACCGCTCCGCAGAAAAGGGCTTTTCGGGTCATAAGCTGCTGCTATTTCGAAGATCACACTAGTATCGTGACAATTTAATTATGCAACCGTGGTGGGAGCGCCGCAAGAGCCAGCGCGCGGCGCGGCATGGGGGTCAATCCCCGCAGCGGGCTTGGCCCCCATGCCGCAACAAAGCG
>JACQHZ010000075.1 GCA_016198745.1 Verrucomicrobiota bacterium
GAGTCGGTTTCTGGATTTTGGGAGGGCCACGCTCCGTCGTGGCCGTGTTTCCCGGAGTTCTGCAAGAGGCTCTACCATGCGGCCTTTTACCACCAGGACGCCCAAACACCAAGCCATGAGAATGGATTTTCGCGGATTTGAGCGGCAGAAATTATTTTTGAACGTTTTCAAAAAAAAATTGTCTAAAGGACTTGACAGTTTTCCGTATTTTGCTATTTTGACATGAACCTCAAAGGAAAAGGCATCGCACGACGTGTGCGATGTCTGTTGGCTCACCAAGGAGAGCCGACCCTGCCAAAACGAAAACACAAGAAATGAACCTTACCAAAAAAGCACTCGGGCTGACGCTTGCGGCCTCCGTGGGTTTCGCCGCGATCACTTTCGCGGATGATCCCGGCGTAAGCAGCAAGAAGTCCCTCGAAAGCCGCATCCAGGAGCTCGAAGCGAAACTCAAAGACCTGGGCGGAAACACCGGCGGCGGAGTCAAAGGCTCCGGCATCAAGATCAGCGGTTTCGTGGACACCTCTTACGTTGTCAATCTCGGCGATACGGATAATTTTGGCCCGATTGCCGGTGGCGCCGGCGACAGGGCAGGGGGTGGCGCCGCTCCGCCCAATGCAGGTCGCGTTTTTGACAGCCAGTTCGATTCGTTCAACCTGAATGCAGTCAAACTGACAATCCAGAAGGACAAAGACACGAGCAAATTCCCCGCGGGATTTCGCCTGGACACGATCTTCGGTGAAGATGCGCGCGTGATCAAGGGCGGATCAAACATCGGCGGTTCCACGGCGGACGACAGTGAATTTGCCATCGAACAGGCATACATCAACCTGGGCGTCCCGATCGGCAACGGCATTGACGTCAAGTTCGGCAAGATGGTGACCTTGCTTGGGTTTGAAGTCCTCGAAAGCCCGGCCAACTGGCAGTTCTCACGTTCAGATGCGTTCCGTCTGGCGCCCATGACGCAGACCGGCGCCACGTTCGGCTACCAGTGGAACGATATGTTCACCACCACGGTTGGGCTGATCAACGGTTGGGATAGCACCACCAGCGGCAGCGGCACAGCCGGTGGTGGCGGCGGCGTCTTCGGTTCCGGAAATCGCAACCTCAATCCCGGCTTTGTCGGCCGTGTGGATGTGAGCGGCCCCAAGACCTCGGTGGGCGACTTCAACGCCTTCGTGGCTGGTTTCTACGCCAATGATGTCAAGGTGCCGACCGCCAGCACGACGGCGGCTGGCATCGCGGCCCTCGCCACATCCAACGACGAGGCAACCCACATCTGGAACATCGGCGGCACGTGGAACAAGCCGTTTGAGGTGGAGCAGATGACCTGGGGAGTTGATTATCTCTATCGTAACGACGAACAGCCGGTAACGCCGGCACCCCTCGCGCACGGAGAGGTTGATGCCTCGGCCTTCAGCAGCTACGCCAAATGGGACTGGAACAAGTATCTAACCAGTTCCGCACGGCTCAGTTACTCGTGGTACAACAACAACATCCTGCGGAACGCGACCGGCGCGCCTGTTAGTGCTAACAGCCTGAGTCCCCTGGTCGTCTCAGCTACAAATGCGAGCTTTAATCCAGCGGAATCTGACCTGTTCAGTCTCACGCTGACCCAGGCGTTCAACGTGTGGAAAGACACGTTGCTTCGGCTGGAGTGGCGTCATGATTGGACAGATGCCGCCAACATCGGTTTTGGTGTCGGCAGTGCCGTTGCCAACTCCCGCGATGACATTCGTCAGGAGCAGGACACGATTGCGGTGAACGTCGTTTATTCGTTCTAAGCGATCCCCGAAGTCACTCACAAACCCTTAACCAGGACCCCGTCCCGAGACATCGGGACGGGGTTTCTGTTTTTTGGAGGGTTGACGAACTTCGGAACATGGTGCAAGGTGTAAAACGATGGTCAGCACACTCAAAATCTACGAGATTCTCGAAGCAAATGTAGGGGAGGGCTTTACGCCCTCCCGATTGCCGGAGCGGGAGGGGATAAACCCCTCCCCTACACTGACAACAGGTTTTTGAAATTCAAAAACATCAAAGTGGAAGATCGAGCGGCGCGTGCGATCACCATGGCCATTGAAAAAGCGTTGGATGAGAACAAACGCTGAAATGTCCCGAACACTCGCCAGCAAGGAGGATGTGGCCAAACTGGAAGCCAAACTGGTGGCCATGATTGCGGACACCAAAGTGGAACTTCTCCGTTGGATGTTTCTTTTCTGGGTGGGACAAATTGCGATCGTGGCCGGTTTGATTCGTTTTATGCGATAGCGTTATGCCCAGGTTGTTCCGCCTCGGCGGATCAGCATGCGCTTAAGGTGACCTGAGTCGTTCCAGCCTTCGTAGATCAGCGTTTGACCCGTGTCAATCCGCGGCGCATGTTATGTCATCATGGCATCACGTTTCATTCTCAACCCCAGGATTCCTTACAGCGATGTCATCCGGCGGCTGCGACGAGTGCGATGGGGAAAAAGCACGCGCCTTGGCGATGTCTCCGGTTATCCCTTTTTTGTCTGGCGACATTCGACGTTCCACCCGCGGGCCAATGCGATCCTCTCCGCTGGAATTCATGGGGACGAACCCGCCGGTGTGGAATGTCTCCTCGCCCTGCTGGAGCAGCGGCCGGAATGGCTGAACGCGTTCAACCTGGCCGTTTTCCCCTGCCTCAACCCGTGGGGTTACGAACGCGCGGTTCGCGCCAACCAAGCGGGGCAGGACGTGAATCGGCAGTGGATGAGCGCTGCATGTCGCGAAGTGCGCCTGGTCCGAACCGCGCTTCGGGGATGGCAATATGACCTCACGATTTGTTTGCATGAGGATTACGAAGCAACCGGTTTTTACGTCTATGAACTGTCGAACGGCGGCGTCCGCCTCGGACGCGAAATCGTCCGGGCAGCATCACGAATCATTCCCACAGAATCGCGGCGGCGCATCGAGGGGCGTCGCGCGCAAAGCGGCGTGGTCCTGCGTTCAGCGGCTTCCATCCGCCGCCGCAAACACTGGCCGGAGGCGTTGTATTACATCACATATTATTCCGATCACAGCCTGACAGTGGAGACGCCCACTCATTTCCCGATTGAGAAACGGGTTCGCGCGCACATCGAGGCCATCCGTGTTGCGCTCGCTTCTTTCTCATTCCAGTCTGCGTTCAAGCTGAGATGAATGCTGATTTCCAACGACCAGAGGCACAGCGCGGCGTAGCCGCAACCGATGGGATGGGGGAGTTAACCACAGAGGACACGGAGGTTCACAGAGGAGAGAAAACACCTCATGGAACTCCCACGCGATTGCTGAATCGCGTGAGAGTTCCAGGGATTTCCCTCTGCGC
>JACQHZ010000068.1 GCA_016198745.1 Verrucomicrobiota bacterium
CAGACCAGTGTCCGGCCCTGATCGGTCGTGAGGCTGGCGATCTGTCCCTTGATCATGCTTGAGCGGGACAACTGAAACTTCATCGCCCAGCCGCAGTCGCGCACCACCTCCAACATGTTTCCCTTTCGTTCCGCGCGCCAGTGACCGTCCTGACTGGCATATTTCAGCGTGAATGGTGAGGAGTGGATGGTGGATGGTGTTTTGTCTTGCACAAGGTAGAGCTTCTGGCCGCCCAGGAGCGTGACCTCCAAAATCGTGGGGGCTTTCTGGACCACGCCGGCCTCAAAAAGTAAGCAACGCCAACCTGCGCAAAGGTAAGGCGAGGATTCATCTCGCGCGCTGTCGAAATCAAACCGCAACGGAATCTTGAGACCGTTGCCGAAATCCACCCTGGCAACGTCGCGCCAGTAATGAAAAGAGCCGGTCTCGCTAGCGTAGCCAAAGTAGTGGGGTGGCTGAATCCAGTCGGGAGGACAAGCGGACAGGAATGCAGAATGAAGAATGCAGCATGAAAAAAACAACAGTCGCAAGCAAAGAAGTTGCCCGCAGGAGACGCCCATTTGTGCGTCTTGTGCTTCTTTGTGACTGAGAATGCTCATGATCTCATTTCTCAGTGGGCGCCCGTTATGAACAAACAGGTGGAGGAGGAGGCGGTGGCGGACACGGAGGCACACCGCTCGGCGGGCCCGGACTCGGTGGCGGTCCCGGCGGCACATCGCCACCCGGTGGGAGACCTCCCGGCGGACCGCTTCCTCCCGGCGGTCCGGGTGTTTGCGGCGCGGCAGCCGCAGAAGCGGCTTGGGACGTTGACGTTACAGGCGCACCAGCCGCCTCCGCCGTGGTCAATGAACTGTTGAACGGCGGAGGAATGTCCACGCCCGCGGGCACTTGGGAAGGCGTGCCGCCACTAAAGGGTTGCGGCGTCGAGACGGAGTCTGGCACCTGGGAGTTGGCGGTAGCCGGCGACCCCGAGTTATCCACCGTGGCGGTTCCCTGCGAAACGGTGTTGATCGGTCCCGACGAGGCCCCCCCGCCTGCTCCCATGGTCAAAATGGTGATCCCCGATAAGACAACAACCCGAAAAGCAACTGCAATGGGCTTTGTGTTCATGGGCGGCTCTTTTGTTCGAACTTTTCCTGTCAGCGCCGCCGACTTTTCCTGTCAGCGCCGCCGACTTTTCCTGTCAGCGCCGCCGACTTTTCCTGTCAGCGCCGCCGACTTTTCCTGTCAGCGCCGCCGTTCCGGACTTTTATCTATGGCACACAACTGTGTTGAGCGCAAGTTTTTTGTGCAGTTTTTTCATTTCTTCTGGTGAGTGCAGGGTTGAAGTCGTTGTGGAAATCATCGAGCATCAGCAAACTTGTGGAACGAGACCATGCAAACGTTGCCTCCCATTCTTTTTGAAGACGAAAGTCTGATTGCGTTCGATAAGCCAAGCGGTCTTCTGGTCGCGCCGGACCGATGGGACAAGGAACTGGCAAACCTCATGCAGATGGTCCATGAACGATTGTCTCCTGAGATTTTCAACGTCCATCGCCTGGACCGCGAGACAAGCGGGGTCCTGCTTTGCGCAAAAACCAGAATGAGCCGCGATCATCTCTCGCGTCAGTTCCAATTGCGCGAGGTGGCCAAGCGTTACGAGGCCATCGTTCGCGGCGTGCCGCCTGAAGATGAGATGCTCATCACCCTGGCGGTCCTGGAGGACGAACGGCATCCCGGCCGGATGCGGACCAGCCGCGCGCGCGGCAGGCATTCCGAGACACGGGTCAAAGTGCTCACACGCTGGCGTGGTTACACGCGGGTGGAGGTTTTCCCGAAGACGGGACGCACGCATCAGGTCCGCGTGCATCTCGCCTCCCAGGGTTGTCCTGTCTTGGCGGACCCGCTTTACGGCGACGGGCAGGGATTGATGCTTTCCGCTCTCAAGCGGGGATACAAACAGAAGCGGGATGAGCCCGAACGCCCCTTGCTCGGCAGGCTGGCTTTGCATGCGGAAAGCCTCGGTTTCATTCATCCGGTTGAAAAAAAACCGATGACGATTTCATCACCTTTGCCCAAGGAGTTTGAGATCGCGATCAAGTATCTTCGGCGTTTCGCGGGATTGTGATGACCGCATCTCCAACCTGTTTCCAGCCAGGATTGCTTTTCCCGATGTTGATGGACGGGCAGGTTGCCAACTGGGATTGACACCGGGCGCACAATCCCGAAAGATGCGCCTCCTCTTATGAACGAAACCCGAATTCTCAAATTGGCGTTGCCGAAGGGCAGCTTGCAGGAATCCACCCTCGAAATGATGGCGCGGGCGGGCTATCACGTGAAACCGAGCAGCCGTTCCTACATCCCCCATGTGGATGACCCGGAAATCGAGGCGCGTCTGATCCGCGCGCAGGAAATCAGCCGTTACGTGGAACATGGCGCCCTGGACGCCGGCCTCACCGGCTACGACTGGGTGCTTGAAAACGATTCCGACGTCGTCGAGGTCGCCAATCTGGTCTATGCGAAACAGGGATTGCGCCCCGTCAAATGGGTGCTTGCGGCGCCGAACGACTCGCCCATCCGCTCCATCCAGGATCTCGAAGGCAAACGGATCGCAACCGAAGCGGTCAATCTTACCCGCAAATTCCTGAAGAAAAACGGCGTGCACGCGGAGGTCGAATTTTCATGGGGCGCCACGGAAGTGAAGGCGCCGGAGTTTGTCGATGCGATCTGTGAATTGACAGAAACCGGTTCGTCGTTGCGCGCCAATAATCTTCGCATCCTGGATGTGGTGTTGGAATCAACCACCCGGTTGATCGCAAACAAGAAATCGTGGCAGGACAAATGGAAACGCAAAAAGATCGAGACCATCGCGATGCTGCTGAAAGGCGCGCTGGCGGCGGAAGAAAAGGTCGGATTGAAAATGAACGCGCCGGATGAGAAATTGCAGGAAATCCTTCAGGCGCTGCCGGCGTTGCGCAACCCGACCATCTCGCGCCTGAGCAAAGGGGGATGGGTCGCCGTGGAAACCGTGGTGGACGAGCGCGTTGTGCGCGAAATTATTCCCTCGTTGCGCGCGGCGGGCGCGGAGGGAATCATCGAGTTTCCGCTCAACAAGGTGATCTATTGACGCATGGCCACCCATCGCGCGCCCAAGCGATATGCAATGCTCGCGGACCGCCTCTGGGACGGCGCCGCCGATGTCCCTCAATCCGGCGCGGCGGTCGTCATCAACGGCAGCACGATCGAGTCCGTGGTCGCGGCGCTTGATCTGCCAAGGGACATCCACAAAGTCCGTCTTTCCGGTTGCACCATTCTGCCAGGCCTGATTGACGCGCATGTTCACTACAGCGCGCCCATGGGGCCGGCGTTTCTGGCGGCCGGCGTGACGACGATTCGCGACGTGGGCAACGATCTGGAATGGATTCTGCGCCAACGGGCGCGTCATGCCGCCGATCCATCGGCGGGACCCGGCATTGTTTGCTGCGGTCATCTTCTGGATGGACCGACCGCATCTTGGAAAAACATGGGCCGGGCACACGCGAACGCCGAGGCCTTGCGCAGGTCCATCCGTCACGAAGTCAAACGCGGGGTGAACGCCATCAAACTCTATGCGGGATTGGACCTGGAACTCCTCAGTGTCGGCGTGGCGGAGTCGCGACTTCACCGAAAATTCACGCTGGCACATCTCGGCAACGTCAGCGCCGAGGATGCCGTCAAGGCGGGGCTTCAGGAAATCCAGCACCTGACCGGTTGTGCGCCGGCGTGGGCCGCCGGCGCCCGCGAAGAGCAGGACCGGTTGATGGATGTCTTGATCGAGCACCAGACAATCATGACGCCAACCCTGGTCGTTTGGGATCGGCTTGGCCGAATCCTGGACCGCCCGTTTCATTTCGACGCACGCCGCCGGTGGGCGCATCCTTGTCATCTGGACCTCTGGAATCGGTACCGCAGCCGGTTTGAGCCGTCGGAGTCGCGGTTGCACCTTCAACGGGCCATGCCGCATCTCAAGAGTTTTCTCGCGCGTCTTCACGAACGCGGCGGCATCATCGCCCTGGGAACCGACACGCCCTTCCCGCATCTGGTCCCCGGATTCAGCGTGCACGATGAACTGGCCATGTATGTTGACGCAGGCATCAAGCCCATTGATGCCTTGCGCTCGGCGACGTTGGTTGGCGCCCGCGTCCTGGGAATCGAGTCGCGCATCGGACGGATTGCACCGGGCATGCAGGCGGATTTGATCGTCGTCTCCGGCAATCCGTTGGAATACATCGAAGACATCGGTTGCGTGAAATGCAGTGTCCGCGCCGGGCGGATTTTCCTGCCCAAGGAATTGCTTTGCGCGGTCCGAAAAACCTTCGCCCGTCGGCCCGACGACGCCATCACGCGCGACCTGACCGGCTATGTGGAAGGGCGATGACGGAAAATTAAAACTCGTCCGTCAACCCACCTGTTGATCGCCAAGCATGAGTTAATTGGACGCCATCGGTGCAAGCGTAGCCCGAACCCATTTTCGCCATGACGATTACTCCCCGTTCTTGAAGCAGAAGCGCCGCTTCAGGCTGTTGAATTTGAAAAGGGGCAGGATGGGAAATTTGTGGAGCCATTGGAGGTTGGATTCCAGTTCGCCCGCCTCATTTCGACGGGCGAGAGCCGCTTCGTAATTGCGCTGGGCATTGTTCCAAAACGATGACGGCACCCCGGTGGCTCGCTCCAACTGCAGCGCGGTATCCGCGGTGACGGCCGTTTTGCCCTGGATGAGTCGCGAACATCGTCCCAAGGGACTCACGCTCCGCGCCAATCCAGGAGCATGCCCTGCGCGTTTCCATCCCACTGGGACAACAACTCGTACGCCTGCGGGATCTGTTGCCAGGGAAAACGATGGGTGATGAGCGATTGGAGTTCCAATCGCCGCGTCGCCAGCAGTTTCAACGACACCCGAAAATCATCTCTCATGCTCCACCAGCCGGGATGCGAATCCTGCGGCGGCCGCGTCGAATTGTGCGCCCCCACCACGGTCAACCCCTTTTGATGCACGTCGCGGTAAAAATTGACGCGCTCGGTTTCACCGCGCGTGCTCCCCAGCAGAATCACGCGCCCCAAACGGCGCGTGAGCGAAAACGCCTGGACGATGGCCTGGGGACTGCCCGTCGCCTCGATCACGACCGAAGCGCCTGATGGTTCGCACAGCCGCTGGAGGACCTCCGGGAGTTTGTCGTCGGCGGCAAGCACGGCGTCGGCGCCAAACTGCCGCGCAAACTCCAGACGCCGCTCGTCCTTATCAACGCAGATTGCGGGAAGCGCGCCGCAAAGCTTCGCCAGGCGCATCGCCAGCAGACCGATCAATCCCGCGCCAAGAACCACCACCGGCTCGCCCAGTTCCACCCGCGCCTTGCGAACGCCCTGGAGGGTGATCGTGATCAGGTTGAAAAACGCCGCCTGTTCTTCCGACACGCCGTCCGGCAGCGGGAGGCAATCGCCGGCGTTCATCACCACGTGGCCCGCATGTCCCGCCGAACAGGCGACGCGTTGGCCGATCTTGAGACCTTCGACCTTTGCTCCGAGTTGCGCCACTTCGCCGACGAGACTGTAGCCTGGGCTGATGAGGGGAAATTCGCAGACGGCGTTGGGCAATCCGAGAAAAAACGCGCGCTCAGTGCCCGGACTGATGAGCGAGAAACTCGTCCTCACCAGCGCCTGCCCTTCCCCTGGCGACGGGACTTCAAACGGCTGCGCTTCCGCGACTCCTTTGCGGACCCATACCACGCGATGGCTTGTCATAGATTTCGTTCGCCTCGGTTGCGCATTCAATGCGCGGTGATGGCTTCTTGTTCTGGGAAATGATCCTCTTTCCGGTCCAGCTTCTTGAGAAGGCGCCCAGCCATTTTGCGGTCCGCGCGCGCTTCGATCGCATAGTTGCGATCCGCCTCCATCGCAAGCACCTGGTTGAAGAGGTTTTCCGCTTTGTCGAAAACATGCTCGTGCAGATAAAGCTCGCCCAGATAAAGATACGCGGTGGTGCGACGCGGTCCAAGGGCGATGGCTCGCTCGTAGCACTCGATTGCCTTCGAATAACTGCCTCCGGGCGCGATGTAATTGATACGACCGATCACAATGTATGCGCCGCCCACATCGTATTTTTCATCCAACGCAAGCACCTTTTGCATGCTATCGAGAATGATTTTCTTCGCGCCAATCTTGACAAAGATGGACGAGCGATCCACCCACTCGCCATAGTTCACGCCGAACCAGTAGTAGCCGTCCGCCTTGTCCGGATAGACCTCCTTCATCCGCTTGCCCAGGTCGCGGCCGCGTTCGAACCATTTCTTTTGCGCGCGCTTGTCGGTCTCGTGATTTCCCAGCGACCAGCACACCCGTGAGAGTCGCACCATGGTTTCCAGATCGTCCGGTTTCAATTCCAATATCTGTTCGCAAACCTCCACCGCCTCCCGCAAGGCATCAACATTCATCACATCAGCGGTCAGCTTGACGCTGCGTTTCTTCAATATCGAAAGCGATGGGTCCGATCCCGCGGCATGGCATAGGCCCCCGGCGCAAAGCATCGCGCTCAGCCACAGGCAGGCGCGCGACAGCCGATGGAACCGGACGAGGCGGGAGGTCATGCCGCCTTTCTGGTCATGAGCGAGGCGCGGACAAGATTCGTGCCCATATCCCACATGGCGCCAGGGAATTTGCAACAATCCGCCAACGTGTCGTTGAACGCGCTGACGATGCGATCCACATCCTTCTGTCCGATGATGAGAGGCGGCGTCATCTTGATCACATCCATCCGGTGTCCCGCCACCTGGGTGAGAATGCGATGATTCTTCAGCAGCGGGATGACCACCATCTGCGCGAAAAGTCCCTTGTCCGCCGCCTGGATGAGTTTCCACGCGGCGCGCAACCTGAGGGATTTCGGTTCCGCAAACTCGACCGCCACGATCAACCCTTTGCCCCGCACTTCGCGGATGAACTCGTGTTGGATGGCGAGAGCGGCCAGCCCGTCCACAAGGGCCTTCCCCATCCGCGCGCTGTTTTCCACAACCTTCTCGTCCTCGATCACTTGCAGCGTCGCGAGTCCCGCGGCCATGGCGAGGTTGTTTCTGCCAAAGGTGCTCGAATGGACGACGCACCGGTCGAGACGGCTGAAGGTCTTGTCGTAAATCTCGCGTCGCGTAAGGATGGCGCCGCAAGGCACCAGTCCGCCGCTCAAGCTCTTTGCCAACATGACAATGTCGGGTTCCAATCCCCAGTGCTGAAAAGAGTAAAAGCGGCCCGTGCGCCCCAGCCCGGTCTGGACTTCGTCCGCAATCAGGAGAGTGCCGTATTTTCTGCAGAGTTCCTGCGCGCGGGGCCAGAACGTGTCGCTCCTGGGATAATAGACGCCCTTCCCCTGGACCGGCTCGAAAAAGAAACCGGCATATTCACCCTGGGACAATTCCCGCTCAAGAGCGTCAAAATCGTCCAGCGCCACCGATGCGCCTGCCAACAACGTCCCGAACCCCTCGCGAAACATGGGACTGCCGTTCAAGGCCAGCGCGCCGGTGGTCAACCCGTGAAAGGCGCGGCTGCAGAAAAGGAGTTTTTCGCGGCCGGTGGCGCAACGGGCGAACTTGACGGCGCCCTCCACCGCTTCGGCGCCCGAATTGCAAAAAAACACCGCGGTCAGATGGGGCGGCGAACGTTTCACAAGCGCCTCCGCGAGCAGACCGCTGAGCAGCGAACAATCCATCTGCACCATGTTCGGCATGTCGAGCGACAGGAGATCGGCAAGCGCCTTTTTCACCACGGGATGATTGCGACCGATGTTCATCGCGCCGTAACCGCCGAGTGCGTCCAGATAATCGCGTCCTTCGCGATCATAAAGATAAGCCCCTTCGGCGCGGGCATAGACCTTGTCGAATCCAATGGTGCGCAACACCTTGACCAGCGTCCGGTTGACGTGCCGATCATGCAGATCGTAGTTCTCGCCCAGACGCGACCGGATCAAGTCTCGAATCTCAAAAGCCATGGACGTGTGACCATAGCATCCCGCCCTTGAATTGCAACGATTCAATGCAATCACACCTCATTCTGGCTGCATCCTCGACAGTTCTGATCCATTTCATGCTCGCGTCGTCACCTTCAGCCGCCCGTGTTCGAGGTTGATCGGCGTCCAGCGATCCCGCGCCATGGCAAAGGTTTCAAGCGGCGGACGCCAAGGCCGCTGGAAACGGCGGCGGCGGCGACATGGGTTTCAAGTGCAGGAGGCCCTTGAGCCGTTCGCGGAAGAAAGAATTGGCAAACGACAGCGCCAGGAACGGGAGCAGGGTGCCGAAGATGACTCCCGCCATCGCCAGCATTCCGCCGAGGAATTCCAACCACGGCGCCCGGCCACCAGAGGCAATCAGCGCAAAGACGAAGAACGGAGAGGTTGCCGCAAGACATGCCACCAACAGCGCGGCGATCAACCATAGGGACAGGCGGAACGGGCGATACCGCCCCCGGCAAGCCCAACCGGCAAACGTCATCGCCACCGAAACCACGAAAACAACGATGCCAAGCAGGCTGATGACCGACACCATGGTTGCCGCTTCTCCACCAAGCCAGTCCTGTCCGATTACGCAAACCAGAGCACTGGCGCCTGCCAGGGTGGGCAGGATGCAAAGGAACGTGACGAAACGATGGCGGCGTGCAAGATGGGGCGCCAGCAACCAGACCGCTGCGATGCCAAAGGCCAGGGCGCTGATGACATCCACGAACGTTTCGATCAGGCTCGATGGCAGGAAGGGGAACACGAGTATGCGTTCGAGGGTTGCCACACACACCAACGGCGCCCATATCCACCAAGCTTGAGCGCAACGGTTCGACTTCGCCAGCAGCAACAACAAAATTGCCACCCAGGGCAGAAACACGGGCATGAGATTGGGAAGCCTCCAGTTGAAACTGACCGGAGTGCCCTCCTGCGCACCGAGGCCTCCGAGATCGGAAGCTGTCACAATTTTCAGTTCACCGCCTGTCGTGAGTGGTACCCGCCATGAGTACGAGCATGTGTCCCCTCAGCCAAACTCGAATTTGCCCGAGCCAATCTTCTTTCCCGATCGGTACACCGCGAACGTCGGAGGATGGGAGCGGTCCCGATGGGGCCGCGTATAAACCTGGCCGCCAGCCCCCAACAACTGATGCCTCAGATTCAAGGTCGCGCCGCGCTGTGTGACCACCACGGAGTTCGTCAAAGGGCCGCCGGCCACCAGGACCGCCGGCCTTTTCTCTTCAATGACGATCATCCCTCGGGATGGTTGCGGACGGGGATCGTGGAACGCTTCGGCGGCACCTTTCTTGAGCCAGACTTTGGGTTGAGAATAGCCGCCCATGGGAACCCGGACCTTGGCGCCGGGATTGTCTATCACGACGAGGTAGGTCCCGCCTTCCAGAATCAAGCGTTGGATAAAAGAGCCGGTGATGTTCAGTTCCCCCAATGCGGGGTGTTGTTCGCTGAACTGCAGCGCGAGCCTTGGGTTGTCGCCGGATGCCTCGGGCGTACAGTCCATCTGATACGCGTGATCGTGAATGAACAGCTTCCGCGCGAATGGGAAAGTATCCAACGACCCCGCGGACGTGTTGAATGGTTTGTTTCCAGCCTCCCAGGGCCGGAACAGCAAATGGCAGCCTTCGGGCGAGACGGAACTGTTGAAATCATTCTCGATGATGCCCACCTGCCAGTCCTTGTTTTGCAATGTCAGCTTGCCCTGCCAAAACGAGCGAACGGCTGCGCTGCAGTTGGACTGGCTCATGTAACTCAAGAAACTGAGATCCACCAGCACCCGGCGGTTGCCGGACGGTGTCTGGAAAGGCAGGCGGACATCGTCGAACACTTGGTAATCGGACGGAGAGGAGCCTGCCTGGCTCGCGAACACGCCGGCCGGGTCATCGGTCAAATCGAGATTGCGATTCAGGTCCAGGTACAGTTTTCCGGCAGTGCGGTTCCACACAAAGGCAATCGGATTGCTGGCGCCACTGCCGAGTTGGAGATTTCCGCGAATCACCTTGTCCCGCCCCAAAGCCGGTTCCTTCGGGAAGGGAGTGGATCGAATGACAATGGGAATGCTGCAATTGACGACGCTGTAGCCTGCCTCCTGGTATTCGAGGTGGACCGTTTGAACTTGTTCCGGCTGAGGACCCGGTGCAGCAGTTTCGCCGTTGCCGGGTGCGCCATGGGCAGTGAAGGTTGCCCCGAAAAGGATGGCAATCCATCGAACGGCCTTCGACCTGGTGACTGTACTACTAACCTTTGGCATCTTGTTTTCCGGAGAAGATTTCTCTGTTGTTGTAGCTGCGCTTCTATGAAGCGCATCCCTCCCA
>JACQHZ010000050.1 GCA_016198745.1 Verrucomicrobiota bacterium
CCGTTCCTGGTTTGGTTGCGGCTTTGCCGCGCTGGGAAAGTTGGCATATTAGGATCCGGGAAAATGGGCGAAACCGTCGTCCAACATCTGAAAGAATGCCCGGAGGTCAGCGGGATGATGGCTTACGATGTCGCCGAGGACCGCATCCGGGTCATGAAGGACCAGTACCAGGTGCCGGGCAGCACCCACCTCCGCGACCTCCTCGATGATCCCGCCGTCAAGCTGGTCTTCGTGACCGCCGCCAACCACGCGCACAAGGATCTCACGCTTCAGTCGCTCGAAGCCGGCAAGGCCGTACTCTGCGAAAAACCGATCGCCAACACCCTCGCCGACACCCGCCTCATGGTGGAGACCGCCGAACGCCTCAAGCGGTTCTTCCAGGTTGGGTTCGAGCTGCGGTATTCCCGCCTTTTCCTGAAGGTCAAGGAATGGATTGATGCTGGTCTCTTGGGACAGGTGGTGAACACCCACTGCCTCTATTGTTCGAGCGCCTATGACAAGAACGCCTGGCGCAACAAGAAACGTGAAGGCGGAGACACCTTCGGAGAACGCTTGAGCCATTACGTCGATCTGACCCGCTGGTGGGTGGGGTCGCCGATTACCGAGGTTTATTCGGCGTGCGCGCCCAACGTCGTGCCCTACACCGAAGTCCACGACAATTATCATACGACCTACCGGTTCCAGAACGGGGCCGTCGGCCACATCTCGTATTACCTGAACTACCCCGCCCTGTTCCGGGGCGATCCCCTGGCTGATAATATCACCGATCTTCAATTGGGCGACGGGCACAAGCTCCGCTACATCGTGGTCGGCGTCAAGGGCGCGGCGGAGACGGACGTGTTTTACCGCCGAATCAAGCGGTGGCAGTTCTCGAACCGCCCCGACACGATGGTCAGCGATTGGGTCGAGAATCTGACCTGGAGTTCCAAAGAAGACCACATTTACTATCACAACACGACCTGCCAGACGCGCGACGTGGTCCGTCGTGTCGCGCAGGGGTTACCCCCGATGACACCGGCCCGGGACGCATACGAGACCATGCGCCTGTGTTTCGCCGCGGAAGAATCCGCCGACACCAACCGCCCGGTGCAATTAGACGAACTGCACTGATTTCGGCGGTCCGTGGCACGGTGCTGGCTGGCCTGCCTATTAACCATTGACAGAGGAGAACATGATGAAACATCGCCTGTTAGCGGGTGTGGGAAAAGCCGATATCACGGTTGAGCCGGGAGCGATCATCGGCGATCTGTTGACCGAAAAAGCCAAACCCCATATCCCCAGGGAATTTTGGGACAAGAAGATCGAGATCGACGATCCGCTTTTCGTCAAGGCCTTGGTGCTGGACGATGGTTCCAGCAAGTTGGCGCTGATTACCATGGACGTGACCGCCGTTGGCTGCCGGACAACCAGCCAGAATATTCTGGATGACAGCGCCGATGACTTTCTCCCCAATCTACGCGGCTGCTTGTCGAAAGAACTGGGGATCCGCCCGGCTCACGTGTCCGTTTGCGCTTCGCACACCCATGAGCCCGGCCCGACCCTGTGCAGTGACCAGGAGCAACTGCGGCGAACCGTTCAAGCGGTGAAACAGGCGCTCCAAAACATGACGTCTGTTGCGATTGGAGTTGGCTCCATTCAGGACAAGCGACTCACGGTTAACCGGACCTGCCGGCAAAAGAACGGCCTGCACTCTTGTGGGCGTCTGCCGGAGCAGGAGGTCGAAAGCCTGGGCCCGGTCGACACGGAAATCGGTGTGATCCGAATCGACCGTCTGGACGGCCGTCCGCTGGCGGTGGTCTACAATTTCGCCTCGCACATTCTCTACAGCTCGCCCAACGATAATGTCACGGCCGGCTTTCCCGGCGTCACCTCGGATTTCCTCGAAAAGAACCTTGGCGGCGGCACGATGGCGTTTTTCATCCAGGGGGCGTTTGGCGATGTCATGGAAGTCTGCTTGCCCTATAACGAGAAGGTCAATCCGCGAAGTCCCTGCGAGACCGGCCTCATGCTGGCGCAAAGCGTCCTGGAGGCGTATCGCAAAATCGAACCGTCGCCGGCGAGTCTCCAGGTGGTTTCCACCACCGTTGAGTTCCCACTCAGAAACGATATCCCCAAGGGCATCGCGGCATTGAGACGGCAGCAGGCGGAGCTGACCGCCGCCTTGGATCTGTTGAGTTTGAATTTTGAATCGTTCTTGCCGCTGTACCTGCAATATGCCCTCCATCCCGAGTTCCCCACCCATCCCGCCATGCGCTACCTGCATGCCGACCAAACCGGCGATCCCGCCGTGCGGAGCATGGACCGACGCAACCGGATCGATGTCGAGCGGTATCTTGGGAATGTGCGCCACATGGAGGAAATCGCCCGCGCCGAGTTCAAGATCCGAACCCTGCAAAAACACCAGGAGATTATCGACACGCTCGGGGGTAAGACGGTTTCCGCCGAGATCCAAGGGATTAAGATCGGTGGGTGTGTATTGATTGCGGCGCCCATGGAAGTACTGACTGAAGTTGGCTTGAATGTGAAAAAGAATTCCCCATTCCGACACACCTATATCGTCTCGATTGCCAATGGTTATCTCCATTATTCACCGCCGGCGTCCTATTATCCGCTGGGCAGCTATGAGGCAACCGAATGCCTGCTGGCCCCGGAATGGGAAGCGATCTTTTACCGAGTCGTTCAGGATCTGTTCGACCAATTACAGGCAAAGGGATGAGAATGCCTGCGCGAGGCGGTTCGCCCACCTGTGGTGGGGAAAAACTCCAATGGCAAAACAAGCGCGGGTCAGCGATTGGACGTGAACATTCGAAGTCACGATTGAGTTCAGAAATAAGTTCAGAAATAATTTGACTTATTATTATGACATATTAGTATAAATTTAACAAGTCAAAACAATGAACTTCGAATTAAGCGTTCAGACTGCGGAGCCCCTGCATATTCAGGTCGAACGGTTCCTGCGACGCCAGATTGAAACTGGCGAGCTGAAGCCATCGGAACGGATCCCTTCGACCAACGAGCTGGTTTCCAGGTGGGGCGTGGACCGGGTGACGATCCAGAAGGCCATGGCCCGGCTCAAGGCCGACAATCTCCTGAAACGTTGGCCGGGGCGCGGGACGTTCGTCAAGGGTATCGGCAAGGGAGTGATTGGTTTGCTCACGAGCCAGGACCTCACGAACGAAACCGCCCACTTCGATCGGGCCATGGTTCAGGCGCTGGAGAAAACGATTGGCCGGTTTTTTGTGCAAGTGAATTCAGCGGCTCACCCGGTTGCTGGCAGGGCGGCAAGAAATAGCAAGGCTGCCGCCACCACGACCTCGGGCCAGTGGACCGCGCGGGTTTACGACCGGCTGACTGGCCTGGCGAAACGCGGTGATCCCGCCCGGCATCCCGTCTGCCAACGGCTGATCGAGGATTTCCGGAGTCATCCCTTCCGCGGCTGGGTTGAAATTGGAACCCCGCGCTATCTGTTCGAGCGGTTTGACTTTGGCCAGGCGGGACAACTTCCCAGTGTCCGTTTGGGGCCTCCGGACGAGAATGCAGACGTGGCCCTGGACATGGCGGATTTCATCCGTCAGAGCGCCGCTTTCTTCGCGCGAAAGGGTCTGCGCAAGATTGTGTACCTGGGCACGTGCCATAGCCGGGCCAAGCGGCAACCGGACTTGGAGGGCTGGCCCGCCGCAGCCGAAACGGGACTTGCGGCCCCAACGGTCGTGGAGTTGCCGTCCGAAAAGCCCGGCCCTGTCCTGGAACGCGCAGCGCTCGAAATCACCCTACGTCTGGCACAAAAGTGGGAGCGAGAACGCGCCTGGCCGGATGGCGTGCTCGTTTCAGACGACATTGCCATGCGCGGTGTGGCACTGGCATTATTTCGTTACTGGCCCACGTTGACCACCCGTCCCCGGCTGCTGACGTTTGCCAACGAGGGCGTAGAACTGCACTACGGCCTGCCGGTCAGCCGGTGGGAAAACCCCATCGCCGAAACGGCGCGTCGCCTTCTGGAACGGCTTGGACAGCGGCTGGCCGGCCAGACGCCGCCGGCGGACCCCGTCTTGTTGAAGGGCCGACTCAAGGAGGAGGCATGATGGGAGTCTCTCGTTCCCAGTTAACCCGTATGTCTCCCCATCGTGCGGGATTCCTCTTCCCCTGCAGAGGTTTCACCCTGATCGAGCTCCTGGTGGTCATCGCGATCATCAGCATCTTGGCCGCCCTGCTTTCTCCAGCTTTGAAGAATGCCCGCGAAAAGGCGCGCGCGATTTCCTGCATGAACAACCTCAAACAACTGGGTGTCGCGTTTTTCCTGTACGCCCAGGACAACAATGACTTCCTGCCTCCGAACAAGGAAGGTGGTTGGGCGACCGCCACGACGTGGTGCCGCTACGTCAGTCCCTACCTGGGAAAGAAGGAGAGCGATGCCCTTGGCGCGCTCTCACCACTCTCTTCCTATCCTGGGTATCTTGCCTGCCCGAGCGCTAAGGCCACGAGCGCCGATTCCTATTCCTATGGCGTTAATTACGCTAATCCAAATACCGATGGAGTCTTCAATTGGGCACCATTTGGCGGATCGAAGCGCATCACTGTTATCCAGCCCGCCTGTTTTCTTGCAGCCGATACTTTTGCGGATAATCCATACTCCCTCCTTATTTGCAGCGGAAAATTCTCCCCGTGGACGTGGGACGCGGACAACGATGGAATCTTGGATAGCTCAACCATCCCACCCGGCACACCCTATGGGGGGGTTGATCCCAGACATTCGAAAGGCAGCAATTTCCTCTTCGTGGACGGCTCCGTCCGGCGGGTTTCACTACTGGACTGGGTGACCAACAAGGATCGCATATGGGATCCGTAGAAACCGCAAAACCACAATTGAATGGAGTGTCATGAAACGGCTCTTTGCCCTGTGGCTTGCTGCTTTCACCTGGGTGGCATGCCTTTGGTCGGAGGAAAATCTCATCCCCAACGGCAGTTTCGAGAACAAATACAAACTTAACGGCTGGGATGGGATGAAGAAGCAGAAGGACGGGGATCGAGATTTCACGATAGCACCGGAAATGCTTGATTGGGAAACGGAAGACACCTGGGACAATTCCGCCGGCGCCCTGAAAGTGCGGATTACCAAGGATCCCGATTATGTCTATTGGTCCCATCAAGCCGGCGCGAGGTGTCTCCTGCGAAGGATCGTGTCCTGCAAGGACTACGACGTAAGCGTTTCGTTCTATGCCAAAAGCCTGTCCGGATCACCCTATCTTAATATCGCCCGGTGGGCGGGCGGGGGAGGCATCAAGCAACCGATCGAACTTTCAAAGGAATGGAAATACTACGAGGCCATCATTCCGATTGCCGAAGACGCGCCGCTGCTCGTGTTTACCTTGGTGCCATCGGACAAACCCGACCATCCAGTGGGCACCGTGGTCGCGGAAGGCGAGTTTCTGTTGGACGACGTGGTCATTACGGAAATCTCAAAAGGCAAAACCGAATAATCACATGAAAACGAGAATTCTCTTCTGCAGCATCTTTGCGTTTTTAGGCATGGAAATGTGGGCGGCTGAGAAACAACTGAACGTTTACTGGGCGGATACACCACCGGTCATAGACGGCAAGATGGATGATGCGTGTTGGCAGGAGGCGGAAGTGGCCCAGGATTTTCTCCTCCTGCCAAGCGGCGCGCCGACCCAGCCGACCGAAGTGCGTCTCGCCTACGACGCGCGCAACCTCTACGTCTTTTTCAAGCTGTACGAAGCGCGAATGGACCAGGTCGATGTCGGCAAACCTGAAACCGGACGTGACCAAATCAACCGTAACGAAGCGGCGGAAATCCAGCTCCAGC
>JACQHZ010000044.1 GCA_016198745.1 Verrucomicrobiota bacterium
CGCATACTTCACACGGGAGTGTGAAGTATCCGGGCTAAATCCCGCGCGCTTGTGGCCTGCCAAAGCCATCGGCCAGTTCCGTCTCATGCAGCACCACCAGGGATTTCGCGATCCCCGTCTTCTTGATGCGCTTTTCCATCGCGGCTGCTTCGGTGGAGGTGGAAAAGCTTCGCAGATAAACGATGCGCCACGGGGCGCCCCGCGAAGTCCAATAGCTGCCGCCACGATTGTGCCGTTCCAATCGGGCGTTGACGTCCTGGCTGCTGCCCACGTAATGCCGTGCAAGCCTTTCCGAGTAGAGAATGTACGTGACGCAGGTCGGCATGGCATTGGTGGGCGAGACAGGATTTGAACCTGCACCCCTTTCGGGATCCCCTTCTAAGGGGGACGCGTCTGCCAGTTCCGCCACTCGCCCGGGGAGGATGCTCGCAGGATGCCGCGCACCCAGATAAAAAGCGAGAACATTGCGACAACGACTGCAAGCGACCCTGCGGGAAATTTTCCGGGAGTGATGGCGAGACAGGATTTGAATCCCACTGAAGGGGACATGCCTGCACCCCTTTCGGGATCCCCCTGCGGGGGACAAGCCGGATCCTAAGTCCAGCGCGCTTGTGGCCATTCAGGGCCATCTGCCAGTTCCGCCACTCGCCCGGGAGGATGCGACCATGATTTCGCACATCCGCGGGAAAAGCGAGAATATTGATTTTCTCCTCCCTTCCCGCACTCTTTCGCGCGGGCAGGGATAAACTTTTCCCAATGTTGTAGCTGCGTCCACCTCGGCGGAACGCCGTTACATCTTTTGGTTGCGGCTATGCCGGGTTGGGGATACGCGCATGCCGTGGTGAGCGTGAAGCCATCGTAGGCTCTCCCATACAACCACCGTCTCAGGGCGATCCAGGCAAAAGCATCAGTTTGCAGCCGGAAACCGACGCAACCAGATGCCTCGAATGCGCTGCGCCTGAAAGGACCAAGTTTGCCAAGGGGCGAGCGATCAATCTTTCGATTGTACGTTCCATCTCTCTCGCGCCGAATTCGTTGCTAAACCCTTCCCGAAGAAGAAGATCGCAGGCGTCCTCATTCAACTTCAGGGAAAACCCTTTCGCCATAAGCTGGCGGTTGATCCGACTGATGTGCTGGTCGATGATCAGTCGCACATCGGAAGATTGCAACGGTTGGAACACGATCGTTTCCGTGATCCGATTGAAGAACTCAGGCCGCAGGTGGGCGGGCCGAACCGTATCGTCACCCGTCTCCGCGAGGCGCTCCGCCATTCCAAAAACACGACGGGCATCTGGACTGCGGCGGTGATGTCCCTCGACCGGAGATGGGTCATGATGATCTGCATAACGCCGTCGCAACTTGCGCCGCAGGACGGCCGCATCCATCTCGATCTCGGCAAAAGCCGCCCGCAGTTGCTCCACATCCCGTTTCACACGCTTCTCCAATTCATCGTCAGCAGGAGCGCTGGCTCGAAAGAGGGAGGCAAGGTCCAAATCCACCACCTTGCACAGCCCGATGAAAAAGTGGGTCGGATCAAGGTGCGCAGACTTGAGGTGGGCGGCCTCAATATCCGCCAACCGCCATACAAGGATCAAGCTATCGGCGTGACGGGGCATGATTGAAGTCCAGTTGACATTTTTCCGTTCCGATGCAATGCTGAATTGCCCATGAAAGACAGGCTTTCCCAAGCGGAACAAAAGGCATTAGCGGACCGCATTCAGCGCGCTTGCGATCGGACGCGTCGGAAATGCAACAAACTGAATGATGCCCAGCGCGCCCTGCTCTTGGCCAAAGGATTAGCCGCCATCTATGGCTCCCAGGCCCGAACGCTTGCAGCGAATCTCCGTTGACACCAACGTGTTGCTTGACTTGGCGGCGGGCTTGGACGATGTGGTTGATGGGTTGGAGGTGGTTCGTCGGAAATTGCAGCGAGTCGAGATTGTCATCCCACCGACAGTGATCGAGGAAATCGCCTTCCAGGCGCAAGACGAGGAAGATGCCGCTTTGCAGCGGTTGGCTTCCGAGGCAATCCAGAAACTCATTCCCACATGGCATTTCCAGCCGATGGCGCTGTCGCCCGTCGAGCGGGGCATGGCGGAGGAATTTGGCAAGCGTTTGCGCCGAATGCGCGTATTGCCCGATGAGGAAGTCAATGATGCGCTCATCATCGCGGAGAGCGCGTTGTGCAATAGCATCTTGTTGCTCTCGACCGATCAGCATATGGCGTCCATCGATTTTCAGGATCTGACCCGGGCTTTGAAACCATGCGATGTCACTCCCCCGGTCATTTGCCGCCCAGCGGACATCGCAAAGAAATTCTTTTCCTGAAGCAAGACCTGGCGTATGCCAACCGTTGAACCGTGAACCCTGCCTGCCTGCCCCCCACCTTGGGGGGCCACCCTCTGGCCTGCCACCCTGTGTAATGGGTGGATGAGTGGGAACCGTTGAATCCTGCCCATATTCTTGTTCATTTTGGTTTTTCTTGAATCTGCCGAATTTTTATAACGACGGTTCGGTCTTTGTCCAAACGGCCTTGCTTGTCATCCGTCGCCAGATCACTTTTTTCGCCGCCGCTTCTCGCGGAAAAGCGCTCGAGCGCCAGCCCTGATTTTTCTTGAACAACTCCAATCACCGCGATGGCTCGACGAAATGCCAAGGGTGTCCGCCCGGAAGCAGCCTTGCCCTTGCTCGACTCGACCGGCCTGCTGAATCCGATCACATGAATTTCGAGCTCTTCGCCAGTTCCCTTCAATTTCTCAGCCAATCGCGCCAACAGTTTTTTCGCGTCCTTTTCCAACTGATCATCCGACGTGAAAAGCGGCTGCTCGAAGTTGACGACCAGGAAGCCGCCGTCCGTCCTCTGCACAATTCCGGGAACATCCGGAAGCATGGGCGGCCTGGGTTCCGGCGTCGGCGCGAGCAATTCCTTTTTCGCCACCCGCGCTTGCGGCGACTGTTCTATCACCGCCTTCCCCAGTCCCGGCTCGCTCACGGGAAGGCGCGGCCACAACCCGAACATCAGCAGCGCAACCAGCGATAAACCTGCAACCACGAGGAGGGGCATCCACTGAACCGTCGGCTTTGCGATGGGCGCTTTCTCCAAACACGCCAGAGCCAACCGGGCCGGTTCGAATCCGGGATTCTTTTCGAGCAGCGACATCCACAAACGCCTGGCTTTCTCCGTCCAGCAATTCTAATTATGGCATGCGGATTGCCAACCCGCATTTCTCATTCGCCACGACTCGCCGCGTTGGGGCCGTCCTATGGCGGAGGAATGAGCAATGCGCACAGAAAGCGAGAACATTGATTTCCCTTTCACATCGGCGATCTTCGGTGAGGGATGCACCCAGACGCAAGCCGCGCCCTGTGTGGAGATTCCCGTTCCAGAGACGGAGGGCGACTTCGCCCGACAATTTCGCCTGCTTGCGCGTCGCGCAGGCAAGCCACCGTTGGGCGGTTCTCACCTGCTCGCTCGTTTTGTTGATCACCAGGTAGTTGGCGGTTCCCTCGATGATTTCAAACAGAACGACGCCTTGCATGGGAAACTGGCTATGGAACCGAAGAGGGGAAGGCGCCCTCAAATTTTCCCCATGAAAATCAGCACTTTCACCGCGAGCACCAAGACGCTGGCGGCAATGAAAGCGAAGTAGGTTCTAAAAATGCGCTTTTCCGAATAGGGGGTCTGGTTGATAAAATAATAGGCCGCCGCGCCGGCCGGCAGGGCCGTGATAAATAAGAGGTGAAACCGCATGAATATCGGGACCAAAATAAAGGCCAAAAAAACAAGCGCCCCCACCACCCGGGGTCCCCATTTGGCGCCCAGGATGATGGGCACCGTATGGATTCCCGCTGCCCGGTCGCCGGCGACATCTTTCAAGTCTCTAAGATGCGCGGCCAAAAAATAAATGCTGAGGATGGCGACGGTCAGACGGGGGGGGAAACTGGCCACCGTTTTCACCGGCGCCAGGATGAAAAAACCGGCGAGCGCCGCCGTCAGGCAGCACAGGCTGATGAGAAAAGATGAGAACAGGGGGATCGTTTTAAGGCGCGTGGGCGGCGCGCTATACACGTAGTAGAGGGCGGTAAATGCCAGTACGAAAAAAAAGGTGGTGTAGCCGGCGAGAAAGCCGGCCAACAGCGAGATCACGAGCGACAGCACCGCCGCCTGTTGCATGTCCCCCCGGCTCAAGGAACGTTGGCTGAGCGGACGGCCCGGGCTGCTGATGGCATCGATCTCCTCGTCCACCAGGTCGTTCACCCCCACCGCAAACATCCACGCGAAGTAGTAAGCCATCGCCAGCGAAAACAGCGCCAGCGAGTCGCTCCAATTTAAATGGATGCGGGGAAAGGTCACGGCGGCAGCAATCATCCCGAGCAGGATCATCAACAGATAGTGGGCGACTCTTTCCGGACGTGAATTGCCGATGAAGGCGCGAAACTTGCCCGGGTATTGGGTGTAAAACCATGCGCCGCTCACGATGAGGAGCACGACGAAAAGAATCCTCCCCATGGCATAGTTAAAGCCCACGTCGTAGAGGTGCGCCCGGGAGGTGGAAGCCAGCGAACCGTGCATGTAGTTGGCCACGGTGGCCGGCGCGAACAGCGCCGGGTTGATAAAGTCCGACGGGTTGCCCGCCGGGCGACCTCCTTGCATCACGATGGAAAAAATCGCCGGCAACGCCAAAAAGATGAAGATCATGACGTAAAAACCAAGGGCGGTCAGGACGGCCCGGCCCAGGCTGCGCTCAATGAGAAACACCAGGGCGGCCACCGTGATCAAAATGATCGCGATTTCGATCCGGATTCCGATGGTGATACCCGCAAATAAATTGGGACCGAAGAAGCAAAGGAATGAGCGGGCCAGGGCGCGCGGCTCATCAAACAGGTAGGCGAGCCGAAAACCCGCCCCGCCGCTGATCAGCCAATCCGCCGTGGGAGCAATCAGCACGGCCAGGATGGACAGCGATGTCAGGTGGGGAACCACCGCCTGCCAGCTCGGGATGGCAAGCCGCAGGATCAGCATGGCCGACACCGCGACTGTCAGAAAAAAGACGTAGTAATGGACCAGGCTGGGGGCATCGGAAGTAAAATAGCCGCCGGCCGCCGGACAGGAAAGGGATTCCAGAAAAAACCGGATCATGAAGATGCCGGAAACGCCCAGCAGCCAGCTGGCGGGAGTGATGGCCATGCCGTCCAGGTATGCCTTAAAGCGCGCGAGCAAAGCGACCGCCCGCGGCCGGTTTGGAATCTGGCTGTTCATGGTTTCATTTGGGCAGGTTCAAACGATAGCTGCCAGCAATTTCTGCATCTTCGCGCCGCTGCCATGTGGGTTGATTTCCTGGGGCGAAGCGTGCCAAGCTTGACCCTGTCACCGCGGGCGGATCCGAAATCAAAATTCCTATCCTTTTTATCGGCGCATGTGCAGCCGCTATTCCTTGAGCAAAGACCCCAGGGAGAACCTGAGAAAATGGTTTCCAGGTATTGAGTTCGACCCGGCATAATCCCCTGTTCTGCCATCATCCAAAAAATCATCGGACAGCGCGGGAGATTTATTTTCCCAGAAAAGCTAATGCGCGTGGATGCTGCAAATGACCACGCCCCAAATCTTGAGTTCGGATTCCTTGGCAATTGGGATGGCTGGATAGCCCTCTTTTTCTGCCATCAGACATAAGCGGCCATTGTTTCGATAGAGCCTTTTGACGGTCAGTTCTCCATCCAGGACGGCGACGACGATCTTTTTATGCACAGGCTCCACGGATCGGTCCACCACGAGAATATCCCCATCAAAGATACCGGCCTTTTCCATCGAATCCCCTTTGACCTTGAGGAAAAACGTCGCATCGGGATTCCGAACAACCATTTCGTTCAGGTCCAAACGACGGTCAATATGGTCTTCAGCGGGAGAGGGAAACCCTGCTGGAACGCTGGAAAGGTAAAGGGGCAGCGATTGTTTGGTCCGTTTCTCGAACCGCCCTAAAATTTTAACGGTGGGGCTGGGTTTGGGCATGGGGGGACGGACTCAGGCCGTTGGATTTTCCGTGTTGGCCATGAGAGCAGGAGACAATTTTAAAACCTCCTTCTTCATTTCCTTTCCCATCCTGAATTTCACGGTAGGGTGCGGAGGAATGGGAACATCATGATCTGGATTGGCGGCCAAGATTGTATTGAATCATGGTGAGGAGGGATTTCGGATCTTTGGTCTGCCTTCACTTTCTCGTGCGTATAAAATTACACGCACGAGGATTTTACCCCTTCTTCCCCGCCCGAATCTTGGCCCACCGCGCCTTCTGAGTGGCGGCGATGGCCTTCTTGTGCGCTGCGGAAAGCACCCGTCGTTTCTTGCGGACGGCCTTGGATCCAGGCTGGGGTCCGCCCTCGGCCCGATACGCTGCCCACCGCTTCTTCAACGCGGCGATGATGGCAGCACGGCCAGCGCGGCTCATTTTGCGACGTGGTTTCCTGGAAGATGCTTTGGCGGGCGCCACCGTCACGGCCAACTCTTCGTCTCCGATGCCGACGATGCGTGCCACACGGGACAGCTTTCGGCGAAGCGCATCGGCCTCGGAATGGTGGCGGCGTGCGAGTTTTTCAGTTTTTCGGAGCTGGGATTCCAGGCTGTGGACGAGGGCGATGAGATTCATGCGGAACAGCCAATCAGATTTGGGACAGGACGTCAAGAGGAACTGACTGCTCCCACTGAAACAAAACCGCCCCGTCCGAAACATCCATTTTTCCCGGTACTGCAAATTGAAATTAAATTCGGGGGAAATTGGGCGTGAAATAAAAACGAATTAAATCCCAGAAAATCCCAACGCAGGCGACGGCCACGCCATTTGAAATTCAGAGGTTGCTTTCGCCTGTGTCAAATGCTATTAACCTTAAATTTTGATATTTATGGTCACGCTTGCAGATATCGCCAAGCAAACGGGTGTTTCGATCAACACCGTTTCCCTGGTCCTGCGGAATCGCCCGCTGCAGATTCCGGTTCGTCCGGACACCATTGCGCGAATCAAGCGCGTGGCCGGGGAACTGGACTATCGCCCGAATCGCGCCGCGCAGATGCTGCGGTTCAAGCGGTCAAACCTGATCGGGCTGGTCGTGCGTGAATTTCGACACCCCCTTTTCGCGAGCATCAATCAGACGTTGATCGGCGAACTGGAGCGCCGCGGTTTCGAGGTGCTCGTGACCGATGTGCCCGATTTTAACGACTCGAAACACATCGAGGACCTCTACAACCACCAGATCGAGGGGCTGGTCATCGGACCTTTCTACAGCGGCCCCGTTTGTCCGTTTCTCCGTCGCATTGCGGATCAACGGTTCCCGGTGGTGGAGTTCTTTCACGACGGCGAGATCGCCATGGACGGCGTCACCATTGACAAGACAGGCGCGGTGGCCAAGGTCGTGCGCCATCTGGCGGGCATGGGGCATCGCCGGATCGGGTGCATCGTCTCCAACCCGGAGCATCCGATGCTGGAAGGTTATCGGCGCGCCATGCGCGACGCGGGACTTTCCATTCACCGGGCATGGATCAACCCGATGTATGGCGGCATTGAGAACGGGCGCGAATTGGGGCGGAGGATTCTGGCTGGCCGGAACGATCCGACCGCCTACTTCTTTCATGACGACAATGCGGCAATTGGTTTCATGCGCGGCCTGCACGAGCACGGGTTCCGCGTTCCGCAGGATATCGCCGTGGCGGGCTACGGCGACACGCCCATCGCAACGTACAATCTGGTCTCGCTCACATCCGTGCGCCTGCCGATCCAAAAAATTGTGGAGGGAATTGTGCGGCAGTTGACCGCCCGCCTTGAGAAGAAACCTGTGCGAAGCTGGCCCCCGGTTCGGACCGGGGGCTGGCAGCGGCTCGTGCTTCAGGGCGAACTCGTCGTGCGCGAATCGTCACAATTGCGCCGTGTCGGCCAGGGAACGGATTCGTCCGAATAGCGAGAAGCGGCGACATCCCGCCCTTTCGCCGCGCAGCGTGGTTTGCAGACAGAGGCTTTGAACTTCGACACCCATGGCTAAATGCTGAAATTCAAGGCCAAAATTCCGCCCTGGCCGCCGCAGCGGCGATTCGGGGCCAGCCCATCATCAAGGCGCAATTCCCGTCTTTGAGATTGCTATTAACGATGTGAGTCCTGTAAAATTCTGTAATCAAGATGAAGAAGCGCAAGCAGCGGGTCACGTGCTGGAAATCAGCGGTTCAATTCCTTGGCCTTTACCTTTGGCTTGGCGCCTGGATGGGCGGCGAGTTCCGGGCCGAGGAGGCCGTTCCCCTTGCGGAAGACATCAGCTTTTCCGTGCCGTTATGGGATCATACCGGCGCGAAAGCGATGATTGGCCAGGGTGGCGCCGGACAAGCGCTGGCCGGCGGCGCGCCGGTGGTGGAGGAATCCAAAACGTGGGCGCACCTCCGTTACCTGGCGACGGGCAAGACCGACCAAGCCCTGGCTTATCCGGCGGGCGGCAATTTGGATTCACAGCAATGGAGCCTTTCCTTCTGCGTCATTGGAAAAAATTGGGATGTCAACGGAAAGGAGACGGATGTCTTTTTCCGATTCGAGGGGAAAGAGGCGACAGTTCAACTGACGCGCAGCCAGGGCAGCGGCGGGGCGGAGTTGCAGTTGACGCTGCAACGCGGCAAGGGAACGCCAGTTACGGTCAAAGCGCCGCTGACGGCCGCCATGGCGATGATTCACCAGATCATGATCACCTGCGGCGAAGGACAAGCCCGGATTTATCTCGATGCAAAACCGATCGGCGCGGGAAGGTTCTCCACTGAGGGACTGAACTTCGATCGGATCATCTTCGGACAGGCGGGACCGGGTGGCGCCGAGAATCGCCTGATGAACAAATTCACGATCTACAAGCGCGCGTTGAGTGCCGGTGAAGTCGCCCGCGCGTGGCATCACGAGTCGCGCATCGCCCTCCGGCGCTCGGCGACAATCCTCAAGACGAATCGCAAAATCACCCTCGACGGCGAGGTGAACGAAGACGAATGGCGCGACGCGACCGAGATCACTGGACTGGTCGTCTGGGGTGGCGAGCATTTCGGCAGCCGTCTTCTCGCCAAAGAACAGACGCGTTTCTATGTTACGTATGATGACGCCAATCTCTATGTGGCCATGATCAGCCCGACACCCGACAAGGTGAAGAACGATCCGCACATGACGGCGGGCATGGGCGGTCTGTTGAAAACCACCAAGGGCGGGCATGACACGGACGTGGATGCCGACGATGTGTTCGAGACGGACGTGGTAATTCCGCAACGCGACGGAGATTTGTATCGCTACGTGGTCAACGGCATCAACACGACCTACGACTATACGGTGGGGGGATATTCTTCCGAGTCGGTTCTCAAGGGGATCGACATCAATTGGGAGCCGATGTGGCAGGTGGTGGCCAACAAGGTGGACATGGAAAAGGGTTGGCGAGCGGAAGCGCGGCTGCCGTTCTCGGACATCAAGGCGCCCGCGCCGAAGCCGGGCGTTTCTTGGGGAATGAATTTCAAGCGATACTGGAAGCAGTATCAGGTCGAAATCGATGCGTGGGTGGCAGGCGAGCGTCTCGATCCGGATCGTCAACTCATCAGCGGCGCGTATGCCCATGGCGTGCCGGGTCTGGTCACGTTTGGCGGAGCGGAAGGCGCGGCCGTTCAACTCGACGGAATCGGGCGGCCGGACAACGGCCAGTTGAAACTGACCGGTCGCGTGGTCAACACGGCCAAGGAAAACCGGCGCGTCAAACTTTCCCTCACGTCGGACTCCGGTGAAGTCGGCGGCGAAAAGGTCCTGGACGTGCCGGCGGGCGGCCTGGCGCCCTTCGAACTGGGCGGCCGCATCAAACAGTTCACCACCAATCGCCTCCTCTTCAATGCGGAAGACAACGGCCAAAACATTTACACGATGGAAATCCCCGTCTTTCTACGGCAGGCGCTTGAGATTGCCTCCCGCAGTTACCCGACGCCGGGCGTTTTCAAGGTGGAAATGGATGTGACCGGTCTATCGGACATTCCCGTGGGCGAACTGAGCTCGATCGTGGAGTTGAAAGACAAGAAGAGCGGCAAAGTGGCGGCCACGCAAAAGATCGCGAAGTTTGCGAGCTATCATCAGGACGCGCGGTTCGACGTGAAGAAGTTGCCGGTTGGGCTTTACGAGGCCAGGGCCGCCATTCGACGAGGGGACAAAGTTCTGATCACCAAGACGCTGCCCTTCAACAAGCAACCCATGCCGGAGTGGTTCGGCAATCAAGTGGGCATCAGCGATCAAGTGCCGCCGCCGTTCAAGCCGATCCGCGTCACCAACGACGTGGCCCGGGTGTGGGGACGCGAGTATCAGTTCAAGGACGGGCTGCTTCCACAGCAAATCGTGGTACTGGGCAAGAATCTGTTGCGCGAGCCGATTCATCTGCAATTGACCGCGTCCGACGGCAAAGTTCTGAGCGATGATAAGGTCAAGGCCGGAGTCAACTGGACCAAGACCAGCGACACGCGCGCCGAATGCGCGCGCGCCATTCAACTGGGCGACTACACGCTGGAGAACAAATTCTGGATGGAATACGACGGGTTTATTTGGAACACGCTCACGGTCACCAGCGCCAAAAAACAACCGCTCAAGGGACTGAAATTGATCATTCCCTTCACGAAAGAATTCTCGGACGTCATCAATCCCTACGATTATTCGCTGCGCAGCACCGGCAAGCTGCGTCCGGAAGGGTGGAGCGGCAAATACCGTCCCGTGTGGGTCGGCAACGCCGTCGGCGGCCTGCAATGGCTGGCCGAAAGCGATGGCGATTGGAACGTAAGCGATCCCGCGCGGGAAGTGGTTGTGCGCAATGACCATGGCACGGCCACGATGGAAATCACCTTTGTCGATCAAGCGACCAATCTTGACCCGCCGCTGCCGCTGCCGTTTGGATTGGTCGCCACGCCGGTGAAAGAGAGCGACCGCGCCAATCGCAACGGGCCGATCCGATGGGAGTACGCGGCTTATCCGCCCGGCGAGTTGTTCATGCCCGGCGCCAAAGGTTGGTATCGCAAAAGCCCGGATGATAACGGTTTTATTCTCGACCATCAGCGCGGCGACTATGCGGTCTCCAAGAACTTTTCAAAAAGAGACCTGAAGCACTACACCGGGCCGTATGTTACCACCGAACTGATCAACGCGGACACGCCCGACTTCAAACAATTCGGCGACGAGTGGTACACCTCGGAGACCGATCGCCAGACTGAAAACGCGCCGGTCTCGCAGGCTTCCAGGTCGTTTCAGGATTATTTTGTCTGGCAATACTGGAAGCTCTATCAGAACAATCCGTTTGCCGCGCTCTATTACGACGTCTCCAACGAAAGCAACGGCATGAACCCGTTGGGCGGCACCGGCTACCGGAAGCGGGACGGAAGCTGGGTCCCGTCGCAGGCCAGCCTGGGAGCGCGAGCGGTCGCCAAGCGGCTTTACACCATGATCAAACTCCGCCACCCCGACGCCATGATCAAATATCACAACTCGGGTCTGGTGAACATGGCGTTCATGGCGTTTTGCGATTATTTCGTGGAAGGCGAATGCACCATCAACATGCTCACGCAGGACAAGCCGGATTACCTCGGCAAAATTCGTCCCGACACTTATCGGGCGGAAATGATGGGGCGCAACTTCGGCTTCGTCACCGACTTCCTCTACCAGTTCACGCGTTCGGGCATGTGGACGTACGACTCGATGCGCAAGGACGGGAAGGGACAGTACGCGGTGGACCACATCCTGGGCATCATGATGTTGCACGACTGCAACATGTGGGACTCGTATGCGCCCCATGAATTTGCGACGCGCCTATACCGCGCATTGCAGCGCCACGGCTGGGGGGCCAATTACAAGATGATCCCGTACTGGAACCAGAAGATCGTCGCGATGCCCGAGAACCAATTCGCCACTTTTTATGTGGATGACTTCACGGACAAGGCGATCTGCATTTTCTACAACGACACGACTGCCAAAGGAGCGCAACAGTTGAAACCGGACTGGAGCAAGCTGGGTTTCAAAGACCTTTCGCGCTTGAAATTGGAAAACACCGGTCACGAGCTTACAACCTATACTCATGGGAATCCAGCCATCTGGCATGATTACAAATGCGATTATCGTCCCAACCCCGCCTACACCGTCCGCATCGAAAACGGCGGGTTGGAAATGTCGCTTATGCCGTACGATTACCAGATGGTGGTGATCTGGCAGGAATAGCTGCCACGCGATCCGCCGCGCCGCTACTCGTTGAATTGCAACATTCGATAAATTTCACAAGCATCATAGGAATGGGATAAAGGGATGGGGATCGCACGCGTCCCGCGTGCAAAAATCGGCGTCCCGCCGATTTTCTCAGAGGGAAGCGACTTGGCGGGACGCCAAGTCGGACACGCGAGACGCGTATGCTCCCCTCGCAGAAAATTCTTAAACTCAATTTCGGAAAACTCATTCTCTTCTCCTCTAAA
>JACQHZ010000045.1 GCA_016198745.1 Verrucomicrobiota bacterium
CAACATCGGGAAAATCTTGTCGAAAATACGCGATTCTTGAACATTGTAGTACAGGGGGGCAAACTCGCCGCCGACAAAGCCTCCTGGTTGGGTTGGCATCTGAACCGCTTCCTGGAGAACAGGGTGGACATCCGGTCTGTGCATCTCCGAAAGTCTTCGCGATCTCGCTTTGCTCGGACTTGCTTGGCCACAACAACCTGAAGACCGCGCAGATCTTCATCCACATCATGACCTCCCGGTCTTCGTCGGTCAAGAGTCCGCTCGACGTGTAATTCCATTTCGCGTTCAAGATAGCGTGAACGTGCATCCTTGATGACATGACCCGAATCCTTTTCAATTGCGATGATTTTGGGAGGACCCAGGCCATCAATGCCGCCGTGCGCAAGGCGCACGAGGAGGGCGTGCTGGGAAGCGCCAGCCTGATGGTCACCGGCAGGGCGTTTTCGGAGGCCGTGGAAATCGCGCGGTCGCATCCCGCACTTAAAGTCGGCCTGCATCTGGCGTTAAGCGACGCCGCGCCCGTGTTGCCGCCCGATCGAATCCCTGCCCTGATCGAAAATGGGGGCCGCTTTCCGCGCGATCCCGCCGTGACAGGTCTGCGTCTGGCCTTCCAGCGAAGGGCGCGCGAAGATGCCGCATCCGAAATCCGCGCTCAATTCGAGCGTTTTGCGGCGACCGGGCTGCCCGCTTCGCACGTGGACGGTCATCATCATTTGCACATGCACCCGTTTGTTTTTTCGGAATGCGCGCGGTGGGCGGAAAAATTCGGGTTCGCACGCATTCGCGTTGCGCGTGAGTTTGGCGTCCCGTTGCCGCCCCGCCGTGATTACCGGGAATTTCCGGTCAAATGCGCCCGGCATTTCACCTTCCTGGGTTTGTCCTTTTTGTGCGAACGTCTTCTGGCAAAGTCGGCCTTGACCCGGTTGGATGGGGTGCTTGGCCTCTGGGAGACCGGCCGGATGAGCGAAGCGTATCTCCTGGATTCCATCCCGAAATTCCTGGACGGCGACTGGGAGGTTTATCTGCACGCGGGCGCCGAGGATGCGGAGGAGGAACTCGCCGCCTTGCTCAGCCCCTCCTTGAAACGGCTGCTTCACGATCTCAAGATCGAGTGTTTATAGGGCCGGCATCCGCCTGCTGAATAGCAGGATGGCTTCCGTATGATGCGCGATTTTGGATTGTGAAATCACTTGCCGTCAACAAGCGGCGCGGTTTAACATGAACGCAACATTCCTCTGATGGCCGGGGTGGGGATGTGATGCAACCGTGGAAAATTCCACGCTCGCCCAGCCCGTCCCGGATTTTGCAAAGCAACGATGAAACGCATCCTCCTCACCACCACGTCGTTTCAGGACACGCCTGGAGAGCATCATGCCCTCCTTCAAAAAGAGGGGTTTGAACTGGTGCGGCAACGCGGGCCGCTTCCAGAATCCCGGATGCTGGAGCTGGCAGGCGACGTGGACGGCATGTTGTGCGGCGATGACGTTGTCACGCGCGCGGTGCTGAAGAAATCACTGCCGCGCTTGAAGGTGATCAGCAAGTACGGCATTGGTCTGGACAAAATTGACATCGAGGCCGCCACGGAACTTAAAATCCCGGTCACTTACTGTCCCGGCGTCAATCACACCACGGTGGCGGAACACACCTTCGGTTTGCTGCTGGCCATCTGCCGCCATCTGGTCACGGAATGCAATCACGTGAAAAAAGGCGATTGGAAACGCCTCACGGGACACGAGCTTGCGGGCAGGATCATCGGCGTTGTCGGCATGGGACGCATCGGCAAGGAGGTGGCGTTTCGCGCCAAGGCATTTGGGATGCAGGTGTTGGGATACGACATTTTTTGGGACGATGCCTTCGCGCGTCAGCACGGGGTGGAACGCGTGGAGGACCTCGACTGCATTCTCGAACGCTCGGACATCATCAGTCTGCACGTCAATCTCACCGGCCAGACCCGGAACATGATCAACCAGCAACGGTTGGCGCGAATGAAAAAAGGCGCGGTGCTGCTCAATTGCGCGCGAGGCGAGCTGGTGAACAGCCGCGCTGTGGCCGCCGCGCTCCAAAGCGGTCATATCCTTGGTTACGGCGCCGATGTGTTCGAAGAAGAGCCGCCTCCAAGGGATCATCCGCTTTTTTCCTGCCCGAACGCCGTGCTCACGCCACACATCGGCAGCCGCACTTATGAAAGCGTGTCGCGCCAGGCAAAAATGGCGGCGGAGAATTTGATCCTGGTTTTGAAGGGGCAGAAACCATTGGCGCAGGCCAACCAAATTGGTTCTCAATGAGGCAGGTCCGTCATGGTACCGGAAGACCGGGGCTGCAGCGCGCGCGATGAATCGCTGTCGCGATTTCCAGAACGCGGCAGGGGTTCCAACTGGAAGGTTTGGGATTCGCCATTTCGCGGCATCAGCGTGATTTTCTTTTCCCGATGGTCCTTGAGCCGCAGGACGCACTCGACGCTTTCGTCATCATTTTCAATGGGAACCGTTTGGGGCGTCTTTCCAAAAAAAACGCCCTTGATAAAAAGATCGGCGCCCGGTGGATTGCTCTGCACTGTGACGTTCATCTGATTGGACGGCGCCCGTTTGAGAACCACGCGCAATTGTTCGGGTCTGCCTTCTTTGATTTCCACGACCCGGTTCTCCGTTTCATAGCCGCGCAGGGACACTTTCAGATTATGCCTGCCTGGAGCAACGTCTTCACAAATGAGAGGACTCTCCGCCGCATCGGCGTCAAACATCACCGTGGCCTTGTCGGGGACGGTCTGGATGCTGACCTGGACGCCTTGCGGGCGCTTTGGCAGCGGTTGGTCCTCCATTTCGGAGGGCTTCTCCGACGCCGATGGCGGATGAACGGGCGCGAACTGCGGGAGTCCCCAGCCGATCCACAAATATCCGACATAGGCCAGCGCCAGGAAAAGGCAGAATAGAACGGCCATCCTCAAAGACGACCGCTCGCGTCGCGCGGCTGGGGGGACCGGCGGCGCGGTTGGATGCGCCGAGGCCGCGCGATCTGCCGCGCCATCTTTCTCCTTTTGGTGGTCCAAATGAACCTTCTCCCGTCGCGCGGCACGTTCTTTCAACAGATTTTCAACCTTGCGATGTTCAAAACCAATTCCTGCCAGAAACCGGCGTTCCGATTCCCCCGGGAGGTCATCCGGTGTGCGGGGTCGAATGGCGACGATAAGCGCCCCGGCCGAGGAGAAACGCACGTCTCGTTCCTTTGCCGTCATCTTCGCGATCAGCCGGTCCAATTCGCGGGTGATCGCGGGGTCCGGAAGGGCGACCGATGGAATGGATTCCTGAAGTTGCGCCACATAAACGGCGGCGGCTGAATAATTATAGAACGGCACATCGCCGACAATCATCTGGTAAAAAGTGACGCCGAGAGAATAAAGATCGGTGCGGGCATCCACCGATTTTGAATCGTTGATCTGCTCCGGACTCATGTAGTGTGCGGACCCCATCATGGCGCCTGTGACGGTGAGACTTTCACCCGGCTCCAAGCGCACTTTTGCAAGGCCGAGGTCCATGATCTTCAACCGTCCGTCGGCATCCACAATCATATTATCCGGTTTGATGTCGCGATGGATCACGCCCTTGCCGTGGATGTATTCCAGCGCCGTCGCCGCTTGTTTCAACCAGTAAAACGCCAGCGGGATGGGGATGGCGCCGCGATCCCGGATGATGTCCGCCACCGTCAATCCTTCGACATATTCCATTGCCATGAAATAACGCCCCTCAAATTGATCGCTGTCGAAGACGCGGACCAGGTTGGGATGGGAAAGCGCCGCGGCAGCGCGCGCTTCCCGCAAAAAACGATCATGCGCATCTTCGTCCGACGAAAAACGGGAACTGATCACCTTGATCGCGCAGTATCGCCCCTGCTCTTTATGGCGCGCGAGAAAGATCACCCCCATCCCACCCTCGCCCAGTTTCAAAAGCAGTTGATATCTCCCAAAACCAATCATGACGGAAAGCCTGAAAGGATTCTCGTGGCCGACACAAGGAAAAAGCGGGCAACCTGCGCAACACCAAAATGACCGGCCATATCCTTACAGTGGACGGCGGACTTTCGATTGGGTTCTGACGACGCGGTTTCGAATGGATTATTTGTCCTCGGGATTCAATGTTTTGAACACAACCGCCGCGACGCCGCCGCCAAGAAAGTTCGAGACGAGATAAATCCAGATGTTGCTCCACGAGACAATCCCCATGACTGTGATGCCAATAGCCACAGCGGGGTTGAACGCCCCACCCGATATGGCGCCCACGGAGAACGCGCCTATCAGCACCGTCATGCCGATCGCCAGGCCGTAGAATGAGTTGCCGTCGTTGGCTTTGGCGGTCGCCACATTGAGCACGACATATACGAGGGCGAATGTGAACAGGAATTCCGCCACCAGTGCCGGGCCGACTGCGGGATTGAGGGTCGGCACTTCGGAGCCAGCCTTGAGGAACTTCGCGATGAGCGCCGCCAGCACCCCGCCGATGACCTGACAAATCATGTACGGCACAACGTCCTTGGCGGGGCAGCGTCCGCGCAGGAAAACGCCGAGTGTCACCGCGGGATTGTAATGACCGCCCGAGATGTGGCCGCCTGCAAAAACCATGACCGCGAGGGCCATACCGATGGCCAGAGGCGGGATCACCTGGGGCCCGCCCCCGATGACGGTGCAGCCAATGGTCAGCACAAGAAAGAACGTCCCGATCAATTCTGTGATGTACTTGCGCATGGTTTCATTTCTTTCGTTAGCGGTTTCGTTTGAATGTGTGGGTGAACGCAGGACGCGCCGCGTCCATTTCCTGTCTGCTGAGCGTTGTAGCGACGCGCGCCGCCATCGTAAAGAGTGAAAGGACGCTTCCGGGAAGCGCGGTGCGCCACTGGTTGACAGTGACGCGACGGGACTTCATTTGAAGCCGAGCGTGATCCAGACGCCCGGTTTGCGCCCTTGGGCGTCGTGTTTCCTCACGCCACCGACTTTTGGCTGGGTGGGGCTGCTTGCAAAATTCTGTAGAGGCGCTTCTGTACTGGTAACCTTTGGAATCTTGTTTTCCGGAGAAGATTTCTCTG
>JACQHZ010000046.1 GCA_016198745.1 Verrucomicrobiota bacterium
AGTTTTGCACCGCGGAACAGGTGATTGAACGCTACGATAAAGCGGGGATCGAAAAAGGAGTGCTGCTTCCCATCGTCAGTCCGGAAATCTACCTGCCCCAGGCCAACGAGGACATCATCGAGATGGCGGAGCAGCACCCCGACCGGTTCATTCCGTTCTGCAACATTGATCCGCGCGCCCTGACCAACTCGGTGGACGCGCCCCTGGATCGGCTGCTGCGATACTACCGCGACAAGGGCTGCAAGGGCGTGGGCGAAATCATGCTGAACGTGCCGGTGCGCGATCCAATGGTTCAAAACCTGTTTAAGCACGCTGAGGCGGTGGGATTGCCGGTGACGTTCGACGGCTCCGACCAGGTCGGCGGCGATTTCGGCCTGTACGATGACCCCGGTTTGCCGCAACTGGAGCACACGCTGCAGCGGTTTCCCGATTTGACGGTGATCGGCCACGGCCTGGTGTTCTGGTCGGAGATTGGCCGGCTGGAGCGACCCGCCCGGCGCAAAACCACGTTCCGTCCCACCGGCGAACAGGTCGGCTACAATCCGCCGGACGGCCCCATCAAGGAAGAGGGTGTGATGCCCAAGCTGTTGCGGGAGCATCCGCATCTTTACGGCGAGTTGTCCGACGCGTATGTCGCGTTGTCGCGCGACCCCGAATACGGCCCCAAGTTTGTCACGGAGTTTCAGGACCGCCTGCTGTTCGGCACGGACATCTGCCACTTTGAGCAGCCGTTTCTCTTGAGGGACCTGCTCCTGGAATGGCGCGATGCGAAGAAAATCAGCGAGGCGGTCTTCAACAAGATTGCCAGAGAGAATGCAATGAAACTTCTTGATTTGACTCGAGTCACCAAGCCGCAAGGCGGTTGACTCGCAACAAGAAATCCTTCAATGAAAACCCGCCGTTTTAAGACCACGGACGCTCCAGCCGTTTCCCGAATCATGAAGGCAGCTTTCAAAACCTTCCTGGGCGACAAGTGGAACCGCCTTGACGAAAAGTATTTCTCTCCCCCAATGTTTGTGGCTCAAAGCAACACACGATCGGTGTTTAGCGAAGGCGCGTCGTATGTCGCTGTTGATGGAGATCGCATCATCGGCTATGTCCGTGTCACAGCGAGCGCGGGCGGCCTCGGTTCCTTGGAGGTAGTGGGAGTGGATCCTTCCGCTTTCCATAAGGGCGTTGGCAAGACGCTGATGCATGCCAGCGAGAAGTTCTGGCGCAGAAAGAAACAACGCAAGGTCCACACTTGCGTCTCCGCCCATAACACCCGAGCCCTCACCTTCTATATCTCCAACGGTTTTGTGCCGGTGGGTTATCGCCAGGATCATTTCAAAGTGGGCGTGGATGAAATCATTTTGGATCGTTTTTTGTGAAGCGCGAGGGCGGTCGGCGATGTATTTTTAATACTGGCGGCCGCTTCAACTGACCAGCTTCGGCTGGTTGCGCTTTTCTGCGGCAATTTTTGAATTTCAAAGCCATGATAAAACCGACCTTATGGGTCATTGAAAAACCGGCGGGTCCGGCCGACGCGCCGCCTGCGGACGCCGCCGGCGTGGAAAAGCATCGCCGGGAGGTCTGCCTTTCCTATGAGAACTTTTTGAGAAAACACCTGGCCGATCTGGATCGGAAACGGCCTTCGTTGTGGTCGCGGGACTATTCCAGCGTCAAGACATACGAGAAATCGGTTAAACCCATGCGGCTTCGGCTTCAACGGATGTTGGGTTTCTGGATCGAACCGACCCAACGTTCGCCGCTCAAGACCGGCAAACCGGAACTCCTGCTCGAAACACCGGATTTGCGCGTATTGCGTTTCCGTCTGGAAATCCTGCCGCGGTTGGAAACCTATGGGTTGGAACTTATTCCATTGCCCATCGAGAAACGGCCGGGTTTGTTGGTCCAGCACGGCTACGGGGGGACACCGGAATTGGTTTGCGGATTAACTCCCGGCGCCAATGGAGAGGACTACAGCTACCGCTCGTTGGGCATCCGCGCGGCGCGCCATGGCTTCCATGTGGTGTCCATCCATCATCCCAGTGGATACGGCAACCTGGACGAATCGGTTACGTCTCTGCCCGGCTTCGAACAAAACGGACGAAACTATGGGAAAAATCGTCTCCATCGCATGGCCATCATGGGCGGAGGCACGCTTTTCGGTCTCGACATGATGGGAGCTTCGCGCGGCATTGACCTGCTCGCGAAATCCCCTCATGTCCTTCCCGGCAAGATTGGCATGTATGGCCTGTCCCAAGGAGGACAAAGCGCGCTTTTCCTTCCTGCGCTGGACGTTCGCATCCAGGCATCCGTTTCCAGCGCCTATTTCAACTGGAGATTTCCCAACCTGATCGGTCCCCACCGCGCCCTCTCCTTCCTGGATTCGCAGGAGGAAGATAAGTTTTTCAGCGAAGTCATCTCCTGTTTTTCAGATTGCGACATCGTTTCGCTCATTGCGCCGCGCGCTTTTGCCGTGGAGGCCGGCCAGAAAGATACTTCCGTTGATTTCGAAAAATCCCAGATGGAATTTGAACGGGCGCAAGTCCATTATAAGAAACTGGGGATTCCCCGCCAAATTGAATTCATCCCCCATGCCGAGGGCCATATTTCGGCCACAGCCCGCGCCTTTGAATTTTTGAAGGAGAACCTTTTCCGGTAATCGCTCTGGCTGCGATCCTGCCCTTTGATTTTTCTGGAGGCGACCGCTATGAAAAAAGGACCGAGATCAAAAACTCACATTATTGCGGAAACCGGTGCAATTACCGGTTATTTGCGCGCCGGCGTCGCCAAGAGCGATATCACCAACCGTGCGAAAGGCGCGCTGATTCGTGATCCGCTCTACGCCAAGGCATTGGTCCTGGACGACGGCTGGACGAAAGCGGCCATCATCGCCATGGACACCACCGCTATCGGCGGCCGCCGTATCAGCCAGCGGATTCTGAACGATGGCGGGGAGGAGTTCCTGCCGGATCTGCGTCGCCGAATTCAGAAAGAACTGAAGATTCCCGGCAGCCACGTTCTGGTCAATGCCTCGCACACGCACCCGCCTGGCAGGTTGTTATGCTCCGACGACGAGCAGGTTGACCGGGTCTTAGATGCGGTCAGCCGGGCCGTGCGAAATATGACCGCGGTCAAGGTCGGCGTGGGGGCCGGCCATGAAGACCGAATCACGATCAATCGCACCCTCCGACTCAAGAATGGCAAACACTGGACGATCCGCCACAGCAATCCCTGCCCGCCGGATGACGAGGTTGCCGGGGTTGGTCCCATTGACCCCGAGATCGGCATCATTCGCATCGACCGGCTCGACGGGCGGCCGCTGGCGGTGGTTTATAATTTCGCCTGTCACCCCCTGTTCGGTGACGCGCGGGGCGCCATCACCGCCAATTTCCCGGGGGGTGCCTCGCGAGTTATCGAAGAGAATCTGGGCCGTGGCGCGATGGCGCTGTTTTTGCAGGGCGCGGGGGGTGACATCATTGATGTGTTCTTCAAAGACTTCAACAGGCCCAGAGACATCGAACCGCTCGGCGTCATACTGGGCCTGAGCACGTTGAAGGCGTGGCGGAAGATACGGACCGGGCCTGCCCGGTTGCGCGTTCTCTCTGAAACCATCAAACTGCCCCGACGGACCGACATACCGAAACGTATTGTGGCGCTCGAATGGGAACAGGCCGAGATTCTCGAATCCTTGCGGTCCACCAGCCTGAATTTCAAGTCGTTTCTACCGCTGTACCTCAAGTACGCCCTCAGCCCGGACCATCCGGCTGACTATTCCTACCGGTATTTTCAGACGGAAAAGATCGGAAGCGACGAACTGGCCGCCATGGATTCCTTTAACAGGCGACACATTGACAAATATCTCCGGAACATCCGCGTCATGGAGAAGCTGGTAAGAATCCGGGAGAACATCGCGACGTTGCAGAAGCATCAGGCGATCAACCGGGCATCCGGCGCGGCAACCATTCCGGCCGAAATCCAGGGCATCCAAATCGGCGGCTGCGTGCTGATCACGTCTCCGGCGGAGTTGCTCGTCGAAGTCGGCCTGAATGTCAAAAAAGCCTCGCCTTACGAACACACTTTTGTGGCAGCCTTTTCCAACGGCTATATGCATTACGGCCCCCCGGCCGCTGCATACAGCAAGGGAGGCTACGAAGTCACCGAGTGCCTGCTGGCCCCGCAGTGGCAGCGAATCTTCGAACAGAAGGCAAAGGAGATCATCCGGAGGCTGTGATATTGGGTTTCGCATTAACAATGGATATGCTGGTGAACGTTTCATTTGCAGGGGCGGGGTAGGGGGTAGGGAAGAAGGGAAATGGGCAGAAATTCTCATTATGACCATTTTCGGCCGGTTTCAGGGGAGCGTAGCAAGTTCATCATGGCGGCGTGAGCACGAAGAGAACCTATTGGACCGCTGCTGTTCAGACGGTGCCTGCCTGTGGCACACGGCCACGTGCCGTCGGCAGACAGGTCGGGTCGAGATGGGGCTTGGAGAAAGTTCTGAAGCGTCTTTCTGTGGGCGTTATCGTTTGGGAACGGCATGCCGATGATGCCTGCCTGTCGGCAGACAGGTCAGGGCACACTCCGCCTGTAAGTTTCATTTTGCCTCGTAAGGGCCGATTTCCAGACCGCGCATCATGAAATCCATGAGGGCGTCCCAACTGGGAAAACATACGTATCGGAGCAGCGCGCGGATGTCCTGAAAGAAGGTCTTGCGAGTGGGTAGAGTGGCGCGGATGAGCCGGTAGTTCTCATCACAGAAGGTCAGAAAGGAGTGAAAGAGAAAGGCGAGGATGTTCATGGCCACCAACAGCGAGGAAAGATGTTGTTTGCCATGGCCGAAGTTGTGCTCCGGGAGACGGCTGGCGGGCATTTTCTGACAATATAACGCATCAATTTGAGGCCGAAAGGCCATTTCGATGCGTTTTATCGCCCATTTCCGAGCACAGCTACAGAGGGAAACTGGAATTTGGGGACAGGTTCTAGTTACGAATCACAAAAAGCGGGAAGGTGTTTGTTTTCGACCACGAGCACTGTAAACTCTGCCGAATCCGTTCCACATGACCTTGCCCCGAATCCGCAATCCGCAATCCGCAGTCCGCAATCAGAAACCCTTTCTCCTGGTCGCGGGCGCGCGTCCCAACTTCATGAAGGTGGCGCCCATCCTGCGCGCGTTGCGCCGCCGAAAGATCGCCTGCCGGTTGCTCAACACCGGCCAGCACCATGATCCTGCGCTCAGCGACGTTTTCCTGCGCGACCTGGGTTTGGGACGGCCGGATTACAATCTGAATGTCGGCAGCGGCACCCACGCTCAAACCGTTGCGCGCATGCTCGAACGCGCGGAACCGATCCTCCAAAAATTGATGCCGCGAGCCGTGATCGTGGTGGGCGATGTGAACTCCACCCTCGCCATGGCGCTGGCCGCCGCCAAGTTGAACCTGCCGGTGGCGCACGTCGAAGCGGGGCTGCGCAGCCATGATCGAACGATGCCCGAAGAAATCAACCGCCTTCTTACCGATCTGCTTTCCGATTTGCTCCTGACGCCGTCGCCGGATGCGGATGCCAATCTTCGGGCGGAAGGCATCCCCGTTTCCCGCATCGTGCGCGTCGGCAACGTGATGATTGATTCGCTCCGACTTGCCCTGCAGCGGTCATCGTCAAGCGGCGTGCGTCCCGGGGCCGGCTTTTTCCTGATGACGTTCCATCGTCCATCCAATGTGGACACGCGGGCGAGTCTTGCGCGGTTGCTGTGTTTTTTGGAGAAAGCGGCGCAACGGCTGCCGGTGCAGCTTCCGCTTCATCCGCGCACACGCCTCCGACTCCGGAAACACGGATTGTGGAGGAAATTGGCGCGCATTCGCGATCTCAAGATTCTGGAGCCGCTCGGTTACTTTGATTTTGTGAACCAGATGCGGCGCGCCGCAGCGGTGGTGACCGACAGCGGCGGCATCCAGGAGGAGACTTCTTATCTTGGCGTCCCCTGTCTGATCATGCGGACCACAACCGAAAGGCCCATCTGTATCGAGCGCGGCACATCCGAACTGATGGGCGAGGATTACGATGCCGCCCTGCGCCGTCTGTCCGTCATCCTCAAAGGCCAATGGAAGAAACCCAGGCCCATTCCCTTGTGGGACGGGCAAGCGGCGGAGCGAATCGTTCATGCGTTGCTGAAACGGTTTTGATGACAAACCGGCTTGGTTTCGCTGAAATAACGGTTTAACCTGGCCCCATGATCGCGGTTGTGGATTACGGAATGGGGAATTTGCGGAGCGTGGAGAAGGCCCTCCAACGGGCGGGAGGCGATGCGCGTATTGTTCAGACCGCCGAAGGAATCGCCTCGGCGGAACGGCTTGTATTGCCCGGCGTCGGTGCGTTCGCTGACTGCATGCGCAACCTGACGGCACAGGGATTGATCGAACCTTTGAAACGGTTCATCGAAAGCGGCCAACCGTTTCTCGGCATCTGCCTCGGTTACCAGGTCCTCTTTGAGCGCAGCGAGGAAGGAGGCGACGTCGCCGGATTGGGGATTCTCAGGGGATGCGTCGTCCGCTTCCGCGAAGCCGCGCTCAAGGTGCCGCAAATCGGCTGGAACCGCCTCCGCATCCGCAAGCCCGCCTGCCCGCTCTTGCGCGGCGTTGCGGATGGAAGCCACGTTTATTTCGTGCATTCCTATTTCCCGAAGCCCGCGGAGGCCGCGCTCGTGTGCGCTGAAACGGATTACGGCGCGCCTTTCGCTTCCATGATTTGGAAGGAAAACATCGTTGCCTGCCAGTTTCACCCGGAAAAAAGCCAGGCCATCGGCCTCAAGATGCTGGAGAATTTCGTGGGTTGATGAATCATTCGCACATCCATGTCAGGACTCTCCATGTGGAAATCACCATTCCATGAGGCGCTTCTTTTGTTCAAACGCCATCGAGCATGGGATTGATTTCATTTGGTGGTGGAAGTGGAGCCTGAAAACTCGGTTGCACGGGTGTTGACATTTCAACGTAATCGAATAATTATTCGATTATGACTGACAAACAAAATCACAAGCATCCCATAGGAATGGGATAAAGGGATGGGGAGCGCACGCGTCCCGCGTGC
>JACQHZ010000051.1 GCA_016198745.1 Verrucomicrobiota bacterium
GATGTCTTAAACGAGCCGCCATCGGGAATCGTGATGTCGTTGAACAACCACTCCAGCGTGGGCAGGCTGTTGTGATGGCCGCTGCCCCCACTGTGGAAAAGTTTCAGGCAACGATAATCCATCAGGAACGCGATCCCCGTGTGGCGCTGGCTATCCGCCACACCGACCCATCCGCGCGCGGGGTTGTTCCACCACGTCTCGCTGCCAGCGGGTTTGCCGTAATCGAGCTTGGCGACGCCGTCATCGCCGGGCGTAAAGCAACTGAAATTCTTGCTCTTGATCAGCCCGTCCCGCGTTCCAACGAAATTGTGATACAAGAGGCGAAACGGAATCGCGGCCAGCGCGCCTTTAGAGAGTTGATAGTCCCAATCCACCTGCACGTCGCTGCGTTCCTTTTGCAATGTGATGGTTTTATAGACCATCAGGTGCGCGCATGGTCCGGTCTTCCCCGCGGCCCAAAGCTGGAGACTGATTCGGTCGGCGGTGTTTTCAAGGAGCTTGTACTGGTAGGGCGCTTCCCACCAATCGCCGCCGCCTTGGGCGTTGATGCTGTCCGCAAAAAACCCGCCACCGCCGCCTGTCGCGGACGAAACTTTCGGTTGCGTGAAATCGACGCCCTGGTAGCGAAAGCTTGCGATGACGCCGCCGCTCGACGGTTTGATGACCATCTTCACGTACTTATTGGCGAGCAACAGTTCGTCTTCGGGGTCTTTGTCGAAGTTGCCCTTTTTGAACACAAGCGCATCGCCCGTGTTGGGAATATTGTACGGGGTCGGCGCGCCCGCGTCGGCCTTCGGATCGACCGCGGCAGGCTGAGCAATCGCTTGCGGCTTCTTCGCAAAGATGCGGACCGCGCTGACACCGAAATACCAGCCGTCGTTATTGAAGCGGATCCGCAGTAGCTGGGCGGATTGATTGATATTGGTGAACGCGAACGAGGTCGGCCCAGGCTCGCCTGGGAAGCCGGACTTCCAGCCCGTGGCAACCTTCCCGACCTCCTTGAAATCGCCGTCGCGATCCATGATGAACAACGTCATGTCCTTCAACCACCAGTTGAGGTTTCCGCGATAGATGTCCATTTCGATGCTCGACAATTCGTGGGCCCACCGCAAATCGAACGTAACATCCGTGGTCAAAGTATTATACCAAGGTCCTACCCCCTCGCCCATGCCATCAGTCAACTTCTTGTGATCGGGATCATTTTCCGGCTCGCGGTCGTAGGTGTATTGAGAATTCCCGATCAGGACTTCTCCCCTGGCACTATACTCATCAATGGCCGCTTGTTCTTCGGTCTCCTTTTTAAAGTCAGCGGCGGAATCCGCGCCGAAGATCGGCGGCCCCGCGCTTCTCAAAAAGGCGGCGAGGAAAACCCAAAACCCGATGATTGCTATTCGCTTCATGCAAACGGCAAAACGCTTCAAGGCACTCACGGATGACTAGTCGGTGCCGAGCCAGAAGTGCCTGGTTGCCGGAGTGGTGCTCCCCTCGAAGGGCGCGAGCGGCACAGCGCTCCGCTTCAGCGCAGCAACGTGTCCGTCCACGAAATTAAAATTCGCGTTCTGGTTGTGACGAAACCGAATGTAACGATCATTGATTGGATCAGGAATGTTCGGTTGATAAAACGAGTACGAATCTCCAACAAGCACGGCGTCGCTCGCGTAGGGCAACGCGGACCGCCTGGCCGAATCCATATACGCGTTCATTCCGTAGGAGAAGTCGATGCTGTCCGGCAGCATGAGCGCTGTCGGACAGAGCCCGCTACTGTTGTCCCCCCACTTGATATAGCCGCCATTAACCAACCTCAGGTACCACTTGTATAGTCCCCCGTCGAACGTCGAGTAGCTGGGAAACGTATCGTTGTAGTCGTCGGTATAGATGGCCATGCTCAGCCCCCATTGCTTGAGCCGGTTCATACAATCCATTTGCCGGGCCCTTTCCCGCGCGTTTTTCAGCGCCGGCAGAAGCATCGCCGCGAGGATTGAAATGATGGCGATCACGACGAGGAGTTCGATCAAGGTGAATGCGTGCCTTGGGCGGCGCCGTAGGTGACCAGGGTTGTGCCATCTTTCTACCCTTCCCATCACTCCAACATTCCACCATTCCATTCTTCCAGGCGTTTGAATCGTGAATCGCACATGGCGGGATGCTGGTTGCCAACTACTGATTAATCTTCAGCGCGGGTCATCCGTCAATGTTTGGGACTTGGCTTTTTCTGGGAGCCAAGCCTGCCGTTTATTTTCGCTCAAAGAATCGCAATGCCTCCAACACGCCCATGCCGCAAGGCTGTGCCGCGATGTATCCGCCGACCCGCCGAACCATCGCTTTCACCTCGGGAATCGCATTGGAGGGCGCAGCCACCAGCCCCGCAAACGTGCCGTCCAACATGGTCAGGTCGTTGTGATGATCTCCAGCCGCGAGGATTTCGTCCTTCCTGATCCCCAACCGACGGGCGATTTCCCCCATCGCCGAGCCTTTTGTATATCGGCGATGCGCCAGCCGAAAGAACTGGGTGTTGCGCACGATGGTCAGGTCGGGCACGGCCCGAAACTCTTGAATCATGCGCCGATGAATCTGGTCCGCCTCGTCCAGCGTGGCGGCGCGTACGTTCAGGGGCGAGTAACGATCCGCATACACCTTTGCCATCCGGCGCGTCCGAATCCATTGACGGAGGCGGCGGACGACATCGAGGGCGCGCGCAAACAGGTCGGCGTGCTCGGTCGCTGATTGCAGATTCCAAGGCGCGTCGGGCTTGTACCAATCGCCCTTCCGCATCCGAATCTCACGGTCCACCGTGACAATGAAATCGGGCAGCGGATCACCGTTGAGGCGGGCCAACTTGCCCTCAAAGTTTCGGTTCAAGTCCCGCCCCGTGCAGACGACCCACTTAACCCGGCGAGCTTGGGCGGACCGCAGCCAGTGGAGCAGGTCAGGCGGGAATTGCGGTCGGCCATTCGGTGTGCGGACGGTCCCGTCAAAATCGGTGGCAAGCAGACGGATCATGGCTTACCTCGATTGCTTTCTCTGTTCATCGTTTGGTTCCCAACGTTGGCATTGTTGCCCATTTGAGGGAAACTTCGCCGACCCCTGCGATCCGGTCAACAAGACGGACTTGGACATTTTTGGGAGCCAATCGTCGTAGTCGCTTCTAAGGAACTGGATTTGAAATACCTTGAGGAAAAGTAACTACTCAGGTCATTCCCGCGAAAGCGGGAATC
>JACQHZ010000047.1 GCA_016198745.1 Verrucomicrobiota bacterium
AGAAATCTTCTCCGGAAAACAAGATTGCGAACGTTAGTAGCAGGACAAGAATCTTCGCGCGTGGTATGGACAAGAGATTCAGAAAAGCGGCCAAGCAAGAACGGATTGTGACCGCTCTGCGGCGGGAGATCATCCGAGGAGTCTGCCCTTCGGCCAGTCAGATCCCTTCCCACCTGGTCCTGGCCCGGCGGTTTCGCGTCAGCCCCGTGACGATCCAGCGGGCGATGGACTGCCTGGCCAAGGAGGGATTCATCCGCACCGAGCAACGCTGCGGAATGTTTGTGGTCGCGCGCCCGCCGCATCTGTCCCATTACGCTCTGGTGTTTGCGGAAGACCCTGCCAACGCGCGTTTGTGGTCGCGCTTTTACGCCGCGCTGCTTAACGAATCGGAAGTCATTCAAAATGAGGACGGCTGTTGCATTCTCCCGTTTTACGGCATCAACGGCCACACCGATTCGAAAGATTACCAACGACTGCTGGAACTTGTGCTTGCGGACCGTCTGGCGGGTTTGATCTTTGTTCAGGGCGAGCACTACGTGGCCGGCACGCCGTTGATGACGCGCGACGGCATTGCGCGAGTGGCGCTGAAGAGCCGCCCGCTGTTTCCGCGCGTTCCCGTGGTGACGCTTGACCTCGGCGCGTTCATGCGACGGACGCTGGATTATTTTGTCGCGCACAACCGTCGTCGCGTGGCCATGATCGCCACGCCGCCCAAGCCGGAACATCCGCAAGATTTTGAGCACTTCTTTCACGGGGAAATGCCGAAACGCAAATTGACGACCCGGCCCTACTGGACGCTGCAGATAAGCGCGCAAGCGGCGGTGGGCGCCCGCAACTGCGTTCGTTTGTTGATGGAATCGAACCCGCGCGACCGGCCGAATGCGTTGATCATTGCCGACGACAACCTGGTGGAGGATGTCGTTGCCGGATTGCTGATGGCGGGGGTTCGGGTGCCCGATGAACTTGAAATCGTCGCGCATTGCAACTTTCCGTGGGCCGGCTTGCAAGCGATGCCGCTCCGGTGGCTTGGGTTTGACATCAGTCAGGTCTTGAGCGCCTGTCTTGACGCGATCAACCGGCAGCGACGCGGAGAAGCTGTGCCGCCGCAAACCATGCTCGAACCGATGTTCGAGGAGGAGCTGGCTGGCAAAATGCCGAATTCCGACCTGTCCCCCGTAGCCTTGGCGAAGGGGGAATGCCGAGTGCCGAATTTGAAGCCAACCTGCTCAGTGATCGGTAATCAGTAATCACTCTTCCCAAGGTGATTTTTCCCTCAATCAGTATTTTACCATGAAAGTTTCACGAACGAGGCAGCTTTGCTGTGAGTCACGAGTCACGCTTCACGTGTCGTCATTCAATCGGCATTCGGCAATCGGCAATCGGCATTCAGCGTTCACCCTCATCGAGCTTCTTGTGGTCGTTGCCATCATCTCCATTCTGGCGGCGCTTCTTCTGCCGAGTCTCCATAGGGCAAAGGAACAGGCGCGAACGGTGAATTGCCTGAGCAATCAGAAACAATTGTGTCTGGCTTTGCTCATGTGGGCCGAGGACCACGATGGTTTGGCCCCCGGGGCTTCAAACGGGACTCGATCCTGGTGCTCGGCCGCTTCGCTCAATAACAATCCTCTTCCATCCCAGGGAGAGGTGGGCGCGTTGGTCTTGGAAAAATATGCAACCCACAATGTGGCGATATGTCCTGGGGCGGTTTTGCAAAAGCAGAAGACCCTTACTTGGGTCAACAACATGTGGGGCATCAACTGGGCTTACTATTATGCGGCCAACCTCTCGTTTGTTGGCATCAGCAACGGGCCCAATGATGTCCCGACTTGGGCAGCGAATCCCGCATGGAAACCCACCCTCCTTACCGCACCGGAAGCTCCGCCTGCGAAAACCGTTTTAACCTGTGATCGAATCAATTTTGTTGATTATACGGAAAACGGGAGCCTTTCCGGCACCGTTTACGCGGCTGCCGTTCACGCCGGTTCCACGGCGGCGGTCGCCTCGTACGTGGACGGTCATGCGGCAGTGGTCAAGCTCCTTCCGGCTTTTCCGGTCGGCGCGATACCCGAGTCCACCGTGTTTGCCCTGGGCATGCTTCCCACTTACAAGATCGATACTGGTTACATTGAACCTGCGTACGGAGAATGATGGCTGAACCCTATTCGGATGATTTTAATGGGGAGTGGACGAACTGGCTGGTGGCCGACGGCGGTTATCGGCGGGCCATCAACGATTTCAACGGGCCGATCTTGTACGGCCATTTGAGCACTCCTGCTTACTGGGGTTGGGGCGGGTTCCAGGATCGCCACAGCGGGGGCGCGAACGTTCTTTTTCGCAATGGCAGCGTGCGGTTCGTCAAACGGCCATGAAGGCGGCCAGCCTCTTGAATATCGTGATTCTGCCTCCTCATGCTAATTCATAGTGCAGTGTTCAATAAATGAGTGAACATAATGTATTGGGAATTGGAGGGCGCTGCTCCGTCAGCGCCGCTGGGCTGTACGGCGACGACAGAGCGTCGCCCTCCATTGGGCGGCATTTGTGCTTCGCGAGTAATGTCCACTCATTTATTGAACATTGCTATAGCCTGCTCTTTTTTGTGTGCAGCATGGGAGTTGCCGCGGGACTCTTGGCGGCGGAGCAACGTCCGATCGAAGTGCTGGCGCTGGTTGGGGATGGGGAAAGTCAGCGGGCCATTCCGGCACAACTCGCAACCCTGGAATCCCTGGCGCCGATTCGATTTCAGATCGTTGGCAACGGGGACATGACGTTTGGCGTCATGCATGTCATTGACGGCGACAGTCTCTTTTCCCAAGGGGCAAATGGTTCCTGGGATCGCGCCAAAGAACAGGTTGCGTTGGCCTTTCGAGACGCGGTTCGGGCAAAAGATTATGATGCCGTATGGGTGTTTGGCGCGCCCAGCACCAATCATTCGGTTGCGGCTGAACTCAAGACGGTAAGTCAGGAGGGAAAGTCGGTTGTCGGGTGGAATGTCAGCCCGAACTTTTTGGAATGTCTGAAAACGAACCTGACTCAATCGGCAGAATTGCTTCCAAACGGTTCCGAGCAGGACAAAGCCTGGGAGTATTATGCGATGACGGTTCTGCTGGCGGGCAAGTCCGCGCCGCCCAATCCGGGGCCGTCCCCAGCCCCGCTCCCCGTTGGCGGGCTTTCAATCCAGACCACGCCCGAAATGCCGACCGTGGGTGCGGAAGTTGAAATTACAGTGCAAGCGGCAGCCCCCGGCGAACATTTGGTTCTTGAAATCAATGATCGAAACGAAAGAGTGCTCGAACGATTCGAATTCAAGAAGTTTTCCGCTCCGGAGCCTGCGCAAGTCAAATGGCGCGTGCCCGATCTTGGGTTGCAAGGCGCCTATTTTCGCCTGAAGGCCACGCTTTTTCAAGGGGTGCCGCCTGCGGCTATGATCGCCCGAAGCCTTTATGTATCCCGAAAGTTCAATATGAAGGAAACCTTGCAGTATGCGACCTGGCTGAAAATTGCGCCTTCTTCTGACCTCGTCATGGGAATGATCAAGCGCCTTTTTGATCATGCGGGCATTGATGCGATCACGCCATGCGTCCAGGTGGAGGCGGAGAAATTCGGTTGGCTGTTGCAGCCGGAGGCCGGCAATGGCGGCATCGACTTGCAGTTTGGCTGGCCCAAGGAGAGTTTTGAGGAAATCCCGCTGGTCCATGGAGAGCGATTCCCGCATGCCACACGATCTTCATGCACGCTCGTCTCCTGGGGCGAAGAACCCGGATTCGGACCCTGTTTTGGAGCTTCCTACCATTGGGATGAGGGCAAGGCGCCCAAAGGGGCCAAAAAGTGGTTCCACAAGTATTTGAAGTTAAAATATGAGGACAAGATCGAGGCGCTGAACAGCATCTGGCAGAGCAAGTACACCAGTCTTGACGAGGTTCCTTTTCTGAAGGCCAACGCGGAGGGCGCCGATCGTGAAAGTCTGGATGCAATCCTTATTACGGCGCAGATGGCGGACGATTTCAAGATGCTGTACAAGGGCGGCGCGCCAATCGTGCTGAACCCGGATATTGACCAGGTGCTTCCGCATCTCGGCAAGTACCTGGATACCGCGGGTTTCTTTGACTGGCACTTCAACGGTGTAATCACGGCGTTGATTGCGGATGCCGAGAAGAAATGCCCGTGGACAACCCATTACCTTTCGCTGCCCAACCGCTTCAGCCCCCCCACCCCGGTCCCGGGCGGCTACAACCATCCGTTCTACATGAAAGAGCGGGTGCTGGATCAATTGCTGGTTCATCAGCGGCAGGGCGATGACAATCCCATGGCGCGGCTCGACTGGTACTTTGTGGATGACCCTTCCCTCCAGGCCAATATGCTCCATCAGCAATTGGCGATGGGGACCGGCTCGTTCAATGCGTGGTATGATTTTCCCCTGCAGTTCAATAGCGATCTCACCCATACCCAGGGCGGCATGCGCATGAACCGCACGTTGGCGCTGTTGAAGGAAAATGTCGCCGGACCTTATCTGCAAAACACGAGGGAAACCAATGGTCCCGTCGGTCTGTTCGGAGTCGGGCAGGAGCTTTTTGGAATCAAGTTCCCCCGCGCTACGTTCATCCTGCCCTGTGTCCTGCAAACCGGCCAAATGCCCCGGTATATTCTCTCCAGCGGCCTGGAGGACCCGAATCTCAATCACCCTTCCCCACCCACAGGGGGTGGCAGGCAGGGTGATTTTTCCCTCAAGGTGTTGATCGTCGGCCAGCAAACCATGTCGCTTGAAACCATCCAAAAACTGCGCGCCTTCGTTGAACGCGGCGGATTTCTGGTCATTCTCCCGGGAACCGCCGCATGGGATGACCATGGGAAACCAGTGGGGATGTACATGCACCCGGAACTGGTTCGTTTGAGCGGGGTCTGCCCCCAGTATGGCCTTCGCAAAGAAAAGGCGGTTTCCTGGAACTCCAATGCGCCGGTGCGACCGGACCTGTCTCCGGCTGAGGGTGACCTCCTGGAAATCACGCCGCTGCGTTGTCGCCACGAACGATGCCAGGTTGTGGAAAAAGATGTGCAAATTTGCGGCGTTTACGAGGGGGGAACTCCGGCGTTGACTTTCCGACGGGTTGGACAGGGCGGTGTATTGCATTTCAATTTCGAGGCCGGCGAATCGGGCGGGGAGTGGAATCATGGGAGCACTGCCAAGCGTTATGTCCTTACCCGATTGCTCAACGCCATTCTGGCAAAGGCCGGACTCGCCGAGGCCCGCCCCCGCTTCGTCCATGGGCGGTCCGGCGATGGCCCCCAGCAACTGCTCTGGCAGCGCAAACACAACGACACCCGCGATGTTACCTATCTGACCAGCTATGTGGATAGCCGCGCCGGAAAGTTGAACGCGCGGCTGCTGATTCCTCGCGACGCGCGAGTTCGGGATCTCATCAGCGGTCGGGACTTGCCGGTGCAGGCGGATGGATCTGCCGACACGCCGTTTGGCGGGGGAGAATTCCGGTTCTTCGCCGTGAGATCGCAAGATCCCGCCAAACTACTGGTGAAAATATCTGAAGCCGAACCGCGGCGTTTGTCCGTCCAAGCGGCCTTGCTTGGCGCGGATGGGAAATCATGGGAGGGCCAGCGGCCCGTGCGGCTTCGATTTGTGAACCCGTCAAGAGTTGAAGACGGTTCTCTTCGACGATGGATTTCCGTCTCTTCCACAACCAACATGATTCACTATGTGGCAATCAATGATGTGCCCGGCAAATGGACGGCAGAGGCTTACGAGCCGGTTTCAGGTCTTCGACAGGCAGCAGAGTTTGCGGTAAAGCCTGCGGCAGTTGCCCAAGGACCACCGAACCGTACGCCAGCGCTCTTTGGGAGCAGTCCGGACGAAACACTCAATCTGTTGCGCAGACTGCGAACGATTTATGAAAAAGGAGGCAACCGAACCACCCTCAGCTATTACTTGCACTTGCGCGGCAATGACAGCCGTCATGCGGTGGTCCGGCGTCTGGAACGGCTGGATTGGCGGCAGGCGAAAAGCGCGTGGTTGCAGGCGCTAAAGGATAACGAGATTTTCTTCCTGACTGGCGAGGACCTGGGATGCTACCCCGGCGCCAACTTTCCAACAACCGCCTTGTTCAAAAATCATGCGCTGGAAACCCTCCAACAACTGGCCGACCAAGCGGACCGGATCGCCGTGCCGTCATCATGGACGGACTCGGTGGTGTGCCTCTTCGGGCGGGGTCGGTTGATCCTGCATCGGCTTTCCCTGGACGAGGTCTATCCCCCCGGACAGGACCCAGGTTTCCCGGTCAAGACGGCTTCGGGAATGGGCGACTGGGCGGGCAAGTGGAGCGCTGCCATGAAAACCGATGATGCGCTTCGGGAAGCGCGAACATTGAAAAACATTGACCTGGCCAAGTGGCTTGCGGAGGCCACGACCGCCGGTCCCTAATAATACTTTATCTTTGAAAAATAGTAACTATTCAGGTCATCCCTTCGCCTGCTGTCATTCCCGCGAAAGCGGGAATCCAGCGGCGCACAGACCGGAGTTGAACGAACTGCCCCCAGTCCGGACTGGGGGCCGCTCCCCGCTTTCGCGAGGACAAGCTTCGCGGGAATGAC
>JACQHZ010000069.1 GCA_016198745.1 Verrucomicrobiota bacterium
ACCGTGCCCAATTCCTTGAACAACTTGAATTGCTCGTCCATCTTCCAGGTGATCGGCTTGAAATAGTGCCGCGTCCGAAATGAACCGGCGGCATAATCCCACACCCACAAGTGGCTGGCGTGCCGACCCCACTCGCGCAAGGCGTCCAGAGCCATCGCGTTTTTCCCGCGCGGCAGGTACACCGCGCAACTCAACGCGCCCCGACACACCCAAACGATCACGTTGTCGCGCGCCCGAATCCGCTTGGGCGGCTGCTGCGTCGATGTGTACGCCAGCGTCAGAATATACTTGTCCGGGTGCTCGTCCCGAATGGCATCGGCCACCGCGTTGACAAACTGCAGCAGCAGCCCGGACACACCTTCGTCCTCCTGCGCCTTTGTGCAGGCGGGGCAATCACAGATCGTGGCGGATCCCCCGTCGTTGATTGAAACGGAAACATACTGACCCTCCGGTTTCTTTTGGATATCCTCCTTCACCCCTGCAATGACGATTTTCAGCACGTCCGGATTGGTCAGACACAGGTGCACGGCATCGCAACCGTCTCTCGATGGCACCCGTTTCCCATCGCGCATGCTGAAGTATTCCGGATGATCCTGCGCATACTTCTCCGCCGGCACATAGGCGAAAAAACTGTGGTTGGACATGCGTCCGCCGCTTTTCACGCACCCGCCCTCGGCTTCGCCGAAATCAACCCCGCTGTTGACGCGGTTATGGAGCAGGTATCGCTGGTATTGTTGGTGAAACCGCTGATAGGTTTCTTTATCAGCAAAGGTGCGCTCGTCCCGCCAGAAATCCGAGCCGCCCTGGCGCATGTTCATGAATGGTTTTATTCGCTTATCCATCAGCGCCACGCGGAGCTGCGGTTGACGCGGCATCTTCTCGTGCCACGGCGTGTACCAGCGGCACCCGAGCGACTCCAGAAACGCGAACACCGCGTAAAGCGTCCCGCGCGGCCGACCGCCGCACAAAATCAGATTGCCGTTGACCGTTCGCAGGATGGATTCCTCGGCGCCCAGTTGCTCAAAGTTGATCCCTTGGTCGCGCGCAAAACGCGTCTGCCCCACGTAAATGGCTTTGTCGTTCGCCGCGAGGGCCGCTTCGGCAACCACCGCGAACGCGGCGCCCGTGATCTTGCGGAGATCATCGGCCAATTCTTTGGCCGCCATCTTATCGGACGGACTGGCGGATGTGGAGTTCGTCGCAATTTTGCAAAGACTTTCGCCGTTTCGCGACAGCCAAATTTCGCGTTTGGCCTTGGCCGCCAGCAGGAACGCAGAGCCTATGGCCAACAGCGTCAGCAATGCCGCGGCCCACAACGCGCGCTTCTTGCGGTTAGGGTTCATGCAAGGGGGATGTGATTCCGTAGTTTCCGTGGCGATCCAGCAATTCGATCAGAAACTTGTACGTCTCCCAGTCCACTTGGGGCGGAACGGAGTGGTCGGAGTGGTAGGCGTAGCCGCGATAGGCCATGCCGGCCGCAAGCTTTGTTCTGACCTCGTGTTCGATCTGCCCGCGATCGCCGCCAATCACCACGGTCATGTCGATGTTGCCGAAGAAAGACAGCCGCTGGCCGTAGCGAGGCGCGAGGTCGCGGACGTCCATGTGCGCTTTTGCCTCCAGGGGCTGAAGGCAATCGAAGCCCGCTTCGACGAACAAATCGAGCAGTTTCCGCACGTCACCGTCGGTGTGATAGATGAACTTCATGCCGTGGGCATGGGTCCAGTCGCAGAGCCGCCGGTGGTCAGGCCAGATCAGTTCCCGGTACATCCTGGGCGAGAAGAAGGGTCCGCTTTTGTAGCCCAGGTCGCCGAACAGCCAGACGGCGTCGGGTTGCGCGCCCGAATCGAGCACGGCATGGAAATCCCGCAGGATCAGGTCGGCGTAGGTTCGCGACATATCGCGCACCCAATCGGGGTTTTCGGCCATCGCCGGCAGCAGCAACTCGTCCCCGACCAACTGGCGCATGTCTTCAAACGGCTCGACGCCCATGAACACGCAGAACTTTTCGCGTGTCCAGCCCTGCGCCAGGTTCCGGCGCGCCTCATCGAGCTTGAAGGTGAGGCCGGCGCTCAGCAACGCCGGCTGGTATTCGCGCTCCCATTTCTCGCGGCAATCACAGTCGAAACGGATATGTTCAGGCGTGCCCGACCGGTGTTTCCAGACCCGCTCGGTCTTGCCCTGATTGCCGCGGACGACCTTGGTGTGTTCGTCTTCGCTCAACACCTCCTCCCGGCCTGGGAAGGGCACGGGCAAACTGCTGCAGACGCGCGTAATGTCGCTGCGCAACAGGTCCAGCACGGTGTCTGCGTCGCCAGCCAGTCCTTCGTCCTGCCATCGCTGGATGGTCTCAGGCCAGTAGCTGTCGAATCGCGGGATGCGGTCGTGGCAGAACGGAGAGACGAACTGGCCATACAGAGCGAAGGTGGGACTTCGCTGAAACTCGGTTTCGCCGCCTGCGACCGTTGCCGCGATCCGGTAAAGATGCGGCAGCACATCGGCGTTGCTGAACGTGGTCAGCAACAGGGGTTTGGTGGTGTGGCGGAGCATGGCCTCGTAATGCGCCAGCTCCTGCAACCCGGCGGGGACATCCAAGGCCAGCGCGTACGACATGACAAAATCAATGTTCGGCAACTGCTCGCAGACCCGTGCCGCCCGCGCCACGTCCTCCAGAACCGAGAGCCGGCGCTCGCCGGTTTCCAAATCAATCGTGTGCTTCAGGTCCGAGCCGGTGCCAAAGTAGATTCGATCCCGCTCCAGCGCGAGGGAGCGGCGGCCATCCCGCGACGCCAGAACAACCCGGCTGGGCGAGCTTTGGATGGCCCGCTCCACCAGCGCGGCGGGGATGCGGACGCGGGCTTGGGCGTCGTCCGTTGCGTCCACCCATGCGCCCGCGCCGCGCAACAACGTGGTCGCTTCGGGGTGCATGACCCGAATGCCCGTCCGCTCCAGCACCTCCAAGCTGGCGTCGTGGATTTCGTCCAACTGCCGTTCGCTGGCAAAACGCATCATGGGTTGTTCGTAACTACTCAGGTTCAAGGGTTCACGGTTTACGGTTCACGGTTATCTTTTCCACCCGCGTTTCTGGCGGCATCGAGCGCAAACCGGATGCGGTCAATCGAGGTTTGCGGTGTGGGCGGCGAGCCGGTTGCGAAGATAAATCGTCCCCGCCGTTGTCCCCATTGCGCCAGTCGCTCGATCTCTTGGATCAAGGCGCGGTCATCGGCGGATTCCAGCGCGCTTTCCGTCGCGAGATTCCCCATCATGACCACATCGTCCCGCGCAATCTGCTTCGCCAACGCTGCGATGTTAACCTGGTACCCGCGGCGGCCTTCCTCGAACAAGAGCGCGTCCGCTCCCATTTTGGCCACCAGATCGGCGCGGTCGTTCGCATTGCCCATAAAGTGATGAACGACGATCAACCCAGCCCGATGCGCCTCGGCCACCAGGTCTTGACCGTGCGGAAGGACGACTTGCTGGTACTGATCGCGACTGATCAGGTCCTGGCCGTCATAGAAATCCTGAAGCCAGATGCCGCGGACACCCACTTTTCCCATGGCGCGGAAGTATTCCTTTTGCGACGCCACCTGCCGTTCGCCCATGCGGTGGAGAAACGACGGGTTCGTTGCCAGATCCATCATCGTTTGCTCGAACCCTTTCCCAAAGGACAGGGAGAACGGGACGCTGGCATAGCTGTAGACGAAGTATTCACGCCCCAACGTTTCCACCGTGGCCTTGGCGAAATCCCACCAGCCATCGGCAATCTGTTTCCCAGCGGGCGTGATCGCGATCCGCTCAAGCCACGCCTCGTCGGAAAGGGCCGCGGGGACCGCGGCGTTCCGCGCCTCGACCGGCCGCGGTTTCCAAGGCGGAAACAACTCGCGCTTTACGCCGGTGCGTTTATCGAGAACGAAATCCCCGTTCGCCTCGTGCAGGTACTGGAGCTGGGCGCGTTCTTTTCGACCCGACGTCCACAGAACATTCCACCAGTCGCAGCCCGCGCGCTTCAGATAAGCGCGGACAACGGGAAGGCACTTTTCCGGATCGGCCTCGTCCATGATCCACCAAGGCAGGTCGGTGTGTTCCCAGGCGCGGTCACGAAACGGAATCTCGGGGTAGGCCACTCCCGCCGCCAACGGGGCTGGCTTATTCTCCAGAGCCGCAAGAAACCGGCTCAGGCCGTTGGTAAAGTTACTCATCGTAACTGCTCAGGTTGGCAGGTTCACGGTTCACGGTTCACGGTTATCTTTTCCGGGGGTGTTGCGAATTGTCGCTTCAATCCATAATCCTTCTCAAAGCTTGGTTTCTTGGTCAGGCGGTAAACCTTGCGAGTCAGTTCGCGAGCCAGTTGCCTGCCCGCGCCCTGGCAGGCGGGCCATGCCTCAATATCTTCAAAGCGCTCAATCTTCATGCTTTTTCATCCCCCGTTGCTGGGGGGTATCCAACCGTTGAACCGTTGAACCGTGAACCTGAGTAGTTAGCATTCATCGACACGTCGGCCGCTCACGGCCTCGTTGCCAGGCGGGATTGCTTTCCGTGCGGCGATTCGTTTCCACCACGAAAGATCGCGGTGCAACAGGCCGTTCGGGTTGTGCCAGGGAATTGTCGCGCCCTCCACGCCGTCCACGCGCAACGGCGCGGCCTCCGGCGGACGGCCGTTCACGGTGGCGGCCTGGATGGTCTGCCGCGCGGCATCCATCCACAGGAACAACTCCCGGCCATCGCGCAGATAACGGACGCGCCGCGCCTCCAACACGGTGGAGTCGGACACCTCCGCCTTGCGCAGATCGCGCAGGAACGCCGGAACATCCTTGTGCTCGCGCAGCGTGGACGCCTCGAAAATGAACCCGTTCGGAACGACCTGCAGTTCGTGCATCTGAAAATCGCGGGCCGCGCCTTCGTAGTTGTAGAAGGAGATGACGCGGTATTTGTTCTCCTGCGTGGAACGAATGACCACCTTGCGGCCCAGGTTCGTGGCCGCCAGCGGCAGGAACGCGAGCAACATCGGACCGTCGCGAAGGATGACCCAGTCGGCTTGGTCGGCCTCACCGTCGCCGTCTGACAGTTTGCGGTCGCCGATCCAGATCTCTTCGATGCGGCTCGTCATCTCCTGCAATACCAGCGAGAGTTTCAACGAGCGCACCTTGTGACGCAGGTTGCCTTTCGGGTAGTACAGGACGAGGGCGCGGCGATCATCCTGGACCGCGAAGCCGTTGCCGCAATTGTAAAGCATTCCGCGATCGCCCGGACCTTCCGGCTGCGTGTCGTTCACCAGATAGCGCGCGAATAGCGCGCGGAGGTCCGCCCACGAGGCGGCGTCCGAGCGCAGTCGGTAGAGCACATGAAAGAGATCGGTCTGCGAGCCGCAAAGCAAACCGCGGCTGGCCGTTCCCACCGCGAAGTCCGGCTCCATGTACGTCTGGATTTGCGCCGCGTTGGCGCCGAAGTCAGCGCAGGCGCCGGGGACATGGATGCACGCGCCCTCGGCGGTGCGGCGGTAGTCGCCATCATGGAAAGAGCCGCACTCGGTTGTGCCGCCCACGCGATAGGGGAAAGTCTTCGCCATCACCAACCGGCTGATGTAATCGGGAATCGAGTGAACCGTGGTTGCAAAACCGCAGGACAACGCATGCCACCACGGCAACATCTGGGGTTTCACGGGATGGTTGCGCCAGGCGTTGTCGAACAAGACCTTGGTTGGATTCAGAAAGACGGCGTCGCCGAACGTGATCCACATCACCAGACTCGTCAACGATAGGCCCAGCGCGATCGAGTCGTGGTGATACGCCCGCGAGTAAGGGCCGGCCTGGAACGACAACGCGGGATGCCAGTGCGCGGCCACGTCGAGCCACATCCGCTCGGACGCCTGCCGCGCCAGGGACCGGGCTTCGGCGTGGCGGGCGTGGTTGGCCAGATCATCGAGCGCGCACAGGGTGACTGCCGCGTAGGTGGGGCTGTTGTACTCGGAAGAAAAGCCGCGCCGGCCAAGCAGATCGCGCAACGCGTAAAGATTGTCCACGCCTGCCTGCACCGCGCGCGCGTCGCCGAGAATCTCGCCGCCGAGCACCAGCACGCAGGTGTCCATCGAGGGGAAGTTGTCGTTCATGCCGAGGAACCCGTTGTCGGCGGACTGCACTTCCCCGAGTTTGGGGGCAAGATAATCGCGCAGCCGCCGGTCGATTGCGTTCGACAACCGATCCGGGTAGGCCCGCAAGATCCTGACGACGGTGAGTGCGGTGAATCCGCATGATGTCCATACGATCTGCGAGAGGATCGCGTTCCCGAACGCCACGTCTTCGGGAGCGCCTCCGAGAAAGGCGAGCGCGCAATTGACGCGTTCGCGCAGGTGGAATGGGACCGGATCATGGACTTGGTGATCGGAATCGAACTCCTCGATCTCGCTGACCACGCACCGTCCGGTGGCATCGAAATAGGTTCGGGCGGCCTGGCGCGCTCGTTCCAGAAATGTCTGCATCCGGATTTTTTGCAATGCTTCGTCGCAGGAACAAATATTGGGTCCCGTGGCTGCGGGACATGGGGTTTCGGTCATAAGTAGTTACATTTTTAATACGTTTCACCGGTGAAAAAAACCTTGTCATATCGAACGACCAGCCCCCGATTCGCGTCAATAAACTCGGCGTGGCCGTCCGCAAAAACCGCGTTGGCGCCGCCGCTGTGCTTGCCCATCGTCCACATGTTGACGTAGGTGGTCCATACGCCGTACGTGAAGCGGTAGTTGCCGGCGTTCTGCTCGTTGTTGGCATAATCGGCGAAGGCAAACGTCTTGGACGAGTCCGGAATCGCGCCCTGCAATCGCCCTGCAAAGCCGATCTTGCTATTGTTCGGATCGCCGTCGTTGATGCTGTAGTTGCGGTAAAACCAGCCATCCGACCATTTCGTCCGGTCCTGCGGACAACGCAGGACGCCCAGCGGCGGCCAAACGGATTGTTGCTGGCCTTGCCACGCAAGGTAGGCGGCGTCCGTCGGCGTCTTGATGTAACCCAGATAAACCGCCGCGTGCTCGAACCAGACTCCCGTCGCCGCCGCCCAATAGGGCATGATATAACTGCCATTATCCGCCGCATAGAGATCCGCCGCCAACAGCAACTGCTTGAGATTGTTCATGCACGCGGCCGCGGCAGCCTTGGATCGCGCTTGTTTGAGCGCGGGCGCGAGCAACGCGGCCAGCATCGCGATGATGGCAATGACGATCAGCAATTCGATCAAGGTGAATGCAAGATGTCTTGTTGCGCGCATGCAAGTCTCCCGACTGTTTGTTAATATTAACAACCGTGTGAACGAAGTAAAGAAAAAAAGTCTAGCGAGGCAGGCCTCAGACCTAAGCGGATTTGATGGAAAAGTTTAAACAGGGATCAAGGAAAGAAAATTTATCCCCCTGCCTCGCTAATCATAGAGTCCTTGAAGGTGGAGGGTGGAGGGGAAAGGGGAAGCTTCAAAGGTTCGCGGCATAGGGTTCGGGCGCACTCAAAAACTTGATTTGTTCACAACGAATTTGAAGATTCAAGGACTCTAGCGGCGATCCAATGCGAACCTCCATTGAGTCACGGTTTCTTCACCCACCCGGAGCTGGCGAAGCGCCGCCGGAGACGGGCGAGAAATAACCCGTATTCCAATCCTGTGCAGGGTTAATCTTCTGGATCCTGAACCTTGAACCCTGAACCCTGAACCCTGAACCCTGCCTTCTGCCTTCTGCCTTTTTCATTCTTAATTTTCAGGTGAATATCCGCCTTTTTCAGATGGACTTCAACCGGAAGGATGTGATAATTTCTGGATTCTGGTGACGACCGCCGCCCGGCACGAAACTCGTGATGTCCATCGCCCGACCGCCCAACCGTCGGTGGCCCTGCCCTTTGGGGCGCGGAGCGTTGGGCACTACCGGCTTCAGCCCGGTTTTCGCAGCGTGGTGCGCGTCATCCATTTTGTGCAGGTTTTCTGGGGGCTGCGCGGCGCCGGCGCGGTGATGGTCAACGGCGTTGAGCGGCGCCTGGGGACGGGCGAGGTCGCTTTGTATCTGCCCGGCATGGAACACCGTCTCTACAGCCTGAATGCGCCCTGGGAGTATTGGTGGTGGACGATGGATGGACCGCTGGCCGCGGCGAATGCCACGGCGACGGGCTTGAACTGCGCGCGCATTTACAAGCCGGGGCCGCCGCCGGTCGGGCTTTTCATGAAACTGGTGACGGCCATTCAGAATGTGACGCCCGCCGGCGAACGGCGCGCGAGCGCGCTGGCTTACGAACTGCTCACGCGCGCCGCCGGGCGCTGCGCGAACCCGTCGCTGGGCGAGGCAATCCAAACGGCCCTCGATCTCATTCATCGCGAATGGAGCCATCCCGCGCTGTGCGTCAAGACCATGGCCCAGCAACTCCGCTTGCATCGCTCCAGCTTTTCGCGGAGATTTCATGCGGCCATGGGGATTGCGCCCGCCGATTATCTTGCCAACCTGCGCATGCAAAACGCCCTGTCGCGACTGAGGTCCGCCCATCTGTCGATTGCTGAAACCGCGCGGGTCTGCGGCTGGCGGGATCCGGATTACTTTTGCCGCTGCGTCCGCCGGGCGACGGGCCTCGCGCCCCGTCAGTTTCGGCGCCAATAAGGAGCCGCCGCAAAATAAAGAGGCGCTTCGCGCGGTCCAAAGCAGGACCACCCGCAAAGGGGTGGTCTCTTTGCCCGCCGATGACCCCCGCTTTCGCGGGGGTCCTGCTTTATCGACAATAGGTTGGTTCATACGGATTGCCAATCGCCTATCCCAAAACCACGGGGTCCGCTCGCCCTGGCGGCAAAGGCCTCATTTCTCCATTGTTAGTGTCCAAAAAAAAGGTCGTTTTCTCTCTCAACAGGAAGCTGCGACCGTTCACCCAAGCTCGGGATTCGCCTTCGCTCCGTCCATCCGAAACTCTGACGTGGAAGGCTTGCATCCGTTCGTGCCTGGCTCGATCCATCCATCACCGTTTTTGTCGCGGCTGTTCAGCCACCAGCGCGTCCACTGGGCGCACGCATCACTGAACCATTGGAGAAACTCCATGTCCTGCGACCAGGCGAAGACGTCCCAATAACAGGCCGGTCCCCACGTGGTGCCGCTATAATCGAGCGCGAAGGCGCGGTCATCCTTGTGGCCGGGATTCATGTTGCCCGGCATAAAGCCAAACCGATGGATGAGATCGGGAAAGAGCCGCTGCGATTCCACGGCGATCTCTGGCGAGAGGATTGCGGCGATCAGCGCGTCAAAGTTGCCCGCGTCTCCCGAGTTATCTTCCTCCGGGCTGCTCCAGGTCAAACACGGCAACGAATCCGCAATCTCTCCACGCCAGGGCATAACCGCCTCACCGCTTGAAACCGTCAAGGTACAACGTGCATCCGGAACTGTTTTCAACCTTGCCTCCGCCACGGAAGGCTTCGAGGCGCGCGCGGACATTTCTTCAATGACCAGCCGCAGCGCCCGGCCTTTCACCGGCGCCCGCAGCCATTCTCCAAATATTGGCGCACTCATGGTAACTAAAATCGTTCGATCCCAGCTTCCGTGGGAACATATCCCTTGCGCCAGGTCCAGTTCCGGTTTCGAGACAGCGGGATTTCCAGGACTGTACCTTTTCGATCTCCTTCCCCCGAAGGATCAAGCAGACGGACGACGACGCGGCGGCGCGCTTTCAGTTTGCAGTACACGATCCGGCCCTGGTCCATCGCAGCGGAAACCTCCACCGCACCCTGGGCGAGCAATCGGTGGAACTGTCCCGAAAATCCCCCTGGCACAGCCGGAAAGAGGCGAATCAAACCGTCATGACTTTGCAGCAAGGTCTCGGTGGCGGCGAACAAGAAGGCGCCGCTCCCCTCGGAAGCCGGCGTCACCCAGCGGCGCGCGTCAGGGTGAAGCGTCGCGGCCGAACCGGCGTCGTAACAGTGGAATTCCGAGATGGGCGACAGGATGCCATCCGCATGTCGAAGGCATGCCCTTGGGATGCGCTTCAAATTGGACTCCGTGAGGCGGGGGTCCGCTTCGACCACCGGGTTGTGTGTGAACATGCCATTGGGCTTGCTGAACAGACGCAGGCATTCATGTAGCGCGGTCCAGGCCTCGGTTCGTTTTCCCAGGCGCAGCCTGGCGACGGTGGGAAAAAACCAGGCCCAAGAGCGCTTGTAATGCCACCGGCCGTTCGTGTCAGCATAGGACATTTCGATGTCGTGCTGCGGTGTCTGCCGCAAGGTCCTGGCGGCGGTTCGCGCCCGGTCATCGTCGGCGCATTCGCCCGGAAAGAAAGGATACAACAGATAGGCGGCCTGGGTGTAGTGATCTTTGGGAACATCGCTGCCCGCCCACCAGCCGCCATTCGGGTGGCGCGGGTAATCCGGATAGCGCGCCAGCACATCCTCCCAGTGTTGCCTTTCGCGCGCATCGCAGTTGAACAATCGGCTGGCCTCGATGACCGTTTCGAGACACGGCCGGAGCAGCGCCAGCGTTGCCGTACAGTCGCGCGAGAGGGTGTATATCTCCGGCGGAATTTCCCAGTCAAGATGGTATCGGTCGTCCGTTCCAATCCGCATCCCTGCCACGTGGAAGCGGACGATCTCCCGCAACAACGGGTAAAGCCGTTCGCGCAGGAGGCGTCGGTTGCGCGTGTAACGCCACGCCCAGACAAGGATCACGCCCGAATACGGCCCGCCGATAAGTGAATAGCGATAGGCGCCGCCGCTGAGACCCTTGCCAAGCGGGTTCATTTCAAGCGGGAAATAGATGCCGGGACGACCGAAGAGCCGCCGCGCGCACCGGCGTCGCTCATCGAGTGCGTGCAGATACATGTCCGCGAACGGTTCCACGAATTCAGGGTGATTCACCGCAAAAATCGGCATGGCGGGCATCTGCACGTTTTGATCGTGAGTGTAAGCGGAGGCGTAGATCCCGGATCGCGGCCCATCCGTTGGACCGTGCCAGAGACCGTACAGCCCGGGCATGGGCGCCTTGCCGAACAAACAGCCCGTCTCGTAAAGGCTGAACGTCCAGTATTTTTGAATCTCCCTATGCCGCCCAAAGTCGGCCCATCCTTTTTCCCAAAAGGCGCGCCACCAACGCCGATGCGCGCGCTCCAGGGAATCGAATCCGGTGCGGGCGGCGTGGCGCACCTCGCGAATCGCCGCAGCCAGCGGGTCCCGGCACTCGTATGAAGTGCGAATGGCGACAAAAACATCGGCGTTCCCAAACTGGAGGATTTGCCCGTGATGGGTTCCATGCCGCGATTCGCCCACGCTGGACTTTGCCACCCTGTAGCGCGGGTGAAGACAGCGCTGGAAGAGATCGTCCTTGCGCGGGCCGGCGGCGGGCGCGACCAACGCCGCCACCGCATAACTGGCGCCGTGGTGAGGCATCCGTTGTTGAAAGGCCGCCAGGCCTTCACCGGTCCGCCACGTCGGCGCCTTCAAATCATCGTCCGCCGGCCGCGCCAGTTCGATGATATGGTCCCATAGGACCGCCCCGCAGTTTTCGAGGCGCAGGCAAAAAAGGCTGTGCGGGCGGGGCACAAAGCAACGCAAGCGCGGATGCGAAAGATGAAGGTCGAGTTCGCCGTAGAGTTCGCCTTCCCACAAGCACAGGCGCTGCCGCACACGATGCGGCCGGCTCGCGGCCCAGCCGCTTTCGTTGCCGAAGCGCAGCCGGAGCAAGGCGGCAGACTTCGACAACGGTCCCACGCTGCCCGCCGGTGGCGCCTCGGCCTGGTTCAGAAAGGCGAGATTCCGCAGGTGTTTCCGATGGAAATGCGCCATGACCTCATCATGCGGCAGCAAGCGGCCGCGGTAAGGACGGCCATCGAAAACGTCCGCTTTGTTGAGCACCCATTCGAGTCCGTACGGCGCATAGCCAATGACGCCCAGATTGCCGTTGCCCAGAATGAGCCCGTCTGCCCAGCGCGTGCCGGCATCTTCGTAAATCCAGTCCTGTTCGCGGATCAGTTTCTCCAGCTTTTTCGCTCCCTTAAGGGACAGGTTACTCATAAAAAAAATACCAGATTCGCTGGACTACTACAACGGGTATGGTCCCGGTCATTTTTCGCGCCCAGGCCACATGGCCATCCAGATAAAGAATATTAGCCCCGGCGCTATGGCGCCATGCTACACAGCAAAAACCGGAACCAAGGGTAATATCGCTTAAACCGCTTGGTCCCCACCCATTGGGTTGCTCGGTGTCCTCTCCCACGCCGCCATTCCCATCGAAAAGACAAAATGTTTCAGCAGGTTTGGTTACATCGCTTGTTTTCACGCCGGCCCAGTTGCCTGTGAAGGGATTGGCGCCATGAAGAGTGGTGTTGATTGAATAGTCACCGGATGTCCACCGCAATGGTGAGGGATATTTGGTGCTTGGACAGAGATAATATTTCGTTTTGGTTGGATCAGGGTCAACCCGAAATTCCTCGGCAGAATTATATTTTTTGGCAAGGTAGGGGGCGAGCACCTCTGTCCAGGCGTAAACAGCACCGTACGCTGGAGGCAATCTATCATCGTTGTTAAGGGCATAACTTAAAGAGGCGAGTGAAATCTGTCGGAGATTATTCATGCAAGTTACCTGTTTGGCCTTTTCCCTGGCTTTTGATAGCGCCGGCGCCAGGAGGGCCGCCAGGATGCCGATAATGGCGATCACGACCAAAAGCTCGATGAGGGTGAAGGCTTTAGGAGGTGACAGGTGGCAGAGCCTGCCCCCATCTGGACTGGGGGTGACAGGTGACGGGGATTTCGGGAAACGGTCGTTTCTGTTAATTGGGACCGCCGCGAGCTTGCTCAGGGTGCCTCCGAAAACCTCTTTTTGAGGTTGGGTTAAACGTAACTGTTCAGGTGATCCCTTTTTGTTGTCATTCCCGCGAAAGCGGGAATCCAGCTCTGGTGCGAACGGAAACGGGGACTGGATTCCCGCTTGCGCGGGAATGACGTGAACAGTTACGGTTAAACTTGTCTCTCCGTTTTTGGCAATTGTTGGCGACATAAGTTCCTCCAATTTTGTGTTTCTGGCTAAAATTTTGCTGTTCAATTTTCTAATTTTTAATCTGTTTTGGTTTCATTTGGAGCAATTCGGTCCGCTTGGCGCACGCATGGCTTCTTCTTTTCATTCGCCGGAGGTCCAGCTCAGTGAGTCGCCGGGGGGCACCGTGATCGACTTCTGAAACGTGGGAATACGTTCATAACTGACGCCGCGCTTCACGGTCGTCGTGATCGGTTTGTCCGTGGGATTGTGGGCGGTGATGGTGATCATGGTCGGACCCTCTTCCACCACCCACAGCCTCAACTCGGGATGGTCACAGGCAACCAGGTTTCCGATATAGACGTCGGATTCTCCCCGCCGGGTGTCAACGCTGGCATAACCCACGCCATCCGTAAAGCCGAACGGGACGAGTTCCCGGCGCTTCCGATCATAGACGGCGGCGCTCCAATGCGGATTGAGGCCGTAAATCCGGATGGGCAGTCGGGTGAGGGGAAGCTTCGCCTGGCTGATGACGCCGGTGAATCCGCCGTTCTGCGCCTGAAGATCAAGAAAGAATTTCGTGCCGTTCACTGCGCCCTGCGCCGTGGTGACACGGTAGGCGGGCGGGCCGATAATTCCCATGCTCGTGCGCACCCACTCGATTTGCTCCAAACCGGGCGGACCGTCAGGACTGGTGGCGATGACCAGATAGCGGGAGTTCACCTCGCTGCCTGCCGCGTAAGTTGTCTCGGGACCATCTTTTCCCAGATAACAGCGCATCCCGTTAGGCGGGTTCACCTGGGCGCACATTTTATAACCGTCATCCAGCATCATCACCGCGGCGTTCGCCAGCGGGCCGGGATAGATGGCGAAATAGCCGCCGGCCTTCACGTCACCGGTCCAGCCGAAACCTTTCTTGGTAATGTCCCCCGTGAAGGTCACGTCGTTGTCGGCGTGCAGGGTAAAGCGTTCATTCTGACCGGGGGTGATCTCGCCCTCGAGACAACCCAGGTGAATTCCCATTTCCAGCCAGGGAGACTTCTCGATGGTGACGTCGCGCTTGAAGCGGATATTCGCCTCGATGACCATGATCCGTGGATCGTGCGGAACGGCAACCGGCGCCACTTCGCGCACCCAGGCGGTCCAATTCTCCAGCGGCTGATAGGGATAATAGGAGGCCCCGTTGAGCATGGGCCGCGTGACCATCTGCCCATTGAACTGCTTGAACTGATAATCCAGGCTCTGCTGTTGGATCAACACGTGCTTGGAAGCCAGGGGGCAGGAATAGCGATTGAAGGTCGGCCCGACCCGAGGCGTCGCCGTGTCCCGCACGTCGGCCCTGAAATCAAAAGCGCACATGGTCGGAGCCACGCCGCCATCCCACCCTGGTGGACTATATACCCACGAGTCCGCGGTCAGCGTTGGCCTGCTGCCTATCGGGGTATTGCCCTTTTCGAACATACTGCCGGAGGGATACGAGATCGTGCGCCCGGTCACCGGATCCCACTGGGTGCTCCCACTGGTGGTATTGTTACGGTCCGAGCACATGGTTTGCTCAAGGAGCGTATCGACGGTGCAGAGTTCGCTGGTGATAGCCCGTCGTCCTTGGACATCGGTAATCACGGCGATCAAATGCCGTTGCTGGTCATGCAACCCATCCAGCGTCAAGTCAAAGGGGTTGCTGATCGGTCGGTAGCGCGCGAAAACCTCAGCCCCGTCATAAATCGCCACTTCGGCGAGATCGACGTTGGACTGTGCCGCCAGACGCAGCCGCCAGCGCTCGGTGCCGGGCACAAACCAGTCCGGCGCAACTCGCGACGCGTTCACGCTCTCCCAACACAATAACTCAGGCCCGTTACTCACGTAACCGGTCGGCGCCCAAGCCCGCGGGGTATTCATCCACTGGCGGGCTTCAGCCACGGTCGCGCAGGGCAAATAGGTCCGGTAGAGCGCCGGTTTGGCCAGTTGGGCGGGCGCAGTGAGCAGGGCGACGGCCAGCGGTTTGACCATATCGGAGATCGCTTGCTGATAGAGATACTCCGCCAGGGCATCATCCAGCCGCAGCTCCCCGCCGGTCTGGGTGACCACCGAGAAACTGTTGTATTCCCGATAACTCCAGGCCGGATATGGATTGGCTTTCACTCCCACCGGCGCCGTGACCGTGTGGGCAATGCCAAAAAGGGCATTTTGCGTGTCCGCGATGCGCTTTTCGGTGGCGTCAAAAATCTTCGCCGGCGGCCACTCGATGCACGCGCCGAATTGCATCCAGGTGTTACCCCCGATATCCCGGATCAGCCAACCGGGCTCCACATCCAGGTCGTCCGACGATGCGGCAACGCAATCCTTTTTGAATTGGGTCCACGCTTGGGGGGGTAGTTTTTCAAAATCCTCCAGGATGACCAGCCAATCCAGCCCGGCCGCTTTCGCCGCCGCCACCCAGTCAGCAGCAGTCCCGGTCCCGCCGGTGAGCGCGGTGCGCGCCCCAATGACCCCCGGCAGCCAGAGGTAGTGGGGGATGGCCTCCGCGGGCTCTTTCCAGGTGATCGGTTTCATCCGTTCATTATACAGGGTACGCTCAACGACCCGCGCGTCGGTCGTGTCGGTCTCCACGCGATAGCCGCCCAGCGCCCCCGTCTCCACCGCCAGCCAGCGCGCCAGATTGGCCTGCAACTGCCGCAAGTCGCTGGGGGTCTTTCCATCGCCGCGCTTGATGGCGATATCCTCGATGAACGGGTGTTGATACCAGATGAAGCTGTTATAGAGGCTGAGGCCGGAGACGGCCAGTCGGCCCTTGCCCACTGTCCGGCAGGCAATCAGCGGAGGAGACGCCGTGCAGGCGCCGGGGTTCCCTTCAGAAAAACCCGGATTGTGGACACTCGGATAATTGGGCGCCAGGCTGTGCGCGGTCGGTGAGCCGGTCACCAGCACCTGCCACTCCGGGGAGAGTTTCAACGGTGACGTAGTGGGGCCATACATGAATTTCGTCGCCGGGTAGAAGACGGTCTTCACGCCCTGGGTGAGCGGGCCGGGAGAAATGGCCGTTGTCCAGCCATAAGACCAGCGTGCCTTGCTGGTTTGGGTGAAGGTCTGCTGGGGATCGGTCACCTGCTCGAACAGCACATTGGCGCCGTAAGGTTTCAGGAACATTTCAACGGCGGCCGGCGCCAACGTATCCACGGAGTTTCCGTAGAACAGCACGCCGCCCCCCGCGTTGAGATACCGGTCGATGAGGGCGCAAAAGGTCTTCCATTCCTCCGCCGAGACCGCCCAGGGGGGCTTATTGGAAGTCGCGTTACCCGTGGGGTCGTAATGCGGCAGGGTGATGACCACGAGGTTGAACTTGCTCAGCAAGTCCCAGGTCGCCTGACTGGACAGGTTCCAGTATTTAATCACCTTGAGCTGGTACCCGGCCTTGAGCCAGTCCTGCTGCCAGGGGCGGATCGTCCCATCGTATTCGCCGGTAACCACCAGCACGGACGGCGCATGGGAGGCATGGCCGGTGACCGCCAGCGCTGCCGCGAAGAACATGAACGTCGTTTTCAGCACGTGCAGGATCGAGCGTTTTCGCATGGTCTCCTCCCTCGCTGTACGGTTATTCGGTAATTTCCACTTGACCGCCGGCCGGAACCTCCACTGACTTTTCAATGCGGAAGCCTTTGATTGCCTTCGGAGTGTGAATCGCAACGGTCATTTTTTTATCGGTCGGGTTCTGGACCTGCACCTTCCAGCGCTGGTTGCCTTCCGGGAGCAGGGTCAACACGGCATCTTTCCGATCACACACAATCACATTGCCGATAAACACGTTGCGTTTTTTTTCCTTGATGTCGAGTGACGCGACGATCGCACCGTCAAGGACGCCGCAAGGAATGAGGGCCTCGGCGTCTTCATCCCAAATACCTGTGCTCCAATTGGAGTTCACGCCATGCACTTTAACCGGGAGCGGAATGGGAAGGTCGGCCCGATTGATGGCAAAACGCGCGCCGCCATCTGCCGCTTCCAATTCGAGATATAACCCGGTGGACTTGAGTTTTCCGCTTGAGACCTGCGCGTCATACGCGGGTTTGCCTGCCAGCCCCATCGAGGCGCGTACCCATTCAAATTGCGATGAATCGCTGGTCTCAAATCGTCCTCCGGCCATGAACAGTACCCGGTAACTGATCTCGGTTCCCGCCTTCAACGTCTTGCCCGGCTCATGCAGGCCGAAATTGATGTGATTGTCTTCCAAATCATAACAACCGTTCCAGACCCGGCCGGGACCCGGCTTGAAGTCGGATGAGATATGCAAAGGTTGATCCAGCGCAAAAAATCCGCGCGAACCCAGTGCGTGCGGTCCCACGATGACATACCCGCCCGGCGGCAACCGACCCGAAAAATCGGAACGGTAATAACAGGCCTTCCCCGTGAGAAACCATGATGGCGGACCGATCACCGTAAACTGGTTGACAAAGCTTTCCATGGGAATGAACGAAAGGCTTCCAAACGTCACGGCCGGCCGAACGGTGTCGGCCAAAGTGACATCCCGCTTCAATTTCAGCGTGCCTTCAAACAGTTGCAGTCGGGGTCCGTCGATATATTTCAGAAAATCGGTGAATCGCAATCGGGCGTCAAAAAGGCGGGTCGGCTCGACGGGCATGATAAGCCGCGAAGCGCTTCCCCATCGCGCCGTCTTGCCATCAATAAATCTCAATTTCAGGTCGTTTTCCTGCACCAGCGCGAACTTGCCGGCATGGGGATTATTCATCAAACTCATGAACACATCGCCGATGATTCCTTCCGATATTTCCTTGCCGACCACGGTGGGGGTGCAATTCATGCACGGAATGTTGGGCGGATAACCGCCATCCACCAGGGGCGCAATGATGAAAAATGATTCCGATGACTGGCCGGGCACCGTATTCCGCAACCTCAGTTTCTCCTGCTGCCATCCCGGGCCATACATGACCGTGTTGCCGTCCCTGTCCTTCGCAAACGCGCAGTTGCCCGTGTTCTGGTGATCACTGCACATCGTGCGATACATGAGCATATCCAGCGCCTCCTGGAATCCGGAGATCGCCCGCTGTTCCCGGCTGTCCGTCACGATGGCAACCAGCGCCCGCTGTTGATCGTGGAGACCGTCTATCTCCACGGAAAAGGTTTTGCCCTGGGGAAGGTAGCGACGAATCCTGGTCGTTCCGTCATAAACGGCCACTTCCTTCAAATCCACGTCCGATTCCGCCTGCAAACGCATGCGCCACCGTTCCGTTCCGGGCACAACCGATTCACCGGACGTATTGCGCGACATGTTCAACCCCCGCCAATCCAGGATGCGCGGGCCTGAAGTGACGATCCAGCTTGTCATTCGGGATGGATGCCTGAATTCCGATTCGACCTCCGCCAACGAGCCTGCGTTAATCTGATTATAAGCGCGCTGACGAAACGTCTTGATGTCTTCCGGAAGGTCCACGAGATCGATTGCCACGGGAACAGTGAAGTCCATCAACTGCGCGTCATGCAAATAGTCCTGGAGCGATTCGGAATGAAGTTTTCCCTTTTCATAGGTCATGCACCCCAAGGCCGAGAACACCGATAAGGCCGCCGTCGGAGTCGGGTTATGAGTCAAATCAAATGGGGCGACAAAACCTGAATTACAGGCGCTGAAGTAGAAAGAATCCGACTGGCCAACTTTAATTTTCCTGCCGTCAGCGGTCAAAATGCTTGCCGCCGGAAAACCGCCGTAATAGGCCGCGATCCAGCGGTCCCCCGATTCCGTTTGAATCTCATATCCCGGTATGGCCAGGAAGTCGTTGGTGGAGGCTTTTTTGCAGTCTTCTTTCAGCGAATTCCATTTTTCAGGCGTCAGTTGGGCGAAGGTATCCGCAAAGACAAGGTAATCGAGGCCGGCTTGCTTGGCCGCCGCCGCCCATTCCGTTACAGCGCCTTTGCCGACACTGTACGTAGTGCGCGCGCCAATAACACCGGTGAACAGTTTTGGGGTGGATTTACCCATGCCCATCTTGCTCCAATCAATCGGCTGGGGCTGGGGATCCTTGGGATAAGGTTGACCGACATATCCGCCAATAGCGGTTGAGTCTTTGGTCGGCTGAACCAGAAATGCAACGCTGTTATCCAGCAGTTTCAACAAGTCGCTTCCGATCCGTCCGTTGCCGCGAGTCATGGCAAGGTCTTCCCAGAAGGGATGCTGATAGCCAAAGACGGTATTGATGGGACTGAACGAGAGAAGGACGATCCTGCCTTTTCCCATTTCCTTATATGCGACAAGCGGCGGGGATTGTTGATATGTTCCCAGCTTGTCCTCGATCAACTTGTGAGCAGGCTGATCGGACTCGGGCGGATCCCATTCGATGGGCCGGGTCATGGCCGTTCGGCTGCCGGACACTGCCACTTTCCAGGCGCTATCAACCTTCAGCGGTTGGGTAAGAGGAACGGAATAAAAATGAGGCGTGTACCAGATGTTTGTCACCCCCTCGGTCAGAGGTGAGCGCGCAATCTGGTTGGCCAGGAAATAAGTGTTTTGGAGATAATTGGCCTGCTTGTGCCTGGTGAGAACATCTTCGGTCATCTCCAGGAGATATTCGGCGCCCCAGTGTTGCAACAGCTTGTTTTCCGCTTTGACCCACCTCCAGCCGCCCACCGTGCCGACGGAAAAGAAGAGCAAACCACCTCCGCTATTCACATAGTTCTCGAGACGTCTGGCAAGCTCTTCGTGGTAACGGCTGGTGCACTGCCCCCAGTCTTCAGTGGTGATGACATCATTGATGCGGGCAAATTCCAGAAACATTACCATGTTGAACTTGGCCAGCGTCTCGTCGCTCAGTTGATGAAACGGAATCACCGCCGTCTGGTAACCCTGAGCCCGCAAATACTGCTCATAATGACGATGGCGGTAAGGAACATTCGGCGCCCAAGCCGCCGTCACCATGAGAATGCTGCCTTTGCTCGGGTTCTCCTGACCAGCCTGCGTCACGGCAGCAACCCAAACCGTCAGCAGGAAGATGCCAGGAAAAGCGCGCCGGTACGCACGCAAGAAAACCGTCATGGTCTCCATACCTTTTTGTAATCGAGGATGACTTGTCCGTCGGGCCGTTCATGGATCGGCTTGGCCCAGGACAGGTTGGTCTTGCCGCGTTGTTCTTGGTCGTGCCCCAGGAACGGCAGCGTTTGACACTCGATGCCGGTGGCCGCAAGCTGCGGTTCCGGCCTTGCGCGGCCGTTGATTGTGGCGAAAATAATATGTTCCATCACCGGATCAATCGCCATCGCCAGTTCTAATTCGTCACGCGCATACCGTACCGTGCGCGCCCCGTGGTGCGTGTCGTCCAGGACCTCGGCCGCCAACATGGTCTTGCAAAACTCATCAAAGCTGCCGTAGTCCCCGGCCTCGGCCACTTCGCACACGAACCCGTTTCCCAGATAAGCCATCTCGTAAGCGGTCATGGAACGAGCCGGACCGCGGTAGTTGTAAAAGCTAAGAACCAGGTAACGGTTTTCTTCCCGAATGCGGATGGCGACTTCGCGGCCGAGAAACCGCCCGACCAGCGGCCGGAATGCGATGAAGACCGTTTCTTCATTGATAAAAATTGTTTCTGAATGCTGGCTTTCTCCGACACGATTTGCCAGATGGTGATTTCCCAGATGGATTTGTCCGCATGAACCGAAGTGTTGCGAGAGGGCGACATCCTGTCGCAGGCTGGTCACGGCCCAATGTTCCCGGTATTTCGGCCGGGTAAGACACAGCGTGGCGCCCTCGTGTTGCAGGATGAAACTTCGCCCCTCATCCCAACCGGCTGGATACACCGGTCCGCCAGCCTGGCGCGCGTGGTCCGGCGAATCCCAGTACGTTGCCTCTTTCCCCACCGGCTTGTCATTGATGACATAACGACATTCCCAGTTGCCCAGATCGGACAGGTTTTCCGCCCGATCACGTCGAGCGTACTGGAGATGCCACGGCCGTGAAATGGATCCACAGTAAAATTGAGTCGAGGAACTCCCCAGGACAAAGTGCGGCCGGAAATGCGTGCGCAAAACCACGGAATGCCCCGCGTAAAATGGCGCGTCCGGCTTAACATGCAGGACCGACTTTCCGTCCGAACCGGGAGTATGGTAGAACCGATCAGTCCAAGGACCCACTTCGGCCGTAGCCGAGTAGTTAAATGGGTAAGGCTTATGATACATGAACTGGGCCAAGCGGTCAGGCACATGGTACTCATCATGCGCAAACCCGTTCGCATAGGCTAACATGTATGTATCCACCGTTTTCGGTTCAAGACCGTAGGCGCGTTGTCGGCGCGCCAATCCCGGACCATCCAGCGCCGACCAATGATCCAGGCCGGCAAGTTCCACCTCCCGACCGAACACATGGTACATGTGCAGGATCGTTTGGACGCTCTCGGGCCCCATGCCTCGGGCGCTGGCGCCGCCTTGGTGTTTGAGAACCGGGTGCCAGTTGAAGACCACTTCCGCCCAGAGTCGTTCCTCGATAGCCACAGCAACCCGTCGAATCTCGTCATCTTCGGCATCCGAGGCGATCCCAGCGATCGGCTCCAGGCGATGCGTCCAGTAGCCAACGCCGAATTCCGAAGGCGTTCCCCGCCGGGTTAACAGCGAGCGAAGTTCCAGCAGGTTGGCCCGGCCCTGCTTCACCGACTCTTTTCGTCCTGCAAGTTGGCCGCCCAGAATCAGGACATGGGTGCTCATGATTGGAAAATTATCGTTGTAACCCATGAAATGGCTGTCACGGGTGGTCAGAGGTTGCAGACTGCGCCCCACCCACTCTTTGACCATTTGCCGTGTTTCAGTCTCCAGCCGATCGGCATAGCGATAACAAGCATTGATACAGGGCAGTAACTCAAACTCGCAAATGGGCCAGACCCCTTCACCCCGATCAATCCCTCCCGAAACGACAACCGAGCGGATCAAAGCATTGCCGAGCGCCCCATCCGCGGCATCACCCTGCAGAAACGCCAGGGCCGCCCACGCCCGAAGGCGGTCCTCGGTATCCCAGTTGTGTGCCAAGACATCATCCGCGCGTTTGCCGTCGGCCATCAGGTGCGGCCGCAAGACCTCCCGACAATGGGCCGCCACCTCGGCCCTTCGCCGCGCCTGAGCTTCACGGCTCCACGGTTTCTCGGACTCAGACATAAGCCCACCTTGCCTCACCGAGGCAGTTGCGGCGTCTCCATGCTTTCTGTTCAGCGTTAGGCATGATGGCTATCTGCCCGCCAATTGTAACGAGGTGGTTTCCGTCATCGCAGGTTGCTCGGATTGTTCCGCGGCTTCCTGCGGGTGAATGACGACCGGGGACACCTGTTCCCGGATCTTTCGATGGGGGGGGATCCGCCCATCGAGCGCATAGGACATCATGCGTCGCAACCGCTCCTGTTCGTCAAGAAAAGCATATGGGAATGGCATCGAAACCCGCGCATTGTGAACGGTGAATATCTCGGTATCGCTAATTCCTGCCTCCTCCAGTTGACGTTTCAACAGCCGAGCGGCAACGTGATGGTCGCAGAGGTAGCCAATCCCCTTTTTAAAAGGGATTTCTGTCTCGACCTTTTGCCATTCGAGCACTTGTCGCTCCTCATTGAAAACACACTTTGCCCGCACGATATCGAGATCAATGTCAAAGTCATCCGCTGCCTGTCGTGCCCCGGCACCCATGGCTTTCTCCTGCCATGGATCATCGATCCCGCCGGTAAGGAATGTGATATGAAAAACCTTCCGGACCCCCTTCTTCATCAAATGACCAATTCCCAAATATCCGGCGCGGTAGTAATCGAGCGAAAAAACACTGTAATTGTGCTCCAAATTGGGAGGGACCGTAAACAGCGCCACCTTGGCATGAAGAGCCAAAAAGCGGTCAATGATTTCAAAATTGCACGGAGGGATGGGCGTCGGCTCCATGCAGAGCGCCGTAATGTCTTGTTCCACGAGGTTCTCCAGATATGTCCGTTCCTCCTTCGGATCCGGAGTCGCATTGATCACCATCACACCGTATCCCCTGGCTCTGGCCATTCGTTGGCATTCATCAAAGGTGGAAAGTTGCGCCTCCGGCCAGGGCCCCACGATCGCAATCAGCTTTTTCTTGGGGCGTATGGGGCGCCGGCCTCCCGGAAGATATGTCCCCGATCCCCGGATCTGAATCCACCCCTTGTTGTCCTTCAGGTAAACCAATGCTTTGCGCAACTGGTAGTCCGTGATTCCAACCAGCTTGGCCAAGCGATTCATTGGCGGCAGGCGATCACCCGGACACAGCTTCAGACTCCGGACGCGGTTCTTAATGACTTCAGCCACCGTGCGCGCCGGAGTTTGACGATGGATCATCTTCACGGCTGAATTTTAGGCCTGTTTTCGGCGTTTGTCAACGATCTATCGCATTATTATTTAAATAGAATTATGGTGAAAGTATTGCGTCCGCACGCAATCGTTTTGAAGTCAACCCTCCACGCAGCGGCCGCTGATGCCAGCGTTTCATTGCTCACCAGTTGATGCGAATGGTTATACCGGCAGGGTGGGTGAAACTGGCCGATGCGCGTCCAAATGGAACCGCCAGCGCGCAATCGTTTCTTCACCCACCCGGAGCTTGCGATACATGCCGTGCAGGTCGGGCGTGATGAACCCCGCGCCCCAGTCGGTGAAATAGCCGGCGGTCTGTTCGGGCGACGCCTCGATTTGCATCGTCCAGGTCGGACGCTGCAACGTCAAAGCGCCCCGGGCGGAAATCCAGAAGGCGCTCTGCGCCTTCGAAGCAACCGTGGTCTCGCGGCGAACGGACGCTTCGTTCCAGATCAATTTCATCTCGGTCACGTCCGCGAGGCTGAATGCAATCGGCAGGTTGAAATTGAAGGCGCCATACGCATGGTCGAGCTTGTTGATCGCGCGCGCCTCGTAGGCGAACCCCGATCGGTCGCGTTCGATGCCGATGCGCAGGGTGAACGAAGCGTGGGCGAACTCGGCGTTCAACTCGACGATCACTTGGCCGGCGGTATTTTCAGCCGCGCGCCAACGCCAGGGATGCTGTCCGAGAATGCACGGGTTGCTGTGCGTCCCGAGCGCCCAGATTGGAAAGAAGCCGCCCGCCGCCGAATAGCTCCGATAGCCGCCCGGCAGCGCGCCCTGCTTCAGCAAACCGTCCATCGAAGCGGGAATCAACAGATCGCCGCCGCGCCGCCAGTCCTGAAGGCTTGCGCCGAATTTCGGATATACGGTGAAACTTTCGTCGCCGTTGCGGAAGCGGAGCGCGTCGCCGGCGGCGGCGGCACTTTCGACCTTGAGTCCGAATGACCGCGCTCCGCCCAGCGGCTTCGCAACGGGAGGCGTTGGGGACCACGTCGGGCGGCGCGATCTTTTCGCGACCATTTCGTAGATGCGGCCCTGCGGGAAATGAAACTGCGTGTACGACTTCACATCGTCCTTCGCATCGCCCTTCAGGGATGCCCGCAGGCAACGGCGCAGATCGGAGCAATGCGCCCACTCCGGGGCTTGCAGGAGTTGCAACGCGCGCGCCTTCAGTTCCCCGGCGACCGCGGAATCCAGCGGCAGCTTCTGCCACGTCTGCCACAACGAAAGCGCGTCCACGATCGCCGCGGGCGGTTCTTCGCCGCGCAGGACCCGAACCGAGGCGGGGATGTTGAACGCCTGGATTTCCCAGCGGGCGAATTCCCAGGTCGTCACGATCACTCCATCGGCCCCATGCTTCTTCACCGCCGCGGCGGCGCAGCGCTGGGCGTTCACACAGCGCCGGCCCATCGTGGGGGCGCCGCCGCCGTAAACCGCGGTGGCCATGAGCGTCTCGAAGCCGTGTTGCTTGAACATATCGAGCGCGGGATAGTCGGAGTCCTCGTCGTAAAACCAGAACGCAATCACCGCTTTCCGCGACAGCGCGCGCAGCGCCGCGGGGTAATGGATCAGCATGTCGTGCCAGACGATCGGCTTGCGGCCGCGTTTCGCCAGGAATTCAACCGCAAGGTTGATCTGATTGACCCACGCCGCCGCCACATCGAAGCCGGGCCGCGCGAGCAAATGGCGCGGCGGCTGCCATTCGTCGCCGCCGATCAGAAAGTATCCGCGGCGGGAGAACTCGCAGAACTCGCCGAGACAGCGCAACGTCCAGTCGCGCGCCGCCGCGCGCGTGACGTCCAGGTCGAGCCGGCCGCGCTCCGCCGGGCCGCTGAGTTCGGGATACGACGGAATGATCCGTTCCGTGTGTCCGATCACGTTGAAGTGCGGCACGAGTTCGATCCCCGCCGCCTTCGCGACCGACTCGAACCTCCGCCAATCGGCCGCCGTGTACGCGCACGGCGGGCACGCCTTCGCCAGCGCGGGCAGGCGGATCATGTTCTCGAGGTACGGCAGGAAGTGCGTGTAACCCGATTGCGCCGCCAACCGCAGCGCGCGGCAGAAGGTTTCGGGCTTCAGGTAACTGCCGCGCGCAATGTCGTAGTGAAAACCGAGGAAAGGTTTCTTCATGATCAAACAGCTCATTCGACGCCGACGATAACCGATTGTCCGGGCAAAACCTTCATTTGCTTGTGAAACGCGCCCAACAGATCGAACCCCTTGGCTGGTCGGATGACGCAGGCGATCGGTTTTTCAGTGGGATTGTGAACAAATAGAATCATTTATTAATATTAACCCAGCGCGGCAAAGCCGCAACCAAACCAGGAACGGA
>JACQHZ010000059.1 GCA_016198745.1 Verrucomicrobiota bacterium
CCCTGCGTCGGCGTTCGGGAAAATTGCTCGATGAGCTTTACCACTTGCCTTCATCGGCTTGGCGCAGAATTGAACTGGCCAATATCGCCCGCCAGTATCGGACCCCACGCATCATCGATCAACGCTTGACAATCGGCCACTCACCTTTACCCGCGGATAGCCTGGATTCCTCCGTGGTGTTAACTCAACTACTTAACATGGGATTCCGGGCTAGCAAATCAGGCGGAAAACTCAATCGCCAACTCAATCCTCCATTCCTCCATCACCAGGGTTTTCAGCGACACCGCCGCCGTGTCGTTCGTGATCGCGTTCTCCAAGTCCGCCAGTTTTCAGAAGTTGAAAGGATCGGCCAACAAATAGCCCCCAGCCTTCGCAACTGATTGCAAGCAATTCCCGTGCGTGATAGGATGCACTGATATGCGGAAACGGCATGAAGTTCACGAACAGGATCAATGGAACGATCACATCCCATGAAGATCCTCACAACCCTTTCTTTTGCCACACTCCTCGCATTCTCCGTCTTTGGCGCCGATTCCGTTGATCCGTTGAACGAGATTTTTTATGCGCCGTTCGACGACTCGCCGAACGCCGTCATCGCGCGGGGTTCGATCAAAGGGGGCGGCGCGGCGCCCAAAGATGCCGGTGTGGTTGGCAAGGCCGGCGTTGCGAACTTCGACGCCCGCGGCAATGTGGACCTTGATCGCGGCGCCATTGCGTTCTTTCTCAAGCTGCCCAAGGCTCCGGCCGAGATGGACTGGGATGGCTACGCGGTCGTGAGCGGCCAGGGCTACTGGAGCTTCATCATGTCCCCGCTCATGGTTGTACCCGAACATTTTTGCATGCAGTTCTTCAATGTCGGCCTCTACACCCAACGGCTGGACTGGCCATATCTTGCCAAGACCTGGAAGGCGGATGAATGGCATCACGTCGCCATGGTCTGGGACCGCAACGAGGGGATCACCGTCTATGAGGATGGCAAGCGCATCGGCAGCAATTGGGGCAGCTATTCCTGGGAGTGGAACCTGGCACCCGCGAACCTGACGATGAGCCACGGTCTCATGGACGAGTTTCATGTTTATTCCGTGCCGCTTACCGACGCGCAAATTGCTCAGCTTGCGAAACACGAGAAACCCATGGGCGATCCGATCCCGATCACTCCGGAAGCGAAACGCCGCCAGAAGGATTTGGCTCGAATGGGTTGGCTGGATGAGGAGTTGAAGGAATTGCCGGTGGTGATCGCCGGCCAGCCGCAGGAGTACACCTTCGCGCACATCATGAAATGCTGGGACGCCAAGCGCGCCTACGCCGAGCCATTCGACGGTTTCAAGGCCACCCCTTGGCCGCACCAGATGTACGGCCCCAGCACGCACGGCCAATTCGCTGAACTGGACCTGGCCCCAAACCAGAAGTACGACCGGGTGACCCTCTTCGCCCAGCGCGCCTTCCGTGGCGAACTGCAGGAGCTGATCCCCGGGGTCGGTTACAAGACGATCAAGCCGGTGGACGCGCGCGAGGGAACTTTCTGGCGCTCCTCCCTGAGTGCCATGCGCACCGATCCGCACCTGGCCCTCACCCGTGAGGTGGGACGTCTGGGCGAGGTGCAGCTTTACCGCGTCGAATCGCTGAAACAGGCCCCCGCCAAGACGCCGATCTTCTTCAGCAAATTGGAGAAGATGCCGGATAGCGACGCGGGACTGGCGCTGCTGGCGGAAACTCCCACGCGCTTCGACAACCCATTGCGGGGCACAACTACTCCGTCTGCGAGTTGGAAGCTGGCCGCACCCGCCTTCGGAGGTTTCCAGGCGCTCACCGAGGCGAAGGCCGAACCGCAGGCCGCTGACGGCGTGCTGATTACGCTGGTGGCCGAAGGAATCACCAAGCCCACGCCGGTGCAGATCGTAGTCAAGGAACCGGTGTGGTCCGCGCGCGACTGGCTGGTGGCCGATGCGCTGTTGAAACCCAACGGCACGGGGCGGCAGGTGTTCGTCCTGCGGTTGCGCGGCAGGCCGGTGGTCAGCATGCCCAACGCGGAGTTCGCCATGTTCCTGACCGCCGGAGAACCGGTTACCTGGATGATGGGCAAGGACGGCTGCTCGCTCGACCTCTGCCAAGTACCGATGGACCAGGCCCTGCCGATTGCAACCGAGGACCAGGTGGAATTCGCGCGTTGCGGTCATTACAACGTGAATGAAGGTCACCAGTTTGGCGACCCGATCTTTGATCGCCCGTTCCGCTGGCTGTGCGCGTTCGCTCCGGACCGACCGGAGACACGCGAGATGGTCTTTCTGCGGGGTCTTCCCGAGGGAACCAACACAAAAGTTTCTGCCCCCATCTTCGACATTCCAAAAAACGACATCGGCGCGCCGGAGTGGGCCTTCTGGCAGATGCAGGCCTTGAACGTCAACCGCCGAATCACGCACTGGTGGATTGACAACTGGCAGACCCCCATGGGCGAGTTTGGCGGACTGTGGGGCGACGACACCGACTTCGTCGAGAACTGGGTCGGCATGGCGCTATGCGCCGACGAGGACGGCAAAATCAAGAATTCCCTGCGCCGCATCTGGAACGGCCTGTGGACCTACTGCCTGGATCAAGGCGTCTCCCGCTATACCATGGACGACTGCCATTCCTACGAAGAGGGGATGGGCGCCATCGCTCAACAAATGCTGGTGGACTACGGCGACCCGGTGGCCGTCGAACACACCATGGCCGCCAGCAGCCATTATGACAAATGGATGCGCAAGCTTGACGACGGCACTTATCGCTGGAAGTCCGCCTACTTCGGCGTCAACGGCTGCTGGGACTATGGCGCATTCGCCAACGACAGCAACGGCGGCATGCTCGTGTTGATCCCGGCCAACTATCTGATCTGGTACAACCGCAACCCGGACGTGGCGAAATATTTCCGGGGTCTCAAAGGGCTGGCCGATGGAGCGGGGATCAGCACCGACAGTTATCACCTGCTCACCGCAGACGCGCAGACGCTCGCAGGGGTGTATGCCAAGCGCGTCCTTGATGCGAAGTGGATTCGGTACGCCCAGGCCGTCAACGGCATGGTCAGCGTCAGTGGCGTCACCGACGAGATCCGCAAGCAGTTCGCACCGGCCGAGTACAAGCCCCTCCCTCCGTTCGACAAGTATTCGTTTGGCGCTCAGTTCGATGATGCAAAAAACTGGAATTATTTTCAAACCACCGGCGACACCCGCTACCTGGCGGACACCTGGAAACGCACCTTCGAGTTCGTCAACAGCGAGTGGTGGCTCTATACCGCGGCGGATCCTTCGCGCGACCGCATCCCGCTGCCGGACAACAGCCTCGTGATCGCCCGCATGGGGGCGTTGCCCACTCAGCGCGGCGCGCAGGGGACCTACCTTCCCTGGCACGGTCTCAGTTACGAGAAAGGGGCTGGCGAGGTGGCCGCCCTTGTGACGGTAAACACGGACAAAGAACTGAAGGCGCGCTTCTACGCCTTCCCGGAAAAGCCGCTCGCCTTGACAACGCGCGTCTGGCGCCTCCTGCCCGGCACTTACAAAGTGACGCTGTCCAAGGACGCCAATGATGCCGGCCAGCCGGAGGAAACCATCCTGACGAAGGAAGCAACCCTGGATCGCGGGGCCTACCTCGAGTTGACCCTGCCCGTGCGCCAACCCGTCGTGCTGACCGTTACCGCCATCAAGACTGCTCCGCTCAACTTTGACCGACCCGATCCGGCCATCAGCCCGAGTGACGTAAAACTGGTGTACAACGAACATCTTACCGTGCCGGTCCACAACCTGGGAGCCAAGCCGGTGGAGAACCTCCTGGTGCGCGTGCGCGACGGCCGCTCCGGCAAAGTGATTGGCGAAAAGCGCATCCCTCGCATCGATCCCCCCGTGGGACTGAAGCCCAGCAAGAACGGCGTCGAGTTCCTCAACTTCAACTGCATCACCGACAGCAGCATCATCGTGGAGATCGACCCCGACCACGAGATTGACGACCTGAATCGCTACAACAACAAGGTCGAGTATAAGTATTGATCGCGCACAAAGAACATTCTCTGTCGGATGCGGGAGCTTTCGGAGGTGTGTTGGTTTTTCAGACCACGCCGGACATCCAACGACGCAAGCCGTTGAAGTTCGAAGTTTAACGCGCTATTTAAGCGCCATTCGGATTGACACCTTTCCGAACATTTCCGCGACGAACCGGATGATATGATAATAATTGAACTGACACCTTTTCGATGGGCCGGGCGTCGCGCGATTGGATTGCGGCGATGGCGGCAACCGCCAGTTCTCGGAACTTCGCCACATCCCAGGATTGGGTCACATCGAGAAGGTCGAGCAGATGGTGGGAAACCCCGCGCCGTTGTTCCATCGTGAGCTTGGCCGTTCCGATGTCCATGCCGCGGTAAATCTGCATCGAATCTGCAGATACGATCTCGCCGCCCAACCGCAGCGCCAGTTCGACCGCGACCTCGCTCTTGCCCACCGCCGTGGGGCCGACCAGAAAAACGGGGGAACGCAAAGTGTTTGATTTCGGTTGCATGCGGCGGGGAGTGTTTCGTTCAGGCCGTTGATGTCGAGTGAAGACAACAAGGCCGCCAGCGCTTCAATCTCTTGATCGCAGCACAAGGCGCAGGTTGAGAGGGTCGAGTGGGGGAAAGGCGCGCGCTTCGGCGTTTGCCGCGTGGCAGATCACCTGATCGCCATCGCTGACGCACAGAATCCGTTTCAGGTTGAAGGGAAAACGCATTCATGGGTTCAGATCTCACTTTTCCTTCATCACGACATACCCGCCGGCCGGCACATCGATCTCCTGGTCGGGGAATTCAAAGCCCGGCAGTTCCATGCATTTCCGCAACATGGTCCTGATGGGCTTGTCGGTCGGGTTGTTGACCCCGACGTGATATTCGGCCGGATTGTCGTTAAGCATGGCGATTTCAATGATCAAGTTTCCGTCATCGCATTGCAAGGGATGTCCCACCACCACATGCGTGCTGGCCGCCTGGTCCGGATAGAGGGACAAGAAGGCCACCTGCTCCTCATCCAGACCAAGGTTGCGGTAAACGACCGGCGGCCGCTTGTAGAAGGACGGCAGGTAACCGGCGAATTGAATTTCACCAACGGTCCAGTTGGGATTGAAGCCAAAAAAGCGCACGCCCAGAGGCAGGTCGAGCTTCCAACCCGGATTGGGCACTTCGAGTTCCACCAGCCCCTTCTCCGGCGCCAGGTCCAGCGTGCCGAACTGCGAGACGACCTTGCCGCGTTTGATGACCGCGCCGCAGCCATTCTTGCCGGTAAGTCCGAAGTACTCCCGGATCTTCTCCAGCCGGGCCGGAGTCCGGTCGGTCTGGTCAAGCGCATCCAGCACCACCATGATGTGAGCGGTGACTCGCTGTCCTGCCTTGACCGGCTGATCTTTCATGGCGGCCTGTATAAACCATCCAGAGGCGCAGGGCGCCAGCTGCAAGGGTTCTTTCCCGATGTTGAAAACGGCGCCCAGGTTGCTATCCCCGGTGCCCACCACCGCGACATAACCACCGGACGCCAGTTCAACGTTCGCGTTGCCGGATGCTTCATTCCCCTGCAAGGGTTTGCCGACGACCGGGTTTCCGGACCCCGCCGATACGATCCACCGTGGCCGGTTCGCATCGGTAAAACCGCGCGTTTCCAGGTGATGGAACATCAACCCCTTCACGGTTTGGCGTTGTTTGAACAGGATGGAGGTGTCGTAACAGGTGACGGTACCCCCTGCCCGGGCGGGCCACATCGGTTGCGCAGTCCCCACTCCGGTGATACGCTCAATGAAGCCGGTCCGGCGGCACTGCCATTCCATTCCTTTCGAGGGAAAGACCGGCCCCATCGTATGGTAAGCGTTGGCCGTGACGCCGGGAGCGTAAACGCGGTCACATGTGATCCGCAAGTTGCTCACGTCGTCGCTGAACAAGGTGGGGGTGCAATTGCCGTCCATGAGACGTCCGCCGACACCCGCCCACGGGCCTTCGTCCGTTGTCACGGTGGATTGCAGCGCGGGATACGCCCACACATTGAGCCCGATGTAAGCGGTGGGTCCGCCATCCCAGGTTGGACCACACTCAAACCATGGCACCATGGGTCCCGGCAGCACTGCCGGACCATGCCAAACCCCAGGAATCTGGTTGGGCGCTGTTCCCATCATGCTATTCTGCCGGTCATTGCACCACCAGTTGGCGTTCGCATCGCACCAAAGCGAACGCGACGCGCTGACCGCGCGGCGCCCTTGCATGTCGATAACTTCCAAGATCATCTCCCGATGCCGCTCATACGCCCACTCGAACGTTTGATGGAATTCTTTCACGCCGTTGAGCAGAAAGCGTCGATAGAGGACCGGCTGGCAGTTCAACGAGGGCGAACCGGTTGATGGCGCCGTCGTATCGCTCCAGATCCTGATTTCCTTCAAGCCCGCGTCGGAAGCGACCCAACATTCGGGCCGGAAGCGATAACGGCTGGGCACAAACGGTTCCCCGGCATAGGTGAGAATGCGCTGGGTGCCGGCCCAGGCGCGAATCTCCGGCCCCTGCGACGGATACATGTTATACCGACCGTATTGGTGCCAGTAACACATCGCTTCTGGAAGCTTGGCCTGGCTCTCCGCCGCCACATGCGTCAGATAATGTCCGTGCTTGACGGCGAGTTCGAGCGCCACCGGGGAATTGACCAGGTCCACTGCGCAGGCTCGCGGCGGGAGGGTGTCGCACGAATAATCAATGTATTCGGGGGTGATATCCTCGACCAGTTTCCCATTGCGATAAGTCATCACACCCAGCACGCCGAACAGGCGTAAATTGTAGATGGGCGCTCCGCCCTGGTTCGCGCGGCAATCATAATAGCCCAAATTGCGGCTGGTGTAATCCATGGCGGCGAACAGCCAGTTGCGGGAAGCCTGATCATCCAGAGTCAGTTGGTCTTGGTCATCGAACTGCTGGATGCGCAGCAACGTGTGCTTCGGTCCGCTCAGTTGCGGCCCGGAGGGCCAGGGAAGGTTCGGTCCGTAGGCAAAAAAATGCGTGCCGAGATTGGTGTCGATACGGAAACCCGGAATCAGCAGAAGCATGTCGGTGGACTGCGCCTTGCACTCGGTCTCAAACTTCCGGTAGGCTGCCTCGGTCAAATTGGCGAATTCTTCCAGAAAGACGATGAAGTCCAACCCCGCGCGCTGTGCCGCCGTGCCGTACTCCGCCAGTGTTCCCTTTCCGCCGGAAAGAGCCGTCTGGGCGCCAACGATCCCGCGAAAGACCCGTCCGGGCGGGGTGGGGTTCTGGAAAACATCCATGCCCGCCAGGTCCTCTCTGGCCTTCTTTCGTTGCGTTGGGGCAAGCAGCTTCTCAGCATCCTGCTGGTAACCACCCAGGCTTCCCTTCTCCAAGCTGGGTGCGGACAACCAGCGGAACGTATTCTCCAACAAACGGCCAAAATCACTCGGCCTCCCGTTCAGCCCTTTGTCCAACATCGCGCGATCATGCACCCACGTGGTGCCGCCCCCGAGATGGAAAATGCTCCAGGCATTCATCAGCGCCAGGCGCCCGCCCGTGGAGAACTCACGAATGGCAAATAACGTCGGGCTCTTCACTCCACCGGGTCGCGTGTACGGCGGCTTGCTGAACTGTTCGGTCGCGGTGAGGGCAAACGCCGGTTTCAGGGGCTCGGTCGTCGCGGTGGGTGAACCCCGCAGCACTTCGGTCCAGTCCTTGCTGACTTCAATGACTCCGCCAAACTGTTCCCAGTTGTAGCTTCCCATCGCGCTGGGGAACCATACGCCCTTCACGCCATCACTGACCGGGGAAGGCCGCACGTCCGCGAAAACGAAGGTGCGGTTTTGCAGACGCGGATGCAAGGCCTGGGCGACGGGGTCCACCACGCGCTCATGCGGCAATTTCGCGCCCCATGGTCCCAGGTATTCCGCCAGCAGATTTTCAACCGCCTCCAAGCGTTGGGGCACATTCACGGCCAGAAGCACGCCGCCGCCGGCCTGCCAATAACGCTGCAACAGCGCAAGGAACTCGGGCTTAAACAGCGGTCCGGACATCCTGCCGCCGATCTCCTTGTCCTGGTCCGCCGGAAGCGTGTAAAGCACGATACAGTTGAATTGCTTCAGGCGTTCCCACGCGACCGTCGTCCCCTCCGTGGCCTCGATATTGAACCCATGGGCATGCAGCTCGCGCAGATAGGCGTGGTCAACGGAGTTGAGCAATCCATTATTCCAAATGAGTACAGACAGTTTCCGCGGCGATTCCGCCGCCGCCTGGGCTCGCGCGTTAAGGCCGCAGGCTATCATTAGAAATCCATACGCACCTGTTAGCAATAGTAAATTCTTCAACCAAATTTGCATCATTATTTCCCGCCTGGTCCCACTACTGGTCGGGACCCCCAAAAAAGTCCACATCGCTGTACCACCCCCACAAGATGCGATTGTCGTTTAGGTCGGCGCGTTTTATCAAGCCCAGGTGTCCGTCGACATACAGCACATTGACGAGCAGTCCTCCGCCATGTCTTCCTGGAATTCCAAAATAGTCCGGAGGGTATGTTGCATTACCCCCAACGTGATATCCCCCTCCGCTCGGCACCCCTTCAGTCAACCAGCACCTGGCTGAAGGATTTTGGATGGAATCCACTTTTCGGAAGTTTGAATATGATGGCAACCCAAAGGCTGTATTGCCAAAAGTTATGGAGTTCATTGCATAGTTAAAGTATGCGTCCGTTATATATTTCTTCTTTAGAGAAGGGCAAAGGTATTTAAGGCCAGTGGTAACTACATTCATATTGTTATCCCAACCTACTCCGTCAGGATAGGCCGGGGATACATAAGCAAAATACCTGTCAAGATAACCCGCTTTGGTCAAACGCATAAACCAATAACCATCGGGATCAAGGCATCTTGGAGAATAACCGTCATTATCGCCGGCATACTGCATCAACATTAGTCCCAATTGCCGTAAATTATTCATACAACTTATCTGCCGCGCTTTTTCCCGGGCCGTACTCAGCGCGGGTGAGAGCAGCGCCACCAGTATGGATAAAATGGCGATCACGACCAGCAACTCGATCAAAGTGAAACACGCTTCACCCCGCCCGCCCCACGCCTCGCGACCGAGACCGGAACGATCGAATTGAATACCCCAATCCAATGCCCGAAACCTGACTTCGGCGAGATCAGTCGAGTTGGAACCCGAAACTTGAAACCTTTTCATTTCACCTCGCACAGTTCCTCCCCGGCTGGTTGGGCACGGCGCAGCGCCGATTTGCGAAGCCGCGGCATCGTGAGCGCGGGCTGCAGCTCGATCAATTCGCATGGTTCGCCGCGAAACTGGCGTTGGACTTGTTGCCACAGCGCCCGCGCTACCGCATGCTCGTCCGTGACGATGTGCGTCACCGGAAAAGGGCAGTAGTACGCAAGGTGCGCGTTCTGGTGGAGCACCAGCTTGAGTTCATCCGGCACACGGATGCCCATTTCCAACATCGCCACCAGGCTTCCCTCGGCCAGGTTGTCATCGTCAACGAGCAATCCCTCCGGTCGTTTGGCCTGCTTCCAGAACTGACGGAACAGCCGCTGCCCGCGGCATCGGGCGGCGGCCGCGCCCCCTTGGTTTTCGTGCTCCGCCTGGGAAGCGGCCACAAGCCATTCGACCCGCGTTTGCAGTCCGCACTCGCCACAGACTTCCTGGAAACCCTCCGCATGGAACGTTTGCCGGCCGCGTTCAGAACGGAAAACTGTCCGATGCAAATCCATTGCGGAGATCAAACCAACGGTGACGCATCCCTGGCGCCGCAAGGCCCGCAGGCTCATACGGTACCATGCGGCGCAATCGAACTTGACGCCATTCGGCTGTGCGGTTCCAAACAAGGCCACCGGCAACTTCAGTTTTGTCAACCAGGCCAGGCTGTACAGGTTGACGGTCGTCGCAATGACCGCCTGGATTTGGTGGCTTTCAATGGCCGTCATCAACGGCTCCCACGGGGTCGCCATCTCGCGCGGTTCGCTCCGCCCGTCCGGCAAAAGCTGCAATTCAACGCCTTCCACCTGTGTCAGCCGTTTAAGCCCGCTCAAGATTTCCTGCTGGAAAGGCGAGCTTGGCAAAGAGTATGCGGGGTAACATACCCCGATCGCCGATAATCGGGGGGATCGCGTTGCCACGAAGATTCCCTGACGCGGAAGCCGTCGCAGCATGCCTTCTTTGAGCAGGATTTGCAGTCCGCGGTGAACGGTGTTATGCGAGCTATGCCACCTCGCAGCCAGCGCATGGCACGACGGCAGACGCACACCGGACGGGTACCGACCGCTTTGAATGAGATTCCGCACATGCCCCGCAATCTGACGGTGAGCCGGTGCGACCGATTGTAGCTGGAATGCATCAGGTTTCATTCTATCACATCTATCTCATTCTAGGATACAAGGGACAGCCTGTCAAGTCTCCAGGTGGTTGATCCAGCGTCGCACCGACGCAACCGTCAATGGGTTCGCCAAGCGGGTACGGTGGTTCGTTGGCAAGTTCTTCAACTCTTTCACTCGTTTCGGAAGCACCGCATGAATGATCTGTTTGCGCGCGTGGGGAAGACAACGCAGGTCTTTCCGGCCGCGAACAATCACCCTTGCAAGCGGGAACGCATTTTCCGACACTCCGGGCGCGCGTTTGTCATTCTGTTTTCAAACCATGATCTTCACCCCGCCGCCACGGAATGATTTTGCTGAGTTCATTGAGACGTACTTCAATCGTTGTCGCGCGCGCATCCCGGAAATCGCGGCCAACGCGGGAAAGTGGACCTTGGAGGATTTGATTCCGGGACTGAGCGATTTCGACACGCGATTTCTGGTCGGCGATCAGATGACCTCGGAAGGGTGGTGCCGGATGTCCACGGCCGTTGGAATGGTGCACCTCGAACTGGCGCGCGAGCGCAAGGAATGGGCGCGCAATCTCGAACACCTGCCCGGCGTCAATCTCAAGCGGTCCGAATTGCTGGACCCCGCCCAGTATTTCACCGAATTTTCCCAGTGGAGTTTTTATCACGGTGACGAGCGTTTTTTGTCGGAGGCGCGTCGTTATGTGAATGGACATTCATGGAGCTTGTCCGACGAGGTCTATCACTGGAAGAAGATCGCGATTTATTACGGCCCGTACAACCGCACGATTGATCCGCCCATCAATCTGGGGGTTTATGAAAACAAATATCCCCTCCATAGCCGGTTGATGCATTACCTCGCGCCCCCGGTTCATTCCGCCGTCTGTCTCATGCGGAAAAAGACGACGCCCGGCAAGCTGGAGGCGTTTCGTTTGGCGCGCGATCTGTTCCCATGTCGAAACGTCATGGACTTCGTCCTTGGGACCATCGCTCGGCATTACGAGGTTCCGGAGCATCTCTCCGAACCTGGCGTCACGGAACTCGACCAACAACTGGCCGATTATCTCAAGGGGATGGTCAACGTTCTGTTGGACTCGGCCCCTGCCTTGGATTGTCCTCGCGATCCCACGGTGAAGGAGTTGAAGGAGGCGGCACGCGGCCTCAAGGGGACCGAGCCGTTGGCGCAGTTGTTCGAGAACATCAAGTTTGCCCGGTTGATGAAGGGACGCCTCTGGTTCTATGGGCAGGAGGTGCTCTGGTTCGACAGTTTGTTGCTGATTCGCAACGAGCTGAATCGGATACGCGCGAATTTCTACGAGATGCCGGTCCGTCTGTTCGCACGGATCGTCCATGGAAAAGAGGCAAGTGCTGATGAGGCACTGGGAATGCTTGAAGGCAATGTCCTTGACAGAGAGCAGGCGGAAGCTTGCCGGCGATTCGCGAAAATCGCCGATCCCGATTGCCCGACCGCCGAACTCAAGAAACGCGCCCTGGAGATTGCGTCCATTTTCGACTCGTTTCTGGCGGCCATTGAAGCTCTGATGGAAGGCGCAAAATCCGCCAAAACTAATAGTCCTGGCTGCGATGGTTGATCATGAAGTAACCGGGCTTGAAGAATCGGATGCCCGCGGACTGCATCGCGCCGAAGATGGACGGCACGCGCGCATCTTCCGGATCAACAAGATCGGTCGGGCCGGTGACCATCGGCAGCGCCAGTCCCGCCGCCCGAATGCCGGCGACGGCTTTCGGCAATTCGACCGCGACATTGACCGGGCTGACGGGATAACCGTCTCTGCAGCACAGCGCGTCATAGCCGCAACCAAACCGGAGGGATTGAACCACGGAGGCACG
>JACQHZ010000089.1 GCA_016198745.1 Verrucomicrobiota bacterium
GCACGCGGGACGCGTGCGCTCCCCATCCCTTTATCCCATTCCTATGGGATGCTTGTGATGAAAATCAACCTCCAAAGAATTCCGAGGATCATCTACAACGATGATACCTGCTCGTTGCGGTATGTGCCTCCGCCGCACACGGCGCGACAAATCTCCATTCCCGTGGATTACCTCAAGGGCGCCCAGGTGGATGTCCTGTGCTGGTTGATGGCCGAGGAGGTCGCCTACGCTTATCACTCGAAGATCATCGAAAATCTTTACGACCTCTTGGGTAATCCGCGGGCTTACGCGAAAGGCACCCAGGGCGATTACAATCCTGCGAAACGGGACCCGATGTGGAGTCTGCGCCAGCGGGGCGTTGACTATCTGCCGATTCTCATCCGCAACGCGCAGAAGAATGAAATCGCCTTCTACGCCAGTTTCCGCATGAACGACACGCACTTCAAAACCGATCCCCAGGGCAGCCTGTGCCCGGAGTTCTGGAAGGAGCACCAGCAGTACCGCCTATGGGAAGTCACCGATGGCAAGAGTTATTACAACGCTGCGTCGGATTATTCGTTCGCCGAGGTCCGCCGGCGGAAAACTGACACGGTGCGGGAGGTGGCGGAGGAATACAATGTTGACGGCATCGAGCTGGACCTGTGCCGCAATCCGTATTTCTTCCAGCCGTCCGAGGCCTGGACCAAGCGCTCCGTCCTCACCGACTTCGTGGCCGAAATTCGGGAGGGCCTGGATCGGATCACCGCCACGGCGGGACGGGTCGGCGCGCGGCGCAAGCGCCCCATCGGCCGGATCGTCCGCATTCCCATTGATGAAGAAAGACTGACCGCCGCCGGGATCGACGCGGAAAGGTGGATTGATAAGAAGCTCATGGACATCCTCGTCATGAGCCACCTGACCAATAACTACAACCAGCCCCTTGGTCCCTGGCTGCAGCGCTGCCGCCGAAAGGGCATTCTCTTTTACCCTTCGGTCGAGCGCACGCCCGCCCTGTACGACAAGAACTTTTACGAGGTTCTCGCCAACCCCGTCGCTCCGGCCCACAACTATGTCTATAGACCCACCCCCGAAACGGACGCCGCGCTCCAGCGGGGGATGGCGGCCAATTACCTTGCTCAGGGCGCCGACGGGATTTACATGTTCAATTATCCCTGTACCCTGTTTCAAGACCCGCGCGTCGCGTTCAACGGGCCAGCCTTCAAGACGTTGACCTCGGTCCTCGCGGAGATGGGCAGCCTCAAGACCCTGTGGAACCGGAATAAAACCTACACTTACTTTCCGGACCTGCCGATTTGGGTGGAGGCCAACCGTCCGCCGCAATATCACCAGACGATCCGATTCAAGATTTTCGGAAACGACCTGGCAAGCGCCGCCGCGACCCTTTGCTTCCGGCAGATCGCCGAGCGGAATCCGCACGCCGAGGGCCAGTTCCGCCAGAACCCCATCGTTTCCCCCGGATTCCTGAAATATTATGTCAACGGCGAGGAAATCCCGGCGCCAAGCATCAAGCGCAGGAAACAATCCCAGGGGACCATTCCGTCGGGCTTTAAACTCAAGACGCATGAACAAATCGAGATCACTCTGCCCGGCTCAAAGCTCAAGAACGGCGAAAATACCCTCGCCTTTGCCATGGACCACTTTCCGCGGGCCCGCGACCCCTACGTGTACATCTACGATTTGGAGGTTGCTCTGGTGTTCGACAACCCATAACTTTGAATTGAGCCTCTTGCAAAACGGTGTAGCGGCGCTTCTATGAAGCGCCGTCAACCCGCCTGCCAGGCGGCGGGCAGGTCGGAAGTCTGCGCTTCGCAGAAGCGCAGCTACACATCGCGGCAGAGTTTTGCAAGAGGTTCAAATTGAAAGGAGTGAGAGGAATGAAAATCATCGATTTACGCAGCGATACCATGACCCATCCCTCGCCGGAAATGCGGGAGGCGATGTATCGAGCGGAGGTGGGCGACGACTGTTACGGTGAAGACCCGACGGTCAACCGGTTGCAGGAGTTGGCCGCCGACCGTTTGGGAAAAGAAGCGGCGCTCTTTATGCCCAGCGGCTGTATGAGCAACCTGGCCGCGGTGTTGGCGTTTTGTGCGCCTGGCGAACAACTGATCCTGGGGCGTTCATCCGATCTGTTTCTATTTGAGTCCGGGGCGCCGGCGGTAGTGGGCGGCATCCACCCTTATCCTATTATCAATCAACCCGACGGCACTTTACCGCTCGAGGAAATCGAGCGCGCAATCGGCGGCCACCAGAACAAGCGGGGTGAAGGTCTTCACACCGCGTTACTGTGCCTGGAGAACACGAATATGCTCTGCGGGGGCGTTCCCTTGACGCCGGAATACACCGCCACGGCCGCAACGCTGGCAAGGCGGTACGGCGTCGCAACCCACCTGGATGGGGAGCGTATTTTCAATGCGGCGGTGGCCCTCGGCGTGGACGTCAAAGCGCTGACAAAAGAAGTTGATTCGGTAATGTTCGGTCTCTCCAAAGGTCTGGCCTGCCCGGCGGGTTCCGTGCTGTGCGCCGCCAAAGCGACCATCGCCAAGGCGCGGGATTATCGCAAACTGTTAGGTGGCGCGATGCGTCAGTCGGGGATTCTGGCGGCGGCGGGAATCGTCGCGTTAAACGCGATGATTGACCGCCTGGCCGAAGATCATCGTAACGCGCGACTGCTTGCGGAAGGCCTTTGCGAGATTCCAGGCCTCGCCCTTACGGTCGCGAAAATTCATACCAATATCGTCCTCTTTGATATTGAAGGGAAGGGTTTGACGCGGGCGGAATTCACGGCAAGGTTGGCGGAAAAAGGGGTTAAGATTCTCGATATGGGATTTTGTTTGCGAGCCGTTACGCATTATGGGATTGCCGAATTGGATATCAAGGAGGCTCTGTCCGTCTTTCGGCAGGTGCTCGAAAGTGTATGACAAGACGGCTATGGACAAGCAATGTAACCACTCAGGTCATTCCCGCGAAAGCGGGAATCCAGTTCATCCGGCCCATTCTGTACGTTGCTGGATTCCCGTTTTCGCGGGAATGACAGCAGGCGTAGGGATGACCTGAGTAGTTACCAAGCAATCATGACAAACATGCGAATGATGATTGGCGGCGAGTTGGTCGAAGCGGCTGATGGCAAGCGCCGCGAGATCATCAACCCCGCGAATGAAGAGCCGTTTGCGACAGTTGCCGAGGCGGGGTGCGAGGATGTTCGCCGGGCGGTTGCCGCCGCAAGCCGCGCCTTTTACGAAGGACCCTGGCGCACCGTGGGGCCTTCGCAGCGCGCCGATGTGCTGGAACGTATTGCCAACCTGATTGTCGCCCATCGGGAGGAACTGGCGACGCTCGATTGCAATACCGTCGGCCGGCCAATTCGTGAGATCGAGGGCGATATCCAAGAAGCCGCCCGCATCTTCAAGTATTGCGCGCGGGCGACGGTTGCGCTCATGGGCGAAACGATGGAGATGTCCAATGATGCGTTCGGCTTTACGGTGCGCGAGCCGCGGGGCGTCGTGGGCCTGATCATTCCGTGGAACTATCCCATGCCCAATGCGGCCATTAAACTCGCGCCGGCCTTGGCGGCCGGTAATACCTGCGTCTTGAAGGTGGCGGAGTTGGCGCCATGCAGCATGCTGCGTCTGGCAGAGTTGATTCAGTTCGCATTGGAGATTCCACCGGGAGTCATCAATGTCCTCAGTGGGGCCGGAGAAACTGTCGGGGGCGAGTTGGTGCGGAGTCCGGATGTGGACTTCATTAGTTTTACCGGCGGAACGGAGACCGGCAAGGAAGTCATGCGACTGGCCGCTCAGACGTTAAAGCCGGTCATTCTGGAACTCGGAGGCAAGTCGCCCAATATTATCTTGGACGATGCCGACTTTGAGGCCGCCGTAGATGGGGCGGTGACCGCCATGTTTATGGGGCATGGCCAGGTTTGTGTGGCGGGTTCCCGGCTGCTCGTGCAGGAATCAATCTATACGCGATTCGTTCGGGCCGTGACGGAGGCAACCCGCGCAATTCGGGTCGGGCATCCCCTGGACCGGAACACGGAGATGGGACCATTGATCTCGAAGGAACAGTGGGAACGAGTGTCGGGGTATGTGGAAAGGGGCCGGCGGGAAGGCGCCCGGCTGGTTGTCGGGGGTGGTCGGCCGAAAGGCGATCAGTTCCGACGCGGCTATTATTTTGAACCCACCCTTTTGGATAAGGTGGACAACCGAATGACCGTTGCCCAGGAGGAGATTTTCGGTCCGGTGCTCTGCGTCATGCCCTTCTCCGATTTGGACGAGGCGATTGCGATCGCGAATGAGACCCGCTACGGGCTGGCCGGTGGAATATGGACGCGCGACATCTCCAAAGCCCTGCAGGCAGCGCGCGCATTGCGGACCGGCATCGTCTGGGTGAATAGCTGTCTTAGCACGTTTATTGAACTTCCATCGGGAGGGTGCCGCCAGAGCGGGTTCGGACGCGAGCTGGGACTTCAGGGTTTGCAGGAATATACGAACATCAAGCAGATATCCATCAAGACGTCCAGCGCGCCGATGGGCTGGTTCGGTCGGCACGCTCCGCCTTAAGAGGCTGAGAAAATATGAAAATCGAACGATTGGAGGACATTGCGGCGTGGGGGAGCACACGCGCCCTCGCGTGTTCTGTTGGGCGCCCCGCCCACCAGATGCCTCGACTCCCGGAAAAATCGGCGTGGGCGCCGATTTCCGCACGCGAGGGCGCGTGCGCTCCCCCGATTTCTGTCCGCTGCGGCGGACGCTCCCCAACCCCTGAACCCTGAACCTTGAACCCCCGCTTTTGCGGGGGCAGGCTCTGACAACCTTAGCAGTTACGAGGTATAACACTATGAACAGACGGGCTGATATTTACACGCACATTGACCAGCACTGGGATGAACACCTGCAGCGCGTGAAAGAATTTGTGCGCGTGCCGTCGATTTCCGCGACCGGCGAAGGAATCGCGCAAACGGCGGAAAACGTCGCCGCCTTTATCCGCGAAGCAGGCGGCAAAGCTGAGATTGTGCCGACCAAAGGATGGCCGGTCGTTTATGGCGAGTTGAATGTGGGCGCACCCAAAACGCTGCTTATCTACAATATGTACGATGTGCAGCCCGTTGTGGGGGAAGAATGGCTGATCGATCCATTTGGCGGCGAGGTGATCATGTTGCCGAATATTGGCGAATGCCTCGTCAGCCGGGGCGTTTATAACACCAAAGGTCCGCTGGCCCAGTTCTTCAATGCGCTCAAAACCATCAAGACCATTACCGGAACGTATCCGTGCAATTTTAAATTTGTAATCGAAGGCGAGGAGGAATTAAGCAGCAAACATTTGCCGGATTTCGTTCGTGCGAATCGCGCGCGTCTCGATGCCGATGCCGCCTATTTCGCGATTTATTCCCAGCAACTCGATGGCCGGGCGACGCTCGCCGCCGGTTGCAAGGGCATCGTTTTTCTTGAACTTTCGGTAAGCGGAGGCGAGTGGGGCGGGCCTACCCAACATACGGTGCATTCCTCCCATGCAGTCTGGTTTGCTTCGCCGACGTGGCGGCTCGTGCATGCCCTGGCCACCATGCTTTCCCACGATCAGCAACGAATCCTGATCGATGGGTTATACGACGATATAAGCCCGCCGAGTGCGGCCGATGAGTCCGCATTCATCCAAAACGCCGGAATCTTTGAGGAAAATGTGGTTCTGAAAGAGAATGCTGTCTTGAAATTCAAGTGTTCCGAGTTGCACGGGGTTGATTTATTGCGGAAATACTTTCATGAACCTTCGCTGAATATCAACGGCATCATCTCCGGGCATGTCACAGCGGGCACTAAAACCGTGTTGCCCCACAAGGCCCGGGCGAGAATTGATATCCGGCTGGTGCCCAATATGCGCCCGGAGCGCGTGATCGCGCTGGTTCGCGCCCATTTGGACAAGCGCGGATTCAAGGAAGTACAGATCACAGTTTACGACGCCTACAGTTGGTCAAGAACGAGCGTGGAGGATCCGGTGGCGCAGGCGATGATCCGCGCGCTGCGGAGTTTTAACGTGCCGCTCGAAATTTGGCCGAACATGGCGGCCAGCGCGCCTTTCTATTTATTCACCGATGAACTCAAGATGCCGTTGGTCATGGGCGGCCTGGGACACGGCGGTTGCGCTCACGCGCCGAATGAATATGCAACGATTGAAGGCATGCAGCTCTTCGAGAAACCGGTGGCCGCGTTCTTGTTCGAGTTTGCGGGTGATTCCGCATGATCTTTACACCCGGGTCGTAAGATCCAAAACCTATAAGGAGTTACAATCGTATGAAACGAAAAGCGATCAAGAAAAAAATGACCGGCGTATTCGTTCCCATGCCCACCATCTTCACCGCATCGGACGAAGTGGATCTGGGCGCCATGCGCAAACACGTCCGCTGGCTTATCGCCAAAGGAATCAAAGAAGGCCAAGGGATGATCTTCGCGGGGGGCGCGATGGGGGAATTTCCCACTTTGACTCTTGAGGAGCGCAAACGGATCGCCACTGCGCTTTGTGAAGAGGCGGCGGGCCGCGCGCCGATCCTCATTGGCGCGCAAGGCACTAGCACCCGCGAAGTGATCGAGTTGGCGCGGCATGCCGCGAACGCGGGCGTTACCGGTTTGCAGGTGTCTCCGCCGTTCTACTACTCTCCCACGGATGATGATGTCTATGAATACATGAAAGCCATCGCGGACGCCGCCGATATCGCTCTGATTCTCTACCAAACCTACGAACAAGGATATCGACTGTCAATGGCGCTAATTGAAAAGCTGGCCCGGTTGGATCAGATGGTCGGACTCAAGTGGTCTTCTCCCAGCTCTTACGAGTATGAGCAGGGCTATCGGCTGTTCAGAGATCGCCTGGCAATCATTGACAATCAGTTTCACCCCGTCTATAGCCATATCATGGGGGCGCGTTTTATCAACCTGCATCCCGCCAACTTCTGGCCCGAATGGGGAATTGGCCTGTGGAACCTGCTGGAATCGCACCGATATACCGAAGCCCAGGCCGAGGTGGAAAGGATCATCTGGCCCTATTATGAGTTAAGCGCGAAAGCGGCCTCCTTTACGTGCGGCGGAGGAAACCTGGACAAACTGTGCATGGAGCTGGTCGGCCTCCCTGGGGGCGGGACGCGGCCGCCGATGCGGCCGCTGCCGCCTGATTTTAAAGAAATGATTCGCCGGTTCTTTGTCAAAGCGGGCGTTCCCATGTCGGTTGACGCCTAGCCTCCCCCGAGTGCCATGCAAAATCCCGACGAGCCCCTGAACTCGGACGCGGAGATCCAGTTTGAAATCGAACAAGCTCTCAAACGAGTGGGGTCCCCTTGGCGGCCGGCGTTCTTTTCCTTTACGAGAATCAAACTGGATCATTAATTTACGGAGGTGCCCCGATGAAAAACATGATGCCCAATTTGCAGAATAGGAGGCGGGCTTCGATTGGTTCGTTTACGCTCATCGAACTCCTGGTCGTCATTGCCATTATCAGCATCCTGGCCGCACTGCTGATGCCAGCGCTGAAAAGCGCCCAGGAGAGGGCGCGGCAGATCAAATGCGTCAGTAACCTCAGACAAATCGGGCAGGCTTTTTTCCTGTATGCCAACGATAACGATGGCTACTGGCCGCCGCCTTCCCCAGCCTTTTTTGGCTGGGGCGCTTCCTGGAGCAGTTGGGATATATGGATTTTTAATCCGTTTCTCCGAACGATGCCCTACACGTCAAAAGTGTTCAAGTGTCCCACGGTTCCAAGCCGCTATCGGGACAAGGACATTGAGATTAATTACGGCATGAATGTGGTGCTTGGCTACTGCGCGGTCGGAGATGCGACCGTGTATTCCACCGGCTACCTGGCGATACAACCGTCCAAAATCAGCAACCCCGCTGTTACGGTTCTGGTTGCGGACTCTTGCTACGATGGCGGCGGTTACGCCGATGACGACTTCGGATTGAACTTCCGGATATGGTATGATGGTGTTAACCCTACCAACATCGGCAAGGCAAGTCGCCGGCACAGCAATGGCGCCAACTGCCTTTTCTGTGACGGGCATGTTGAATGGCGGGCAGATTCTGGAATTCCAACCTACGCCTGGGATCAGTTCTGGTATCCATATTAACCAAGTCCTTTTCCTGCGAATTGCCGAAGGGCGGTGAAACTCAAACCAAGGATATTCATGATGAACATTCGATTTATTTTCGTTATCTTCCCGATTCTTTTTTGCGCGGCCCCGGTTCCGACAGCCGTGGCCAAAGATTACAGTTGGGAATTCAACAACCCCGATGATCTGGAAGGCTGGAAGCTGGATGGCTTTACCGACAAGGGGGACATCGCGAACGGCACATTGAAAGCCACCGCCACTCGCGGGAATCCGCACATCTTTTCTCCCGGCGTGGAAATCGATGCAGCCAACCAGGGCAGCATCATTTTCTCCATGAAACTCGGTAAAGGGATTAGATCGAAAGGATGCTTGTTGTTCATCACCGAAGATCAGCCCAATTATAGCGACGAAGCCCAAGTGATTTTCAACCTCAAGGCGGATGGGGAAATGCACGAGTACGAAGTGGACATGGGCAAGAATCCGTTGTGGAAAGGCAAGGTCATTCAGTTGCGGTTCCAACCTTTTTTTGTCCAATGGCCGCTACCGGAAGAACAACGCACGGTGGAAATCGATTGGTTCCGCGTGCCGGATCTTAATGAGCCGAAGAAGTGAAAATAATTTGTTGACGAATATGACAAGTTTTGCAATGCGCCTTGCCGGTGTAGGGGCGAGGTTTACCCCCGCCCGCATTTACGGACAGCCGGGCGGGGATAAACGTCCCAACTCCCTTATTCCCTACCCCCTACCCCGCCCCTACACACTGGTTGGTTTGAGGCGAAGCTTCGCCAGATTCCTCCTGGGAACTGCGCTTTGGTTGGGGCTGGTCCTCGTCGGCAACGGGGCGGAGTTGATCGCCAATGGCGGCGTGGAACAAATCGAAACCAACCCCGACAAGTCGGGGTCCCCTGACGGCTATCCGTCCGGATGGAGGAAGTTTTGCGAGGACCCGTTGGCGGTTGATGTGGGCGCGCTCCAGCAAAAGGGCAATCCGTCGAACAGCCTGGTCGCCAACTTGTCCCGCCCTGGCGGCGATGATGCGCATGAAGGGAAAAAATCCCTTTGGGTGAATATCCCCGGAGATAAAACGGAGATCGGCGGATGGGCGACGCGTGTCGCCATAAAACCCAAAACCCTTTACCGCTTTTCCTGCTGGGCCAAAACCGACGGAAAAACCAATGCGTGCGTTGCCCTCAACGAGTTCAAGGCGGATGGCAAGACCCGCGCCGCCCAACACACTCCCGCCATCACTTCCGACCGTTGGCAAAAGTGCGAATTGGATTTTGAGTCGAGTCCCGAAACGGTTGGCATCCAAATCGTCGGAGTCATCTGGCAATCCACCGGTCAAGCGTGGTTCGATGACTTCAGCCTGCAGGCGGTGGATTTTTCCACAGCCGCCGCAGGCGATGCCGCAGCCGACGAAACGCCCTTTACCAGGCTAACCACCCAAGTCGTGACGCCCCACATTGCCTGGGCCAATCCGTCCGCGATGGGGCCAATCAAGATGCTGGCCATCCCTGCGGATCGGGAAGTGGTTGAACTGGCCCAAAGGCTCAGCCTTGATTTCACGACCTGGAGAAAATTCAGCGAAGATGAAAAGGGCGCAGGCAATGAAGTGATGGATCGCATTTACCATGGCCCGCGAAAACGCGGGAACTTTGCCTCTTTGCAGGAGCTGAAGGCGAAACTGGGCAAATCGTATGACGTGATTCTGGTTGGCACCTTTGATTGGCCGACCCTGCCGGAGGTGATCCGAAAGGAGGCGCTGGCCAAGGTGCAGGCAGGCGCCGGTTTGGTCTTCATCCGCCCCCCCAAGGACAGGCGGCTCGAATCATTCAAGGAAAAGCCTGTGGAAATTCCACCCGCACTTTCCGTCGGGATTCCCTACGCGGGGCTGACCGTCCTTGACCTCGACGCCCAGGGTAAGGAATGGCTGAAGTGTTTCACCTGCGGCAAGGGGCGGGTGGCCATCGTGGATTACCAGAACGAAAAGTTCGGTTTCTGGGAATGTGAGCGCTCGTTTCGCCGGGGACAGGGTTGTCCGTTCACCCCCGATGTGACCTACGATTACCGGGCCAAGCCACTCTACTATGAGTACTACCAGTCCCTGTTGGTCAAGCTGGTGCTATGGGCGTCGCAGAAAGAAGGCGCGGTTACGCTCACCAAGTTGTTTTTTGCGGATGACCAGCTCCAAGCTGAATTCATCAACGGCGGCGCCGCCCAGCCGGGAATTAGCGCGGAGCTTGTCGTGCGCGATCCGGAAGGATGCGTTGAGGTTACCCAGGCCAAACCGCTGGAACTTCGCGACGGACGGAGCGAATTCAAATCCGAAGTGCCGTCCCTGAAAGCCGGTCCTCATTTCGCAGACTTATGGTTGAAGAAAAATGGCAAGGTGTTGGCCTGGGGGTCCGCCTATTTCAAGACCACCGCCGACATCGACATCGCATCGGTCCGGACCACCAAACGGTCCTATCCGCCGGCGGAAACGGTTGAAGGCACGGTGACCTTCAGCAAAGAACTGCCGGAAACGACCCGAATCAAGCTCCAGTTCCTTGACAGCCTGGGGCGTCTCCTCGATGAAAAGGAAATTACCGCCCAGGGCGAAAAGGAAGTTCCTTTTCAGTTTGAGCTGCGGGATGCGGTGGCCATCCTGCACCATGTCAAAGCAACTCTCCTAAACAGCGACAACCGGGTGGTTTGCGAAAAATCCGCCAATGTCATGTGCCGACGGCCGCCGCTGGCGCCGGATGATTATCAGTTCTGGTTCTGGGCCAGCAACGCCAATAACAACTTGTTCAACCGGTATGCGTTGCAGGATTTTTACCGTCGCGGCTTTGATGTGGCTTATTGCGGTTACCTTTATGCGCAACCGGCCGACCAACTCACGGGGTGTCTTCAAAACACAGTCAGACCCAATCTCAATCTGGGCTTGTTCGCTTTCAGCCTGGCCTGTTGGGATGCGGGCAGCGACCCCACCGCCACCGTTAGTCCGCGTTGTCTGACCGCCCAACCGTTTCGCGAAAACCTGTTTCGGGTTCTCCGTCAACACGCGTCGGTCGCCCGGGACTATCCGGTTTATGCCTACAGCCTCGGCGACGAAACGGGCATTGGCGGATATGGACAGGATTTTTGCTTCTCACCAACCTGCCAGGAATTCACTCGAAACCACCTGAAAAGTGTCTATGGGGATCTCGCCAAGCTGAACCAGGAGTGGGGCGCCCATTTTGCCGCCTGGGATCAGGTCAAGTGCCTGACACGGGCCCAAGCGAAGGAGAACGGGAATATCGTTCCCTGGGTGGACCTGCGCATGGCCATGGAGGAAATGTTCGCCGCCTTGCTCGTGGAGAGCGGCGAGGCATTGCGCAAGGAAGATCCGGACGCGCGGGTCGGCCATGAAGGCATGCAAGGCGGGAAGATCCCGGCGTGTGGGGAGGACAGTTTTGTCGGCTATGACTTTGGCAAGATCGTGCCGCGCGGCAATTTCTGGGGGCCGTACTTTCATTATTATCCCGGCATCGAGTTCATCCGCTCCTTCGCGGCGCCCAACACGATTCTTCAAACCTATACGCAGCCCTTCGAAGACTATCCCAAGGGTTATTACGAGGGCATAAGACAGAATGAAAAGGTCAACCGCTTCGTGCCGTGGTACGATCTGTTTCACGGGATGAATTCCACCTGCTATTGGGGCGCGATGACAACAACCTCGTACGGGTTCTATTCACCGGACTACCGCCCTGCCCCGTGGGCGGAACCGATCACGGAAACGATCCAGGAAATCAAGCGGGGCATCGGCATGTTGCTGGTGAAGAGCCGCCGCAGGCACGACCGCATTGCCATCCACTATTCACCCGCCAGCTTCCACGTCGAAACCTTTCTGGAAGGCAAGGAACGCATGGAGTCGCCGCGCGCGTTCTGCCATCTGCTGGAGGACCTGGGCTTGCAGTATGATTTCATTTCGCAGGAACAAATGGCGCAAGGCAAGCTGAACGAGTACAAGGTCTTGATTCTGCCCTACTCGCGCGCGATTGATGCGAAGGAAGCCCAGGCGATCCGCCAGTTTGCCGAACGAGGGGGCGCGTTGATTGCCGATGGGGAGGCGGGAACCCAGGACGGCCACGGCAAGATCGTCAAAGAAAACATGTTGGCGGGATTGAACGTGGTAAAGCTTGCCAACCCGGTCTGGAAATACTTGTCCCGCGGCGGCGGCGACCACGAGGTTCGCCACGGCGAGGGCGGGGGCCTTTGCCGCAAGGAAATCCGCGCCGCGCTGGAGCCGGCCGGCGTCAAGCCGCGTTTCAAATTGGTCCTCCGCAACCAGGCGGATCCGGTCGGCTATGAGATGGTCCGGTTCACCGATGGCGAGGCGGAATATCTCGGCATTCTTCAGGGCCGCGAATATCTCCGGAAGGAAAAGGAAGACCACACGCCCGCGCCCGCAACGATTGGGCTGCCGCGCAAGTATCACGTCTATTCCGTGCGCGACGGCAATTACCTCGGCTTCGTGGACAAGATTGAAACCACGATTGAACCGGCCGTGGCCAAACTTTATGCGCTGTTGCCCGGAACAATCAAAACAGTCGATGTGCGCGGCTTGGAGAAGATTTACCATCCCGGCCAGGAAGTAAAATGCGAGATTCTCACCAGTCCCAAACTTGCGATCCCGCACGTTTTTCATATCGAAGTGACCAACCCGACCGGACAGGTTCATCGGGAATATACTCGGAACGTTTACGGGAAGAGCGGCGAGCCAGTCACCGTAGCTTTTCCTTTTGCCCTGAACGATAGTCTTGGAAAGTGGAAAGTTGTCGTGACGGAAGTTGCCAGCGGTATAAGAGGAGAACGACTCATCAACCTCCAGTCAGATTGAATAATGCAATCCATTTTTGCCCCTCTCTCCAGAGGAAGGACTGAGTTGATCTGAAAATGTGAGTTTATGAATGACATTGATGAACACAATCCATCGTTGGACTGAATTTGAAGATTGAATTTTGCCGGGACGGTTTGTTCCGAAACATCACGCTCAACGGCAACCTGGATACGCCCATCCGGCGCACCGAAGGCGCGTTTTTCGCTGTGCGCGCGGAAAAGGAGGGTTGCGTGTTGGGGCGTGTTATTGCCGGCAAACGCATGCATGGTCTCGCACCGGTGGAGAAACTCGATTTCGAGGGCGTTTATCCTTGTGCGGTCTTGAGGGCGGAAGATCGGTATTTTCCCCTGCGCGTGGAAATCCATGCCACAGGCACAGTTCTGCAGGAGACTCATCGTATGAAAACCACAAAATTTTCTCATCCCCCATGAAAACAAAACTTCAGAGAATTCCCCGGATCATTTACAACGACGACAGTTGCACGCTGCGCACCGCGCCGGCGCCGCACACGGTCGAGACCCTCGCCTGCGCGTTGGACTACCTCAAGGGCACGCAGGTGGATTGCTTCTGCTGGTGTGTGTGCGACCAGAGCGCCTATGCTTGGCCATCGAAGGTGATCGAAAACATTTACGATCTACGGGCGAAAGGCGC
>JACQHZ010000003.1 GCA_016198745.1 Verrucomicrobiota bacterium
GAACCGTGAACTTTGAACCATGCCCAAAATGGCCGGGGCTTTTTTGGTTTCATTTGAGATTTGAAATTCGGGATGGGACATGGGAAAGACGATCCGTGCGATGAGCAAAAGCCTTCAAAAAATGCTGCGTCATGCGAAGTCGGCTTTGGAAACTTCGCTGCACGGTCCACCTGCGGAACGGGTTGGTCGCTATCAGGATTTTCTCAAGATTGAGAATCGTCGCTTGCTTTCCCTGCACCGCGCGGGGGCGGGGGGCATGGATGTGGCGCGCGGCCGCAGCACGATGATGGATACGCTGCTGCACTATGTCTTTCGGGCGGCAATTGGGTCTGAGCCGATGACGGCCGTCCATGAAACCATCGCTTTGGAATTGTGTCTTGTCGCAACGGGAGGATACGGGCGCGGGGAATTGAATCCTTGCAGCGATGTGGATGTGCTCTTCCTCCTGCCCGGCGCGCGCGGCCCGACGCTGGCGCAGACCAACGCCGTGGTCGAGCAGGTGCTTTATCCGTTGTGGGACCTCGGACTGAAGGTCGGCCACGCCACGCGGACCATTGGTGAATGTGTGGAACAGGCCGGCAAGGATATGCAGGCGCGGACTGCGTTGTTGGAGGCGCGTTTCCTGGAGGGCTCCAGGGAAGTGTTTGCCGCGTTTCAACGAGCGATGGAGGAGGATTGCTTGAGCGGCCACGCCCAGGAATACATTCGCGAACGGCTGGACGATCAGGCCCGTCGTCACTCCAAGCACGGCGAAAGCGTTTTTGTGCAGGAACCCAACGTGAAAAACGGCTGCGGCGGGTTGCGCGATTTGCAAAGCCTGCTCTGGATCGCGCGTTTCAAGGCCGGCATCCAGACGCTTGAGCCATTGCAGCAGAGAGGATTGCTTGCGCAAATTGAGGCGGGACGTCTCAACCGCGCTTATGACTTCCTGATGCGGGTGCGCAACGAGCTGCATTATGCCAATCGCCGCGCGGTGGATGAGATCACGCTCTCCGCCCAGCCCAGGGTCGCAGAAGCTCTCGGCTATCGTCAACGCGACGTGCTCCGCCGCATCGAGGCGTTTATGCGCGATTATTACCGGCATGCCCGCGACATCTATGTGCTGACGGAATCGCTGGCGGAACGAATGGCGCTGGAGGAGGAACCGCGCCGCGGCTTCGGGCGGTGGTCCAGGCTCTTTTCGTTCGGCAATCGCGTCGAGAAACTGGAAGGTTGTCTTGTGCTGAAGGACGGCATGATCGAATTCGACGGCGTCTCGCGTTTTCCTTCAAGCGCCCATGACCTGATGCGGGTTTTCCGTCTCGCTCAAATCCGGGATGCGCGCATTGGGGCGGGGTTGCAAAGCCTGATTCGCAACCATCTGAAACTCGTCAATCGGGAATTCCTGTACTCATCGCGGGCGCGCGAGGTCTTTCTTTCCATTCTTCGTTCGAAGGGAGAAGTGGGGCGGATTTTACGAGCGATGCACGAATGCGGTTTTCTGGGCAGGTACTTCCCTGAATTCGGGAAGCTGGATTGTCTTGTTCAGCACGAGTTTTATCACCGGTACACGGCGGACGAACATACCTTGCTTGCCATCGAGAAACTGGACGATGTCTTGAATGCGACGGTCAATCCTGCGGCTGCATACAGCCGTATCTTTCAGCAACTCGAAAACCCGGGTCTGCTTTATCTCGCCATCCTGTTGCATGATACCGGCAAGGGAGTGCGAACCCGCCATCACAGCGATGCCAGCGCGGAGTGCGCGCAACGCGTGGCGCGCCGTTTTTGCATGGACAACGAGTCGCATCGCACCCTGATCTGGATGGTGGATCATCATATGACCATGTCGAGTCTGGCGCAACGCCGGGACATCGAGGATCCGTCCACAATCGAGGATTTCGTCGAAATTGTCGGCACGCGGGAGCGTCTGGATATGCTGCACCTGTTGACGTTTGTGGACGGACAGGCGGTTGGGGGCGGGGTGTGGAATGAATGGCGGCAATCGCTTTTGTGGCAACTCCACGATCGCGCCGCAAGGGCGTTGAGCGCCAGCGGAGTCGAACGAGTGGATGCTGAAACCCAGCGTGAACGGCTCAGGTCCCTGACCGCATCCCGGCTTCCCGTTTTCATCACGGAAGATGAGATTGCGGCGCACTTCGCGCAGATGCCGTCGCGCTATTGGCGGCGGATTGATGACGACGAGTTGGTGTGGCACTTTGAAATTCTTCATGCCTTTCTGGAACGGCTCATGGATGAGGCGTCGGAGGGGGCGCCGGTGGTGGTGCGCTGGCGGCATTTCCCCGATCGCGCCTATTCCGAGGCGGTGGTTTGCTCGTGGGATCGGCACGGGCTGTTTGCGAAGATCGCGGGATCCTTTGCCGCCTCCCGCATCAATATCCTGAATGCGGACATCTACACCCGGAGCGACGATCTTGTGCTCGATATCTTTCAGGTTTGCGATCTGGAACATCATGCCATTCAGGATGCGTCCAAGATGGCGCAGATGGAGCAACTTCTCGCACTATCCCTCGGCGGAAACTCCAAGGTCTCCTTCACCGACGCCATCCGTCAGGAATATGAAAGCATGCGTCATATCCCGCACCAGGATGAGGAACGATTCCCGACCGTGGTGACCTTCAACAACGACGATTCCCGCGACTATACCATTCTTGAAATTCAAACACCCGACCGGCTGGGTTTGCTTCACCACATTCTGCAAGTGCTCACGGGATGCGGTCTCGACATTGGTCTGGCAAAAATCAGCACTGAAAAGGGCGCCGCAATGGACGTCTTTTATCTCACCGACACCGAGGGGAGGAAAGTTGTCGAACCTGACCGTCTCGCTTCCGTCAGGAACGAACTCCTTGAAGCGGTGGAGACGTTGAATGCGCCCTATCGTCATCCATGAGGCGGCTTCGCCCTAGCTGAAATCCAAAATCCAAGGGCTGCCCTCGATAGACGACGCGTCCCTGTCTCACGGGCGGTTCCAGTTCCGAAGCATGTCCTGTCCCCAAACGCGCCATTCGGTCGGAGAGACCACGCGCAGGCGGACCGAATCGCGCAATTCACCCATCATTCCCTGCAACGCCAATTGATTTGCTGCCAATCGTCGCTTGATGATGGGAAGGCACGCTGAACGGCGATAAACGGCGCAAAGCGGCTCAAAACCGCGGTCGGATTCCGGACAGACGGCGTCCATCCCTTCCGCCTGTTGAAGCAGCCACCGTAAAAATTCCGTTTTCATCCGGGGCAAATCAATGGCAAGCGCCAGAACGATCCCGCTTCTTGCGGCCGCAAACCCTGCACTCAGTCCCGCCAACGGTCCGGCGCCGGCAACTTCATCCTCGATCACAGGGGCGCCGAATTTTTCGTAACCGCGGTTGTGAGGACCTGAGATCAGAATCTCACCGGCGCCCGCTGCCTCCATCCGCTCGATCTGCAGTTGAAGGAGCGGCTTGCCGTCCATTTCCAGCCAGGCCTTGTCCTTGCCCATTCTTGACGACCGCCCCCCGCATAAAACCAGACCTGTTGTCAACGGCAACATCAGGGGAACTCAGGAGCGGCTGCAAAAATGTCAGGCCACGCGGCCATGCGCCCCTGTGAAAGGGCACGCGAACATTTATTTAGCCGCGGCGCGCGAAAAATGCGGGTCAAAACTTCTTGACGATTTCCAGCATGATATATTCGTTGTTCGCCCACTCGCCATAGGTTGATTGGCGCTCGCCGTCAAACCATTGGTAGCTGAGGGTGGTGGTCCAACCGCCTTTGCATTTGTATTCGAGACCGGTCCTGCAGGTGTAGCCGAATCGCGAGACCGCATCCACCGTGGTTCCATAATAAAATCGCCAGTCTTTGAGAAAGGCCATGTCATAGACCGCAAAGATGGTGTTGCGCCCCGGTCGGACCAGACGGTTGTTGACCGGGTATGCGGAATTGTTCTGTCCTTCCAACAGGATCTGGTGTGAATACTCCAGGACCAGTTTCGCCCGGTCAATCTCCTCCGCTTCCCACCAGGTGTTGAAGTCGTAATCAGCGCCAAGCGCCGGATTGAACCGCGTGTCAATCTCCCGCGCTTCGGGAATCACCGCGGCGAGTTCGCCGTAGGTGTTCACCTTCCCCAGAATGGTGGACGCGCCGGCGGCGGGAATGAACCCGCGCGCGTAGGTCTTCTGGGTGATGGCGGGGCCGATTTGCTTCAAGACCGGTTCCGGAATGTAACCGTAGTAGGTCTGAGCGAACAGATCGACGCTCTCCACGGTTGATTTCTGCCGGAAAAGAAAGCTCGGACGATCCGCCCGGTTGTAAACCTCATCCTCGGAGGCGCTCACGGTCAGGTTTTGCAGGCTCAGGTTTCTGAAATCAAAACCGGAACTGCTGGTGACCAGCGTGGTGGGGTCCATGGTTTGGCCGGATGCGGACCAGCGCGACGTGGGGGCGGCTGTTTTTGACCGCTGGAAAAACGGATACCAACGGAACTCGGTGCTGTTTTTCCCGTAATAATAGACTGCGCCGGCCTGGTAGATTCCCAAACGGAAGGGGTCCATCGGGCGGGTGGCATCCACGGGAGATGTGGCGTTTGCCGGCGAATAGAGCGCGTTGACGCCCAGATCAACCCGCTGCTTGCCGAAGATCAATTCGAGGTCGTCCAGTTTGTTCCGTATGTAGAACTGGTCAAAATCAAAAATCCGGGTGCGATTGTCTTCATCAATCCAGAACGGGTTTTGCCCGATGTAGGTGTCGTCCTCGCTCCCGTATTCGAGCCGCGCGTCCGTCTTGAGACGGAAATAGTCGGCGAAATCAAAAGCCGAGTCCATGGTGACGCGGTTGTGTCCCTGGACGTCCTTGGTATCGTCGCCCGGTTTCTGGCCGTCGGTGTTGCTCGTGAACCCATACATCACCGACCGGAGCTGATAAGCAGATTTTTCAAGGCCCCGGAGGATCGGGTTGCTCGATTCCTCCTTGACGCTCGCCTTGGCCGGCGTCTTGCCCTCCTGGGCGCCTTCCGTCTTGGGCTTTGCGGAAGTCCCACCCCCCAACAAGTCGTCCAACTGCTGTTCTTCGGCGGTCTTGCCCGCGGCGGATTTGGACTTGGGGGCGGGCTTGCCCAACAGATCGTCCATCTCCCGTTCGCTCATCAGGTCCGCAGCCGGACTTCGCGATGAACTGAACAAGAAAAGAAAGATGGCCAGGATGAGGTGCAATGAAGTTTTCATGATTATGGGCGGGTGGATTGGGACTTTTCAAACTTGTGGATCAGGCGCGTCCCAAGAATGCGCGAGATGTTGAGGAAAAAGGTGCAGGCAATATATGGCATCCAACGGCGCAGCTTTTCAAGCGAATTCCAATCAACTGCAAGCAATTTCACCCAGGTTTCGCTGACAACGGAGGCGGTGCGTTTCTCCTTGCAGATCAGGGCGATTTCCCCGACGACATCGCCCGCCTTGAGTTGCGAGACTTTTTGCTCTTTGCCGTTGATGTTCTTGAGCACGGCCAATTCGCCTTCCAGCACCACGAACATGCTGTCGCCTTCGTTGCCTTCGGTGATGAGCCGGTAATCGGGTGGAAATTCGATGAGATTGGACGCCAGCACAAGCCGCCGCACCTGCCATTTTTGCATGTCCTGGAAAAGCAGCGACGTGCGGATCACGCTCTCCTGCAGCTTCAACCCGACCACCTCCCACAGGGTGATCAATCGCACCGTGGAAAGCAGGATGGGCGTGAGACCCAGATCCACAAAGACGGCCAGCAGCATGCAAATTCCGCACAGGGTTCCGAACTGCGCAACCGGAACGAAGCTGGAAAAGCCCAGGACAAAGAAGCCTGCCGCCAGCGCCGCCGCCGAAACGATCACCGGCAAGACTTCTCCCGAAATGGTCTCTTCCAATGCGGCCTTTTCGCTGCCCAAGGTCTTGAGGTGCTGGTTGTAGGTCAGCATGAAGTGAATGGTGTCATCCACAGCGATGCCGATGCAGATCGCGCCCACCATGGACGTCCCGATGTTCAAGGGCACATGGAAACACCCCATCACGCCGAAGATGAAGACAATGGGAATGAGATTCGGCACCATGGAGAGCAGGCCGGCGCGCCATGAGAGAAAGACGCCCGACATCATCAAAACGATGATGATGATATCCACACTTATGGAAGAGACCTGGCCGGTTGCGATGCTGTCAACGCCGTCGGCAACCAGCACGTCTTTGCCGGTGATCCGAAACAGGTCCTTGCCGGTTTTCTCATCATGCAGCGCTCCCAACCGTCCGCTGCCCAGCTCGCGTTCAATCCGCCCGATCAGTTCATTGAGATGCGTGCTGGAATTGATGTTGTGTCGGACGACGATGTTGACGGAGGCAAAGTCCCCGGAGACATAACGCTCGATGTCCTTCCGTTGGAGAAGCAGCAGGTATTGCGCAATCGCCTTGTCGTTGTCCGGCACGCAGTCAAATTTCTCGTTGCCCTCGTTCATCTCGCGGTTGATGAGAGCGATATAATCCGTGATGCTGGTCACGGAATCAAATTCCTTGACGCCTTTATCCTCGATGCCTTTCAGGTACTTGGTCGCTTTCTCCGCAATCTGCATGTTCTGGCTGGCCTTGAAAGCGCCGGGTTCCTTGTTGAGTTGCACATAAATCAGACGCGCGCCCGTCAGGTTTTTCTGGAGCACGTCGTTGCGGACAATGATCGAGGATTCCTTCTTGAAAAAGGAAAAGAGATCATTGTTCAGCTCTATTTTGAACATGAAAAAGGCGGCGGGGATCAAACACACGCACAGACCCAAATACATGCGTTGGGGATGATAAATCAGGCTGTGAATGACGAACTTCCCCAGTTGGCCAGACACTTGCTCCGCCCAGTTCTGTTGTTTTCCTTCGCTGTGCTGTTCGCCATGGCGGATGCGGCTCCCCAGGATTCGCAGGTAGGCCGGCGCCATGAGGATCGTGGCCAGGAAATTAAACGTCATGGCAATCGCCGAGCCGATTCCGAACGCATACATCGCCGGCAGGTCGGTGAACGCGTTGGAGCCAAACCCGATGATCGTGGTCAACGAAGTGCAGATCATGATCATGCCCAGGCGGCGGCCGATCAACCCGACGGCTTCCCGGGAATCGCCGGTTTCCCGACGCGCCTCAAGGAACGCCGCCACGATATGGATGTCTTCCAACGACCCGATGACGATCATCATGGCGGGGATGGTGTAGGTCAGGAAATTGATCGGCAACCCCAGCCAATACATGACTGCGCCGGTCCAGAAGGTGCTGACCATCGCATTGCTCAGAGGGACGACGGCGGACAGATAGGAATTCAGCGAATAGCCGATGAAAAGAAGCAACACCAGCGCCGAAATGGGAAGCAGCAGGACCTGGTCATTCAACAGATAATCGGTCATCGAGGTCTCGACGAAGGGCGCCCCGATCTGGAACACATCATCGAGCTTGCCGCTGTGATGCTGATCGGGAGCACGGCGCCACCATGGCGCTTCCGCGCACTTGCCGACATGACGATCCAACACGGCTTCGATGGCATCATGGACGTTCTTGGAAAATTTCGGATCCTGCTTCGTGTCGGCCAGGTAAAGAGTGATGATCGTGGACTGGCCGTTGAGCGAGACCAACCGGCCGCGAATCAGGGGATTATCAAGCGCATGTTTTTTCTTCTGCGCCGCTTCATCTTCGGTCGCGGGGAGGGAATCCAACAAGGGGTTGGTGTCGATCGCCCCGCCGTCGTTTCGAATGTTGTTGATGGTGAAAAGGCTCTCGGTTTTCTCCACCCCATCGATCTTGATCAGGTCGTCATATACTTGCCGAAGAACCTGAAGCCTGGCCACCGTGAACAAGGCCGGGTCTTTGACATAAACGCCCGCGACCACGTCGGAACCGAACAGTTTCTTGGCCTTTTCATAGCCCTCGATCTTGGAGCTGGCCATCGGGATCAACGCATCCATCGAGACATCCACCCGCAAGCGGAGCGCGAAAATGCCGCTGATGCCCGTCAGCAAAACCACAAGGCATAAGACCATCCACGGATGATCGTAGCTTAACAGGAAAAGTTTTTTCATGTTACACGCTTGTGCCGCGACAAAACAAACATTTCACGTTTCTCACAGGCAACAGCATCGCCCGATCTCATTTGAAATTCAACACCGATCGCTCGGTGAATATCTCGTCCGCAATCGGCGAGGAGACATCCCGTTCCACGCTGCCCATGAGGGTCTTGTGTTTGTTCTGGTGGTGCGTCATCAACACCTTGCCCGCCCGCATCATGTCTCCGTGCACCGATTCGATGTCGTAGGAGGTCGCGGTCTTGAGCAGTTTGTCCGATTTGTCGAAATATTCGGTCTTGAGGGTGACCAGGGTGTCCTTTTGAATGAAGCAAACGCGCTTGCTGTAGCCGGTGGATTTTGCCTCTTCTTCGTTGCCGGGTTTCGCTTCGATGACATAACACGCCTCCCCTTTTTCCAGGGTTTCCTCGCGCAACAGATCGTACTGGTGATCATCGAGTTTTTCGCTGCGCAGGTCTTCAAAGGCGAAATCGGTGCCCATGAAGGCGTTCCTCTTGTTGCCGCTCGCGATGCGCTTGAGCTTTGGTCCCTGCGCCGGCATGTAAAGGAACTGGTCGTCTGTGCCGCCGCTCTTTTGCTCGGTCATCAGCACCACGCCCCTGATGTCCGGCGGGCCTTCGAAGCGAATCAAGTATTTGAACAATCCCTCGCCGCTCTTTTTCAAGTAACGAACCAGCGTCCGCTCCTCCTTGCTGCCGCCGCTGTCCACCAGTACCATTTTTATGCGCTCGAATTCGGCAGCCGCCTCGTGCCGCGCCTTTTGCTTGTCCATGATCTCGCGCGCCGTCAACTTTCCGGTTGGCGCCGATGTCGCGTGCTTCGGTTCCGATTTGGTTTCCTTGGCCTTGGGCGCGGGCGGTTCGGCGGGCGACGCGGATGTTGTTGCGGTGGAAGGGGCGCTCGGTTTGGCGGACGCAACCGTTGTCGCAGCCGCCGGTTTGGATGCGGCCGCCTTGGGTGCGGGTGGGGCGCTTTCGGGTGGTGATGTCTCCGTGGAGGCGGCGGTCGTTTGCGCGGCCGAAGCCGGTGGCGGCTTGGACGTTCCTCCTTTTGAGGAAGCGGCCCCCCCCTCGTCGGAGGAGGCGGATGTCGAGGACGCGGCCGCCTTGGAAGATGCCGGCGCGGGCGCTTCAGATGAGGACGGAGTGGTTGACGCGGCAGCCGGTGGTTTGGAGTGCTTGTTGAGCATGTACCTCAGGCCTTGCAGAAAATCCGGGTCATCGGCCATTTTCTCGTAACCGGACTTGCGCAACATGGTTCGGACATTGGTTTCCATCTCAGCCGGAGGCGGTTGTTGGGCGGCGGATTCAGAAGCGCCTCGAACCGGGTGGCTCTGGAAGACGACGGCAACAACCGTGGCCGCAAACGGCAACAGGAAACGGATGAAATGATGTTGGATGTGTGTGATCATGGGAATCCGGTGTTGAAAGAGGTGATCTTGGAAACGTTATTTTTTGCCAATGGTAAAAAAGGCATGGGGAGTTTTGTTGTCCGGAAAGGCGTGTTCTCCGAAATACTCCAGTTGACAATATCGCACCAGGCGTTGCTCCGCCGCCTTGCTGAAAAGGCAGTCCTGTTCCAATCGGGCGGAGAGTTTGGCCATTTGGAAGGTAAAATCAACATCCAGCCCCTTTAACCTTTGCTGTTTCGCGCCTTCGTCTCCTTCGACACTCGCATCGCCATAGTGCACGATGAGGCGGAAGGGAGGCGATTTCAGGGCCTGAATGGTCCGGAACTCCTTCAAACAATAGGCGAAATGCTCGTCCTGCGCGCTGGATTGACTGAGCCAGTGCGCAAACAGGCCCGATCCCGCCGCTTTGCTGAGAACGCCGCCATGCCGATCGATGGTCTGCTTTGATCGTGAAATCCAGCCGCCCAACAGACGCAAGTGGGTGTCGGGCGCTTTTGCCTTGCCGGGACCGCCGGGTTCAATGATATCAAGGATTAAAAACCAGCAGGCCTTGGGAGGAGAGAAGGGCAAGGTTGCTTCGATGTCATCCGAAGCCGGTTCGCTTGCTTTTGAAGGCTTGGTTTCCTTGACGAACGTCAGGGTATAGGGGCCGATTTCAATCTGATCGCCGTTGTGAAGCAGAACCGGCTTGTCAACACGCTGGCGATTCAACTTCGTGCCGTGCGTGCTTTCAAGATCGGTCAGCCGATAAACGCCTTCCCCTTGCAATTCAATCCTGACGTGCTCGCGGGAAACCTGGGCATCCTGAAAGGTGTAAGAACACCTCTTTGAACGTCCCAGCGTGATGCTTTGCGAGACGGGGATTTTTTCCCCGGTCTTGAGCTCAAGCCACGCATGAGCTTCCGCCCCGGCTTGTGCCTCTGATGCGGCGGGCGCTTTGGGTTCGGTTTGTTCCATAGGGTGGGTTCCCGTTGCCCGACGCAAGCAGATTCATCGGCGTCAGGAGCAGGCGGTCCGCTTCGAACGCATTCGCATTCGCGGCGCATGGGTTCCAACAGGCCAGAATAAACTGCAAGAGGCGGCTTGGAGCAAGAAGATTTTCGCCCGCCCTTCTTCCGGCGGGCGCAGGGGCAAAGAAAACGGGCACGAAGAGATGGCGCTCAATCGCGCGCATTTTTCCGCCGCAATGTGCGAGCCACGATCAGGTTGGCCTCCAGGAGGCCTTCGTGCGATTCGCCGGCGTCTGCCCACCAGCCATCAAGGATTTGGTGGTGAAGCTGACCGCGTTCCAAATAGGCGTTGTTCAAATCGGTCACCTCCAGTTCGCCGCGGCCTGACGGTTTGAGATTGCGGATCAGGTCGAAGACGGTCGCGTCGTACATATAAACTCCGATCACGGCAAAACTCGATCTGGGAGTCTTCGGTTTTTCTTCGATGCGAATGATCCGTCCATCCTTGAATACAGGCACGCCGTAGGGCCGCGGATCTTTCATTTTCTTCAGATAGACCAGCGCGCCCTCCGTCTGACGATTGAACCTGGCGATGCCGGCGGCGATGCCTTTTTCGATCACATTATCCCCCAGGATTACGATGATACGATGCCCTTTGGCGAACGGTTCAGCCAGGCCGAGGGCCTGGGCGATGCCGCCCTCGCCCTCCTGGTAGGCATAGTTCATGTGGTCGAGTCCGAAATCTTTTCCGTTTCCAATCAGACGCAGGAAATCGCCCGCGTTGTTGCCGCCGGTGACAACCAGCACGTCGCGAATGCCGGCGTCCACCAAGGTTTGAATGGGATAGAAAATCATCGGCTTGTCGTAAACCGGCAGCAGATGTTTGTTGGTGATTCGCGTGAGCGGGCGCAATCGAGTGCCAAGACCGCCCGCGAGGACAATGCCTTTCATGGGTTTGTGGTTCATGGAGAAACAAAGGTTTCAGAATGTTGCCGGTTCAATGCGGAGGCAGTCACGACGGACGCCCGTAGTTTTGCCGGTAGAATTTTCGAAAGGCGGCGTCCTTGAGTCGCAGCCACCAAGCGGTGTTTTCACGGTACCATTCTACCGTGGCCGCAAGGCCCCTTTCGAAATTCATCAGTGGAGTCCAGCCCAGTTCTTTTCTGGCTTTGGTTGTGTCCACCGCATAACGCCGATCATGACCGGGACGATCCTTGACATGTCGGATCAGCGTTTCTGATTTGCCGAGGATTTTCAGGATCTCGAGCACGATCATCAGGTTGGGAGGTTCGGACCCCATCCCAAAGTTGTAAATCCCGCCCGCCGTCCCCTTTTCCAACGCGAGGAAAATGCCGCGGCAATGATCCTCAACGTGAATCCAGTCCCGTCGCTGTTGTCCATCCCCGTAAACGGGCAACGGGATGTCGTGCAACGCATTGGTGATCATCAGCGGGATCATTTTTTCGGGAAATTGATACGGCCCGTAGTTGTTGGTGCACCGTGTGATCACCGCGTCCTGCCCGTGCGTGCGATGGGCGGCAAGACAGCAGAGGTCGGCCGCCGCTTTGCTGGCGGAATAAGGGGAACTCGGCAACAGGGGGGCATTTTCACGGGCGCGACCACTGCCGGAAATGGACCCATACACTTCGTCGGTTGAGATTTGCACAAATCGCCGGACACCGGCAGCGCGAGCGGCATCCAAAAGGTTTTGCACACCCAGGGTGTTGGTTTTCAGAAAGTCAGCGGCGCAATGAATGCTGCGGTCCACATGGCTTTCGGCGGCGAAGTTCACCACGGCATCGGGACGGTGCCGGTGCAGAATCTGAAACATCGCCGACGAAGCGACATCGGCCTTCAGGAAACAGTAACGCGAATCACGCTCGATGTCGGCAAGATTCCGCCCTCGTCCCGCATAAGTCAGACGATCCACGTTTACCAGACGGATGTCACGATGCCTGGCCAGCGCCAGACGGACGAAATGACTGCCGATAAAGCCGCATCCACCCGTGACAAGCAGTTTCATTCGTTCCAGCGTACTTCGTTTGCAGAAGGAGAACAAGCGGTTTTCTTGTTTTTGAGGTTGACCGGGTTGCAAGAATTGACTAGATTAACAGTGATAACACCATGCCTGCCTCCGACAACTACATTCTTGACGTTTTGAAAGATGTGGGGCTTGTCACACGCGAGCAAGTGGAGACCGCCCGTGAAGCTGCGGCGGGCAACGGCAAGGGAGTGTTGGATACTTTGATTGCGCAGGATGCCGTCAGCCGGCATCAAGTGATGCAAGCGTTGGCAAGCCACGCCGGGATGGAAACGGTTTCGATCACCAATCAGACGATCCCGCAAGAGGTGATTGACTGTGTGCCCGCGCATATTGCGAAACGGTACAAGGTGGTTCCGGTCTTTCGGCACAACGGTTCCATTGCCATTGCCATCAGCGATCCCACCGACCTGGAATTGGTCGACAGCCTTCAGTACGCCCTCAAGTGCGAGATCGAACCCATGGTTGCCCCGAAGGAGGAGATTGAAGAAGCATTGGCCCGTTACTACGGCGGGGCCGAGGAAACAGTCGATAAGATGCTGCAGGAAATCACCGAAGGGGACATCCAGGTCGGCGTGGCCCCTCTGCCCGGTGACGTCAGCGAAGAAACCGAAGAAGACGCGCCCATCATCAAACTGGTGCACTTGATGATCACCAACGCATACCGCTCCCGGGCAAGCGACATCCACATCGAGCCGCTCGACAAACGTTTGCGCGTGCGGTTCCGCATCGATGGCGAGATGCAGGAGATCGACAATCCGCCCAAGCGCCTTCAGGCATCCATCCTCAGCCGCATCAAGATCATGGCCAATCTGAGCATCGCCGAGAAACGGCTGCCGCAGGACGGCCGCATCCAGGTGCACGTGGTTGGACGTGACATTGACCTGCGTGTTTCCACGGTCCCGACAAGCCATGGCGAAAGCATTGTCATGCGAATCCTGGACAAGGAGGGTTTGAAGCTCGGTTTGGGCGAACTCGGATTTCTGAGCGACGACCAAGCCACATTTGAACGCCTGCTGGCCCTGCCCGACGGCATCCTGTTGGTGACAGGACCCACCGGCTCCGGCAA
>JACQHZ010000090.1 GCA_016198745.1 Verrucomicrobiota bacterium
CAGTCCAAGGCGGAACTCAAGAAGGTTGGTCACAAGGGCGCTCTCAAGTACATCGAATGGGGCGAGAAGCAGACCTACGAGCGCGGCGAGTTTCAAGGTCTCCCGTGGCCGGAAGGAACGTGGGTGGCGAAGCGTGAACCCGGGTGGTATGCGCTGCCCAATACGGAAACCAATATCGGGCAAGTGTTCTTCGGACAAACCTTCGGTGACCGCCACGCACACAGATACTCCACAGTCGATCTGATTCCGGATTGCCGCCTTTACTACCTGGAGCCTGGAACGCAATTAGGAAACAAGGCGCTGGCGGCCCTCTTGAACTCCTCAGTGTTCGGCCTTGGATGCGAAGTCTTTGGCCGTGTGACGCTTGGTGACGGTGTTCTGGAACTCAAGGTTGAAGACGCCCGCGATTATCTCTCCGTCCCCGACCTTCGCAAAGCCACGGCGGATCAGAAGAACGCCATCACAACAGCCTTCGAGGCGCTCTGCACTCGCGAGATTGGGAGCGTGTTCGAGGAGGTGAAACAGAAGGACCGTCAGGCGTTGGACGCGGCGATTCTGACCGCAATCGGGCTGGACTCGAAGCAGCACTTGAAACCGATCTACGAGGCGTTGTGCGAACTGGTCCGCGAACGGATCGGCCTGGGCGAACAACGGGGAAAAATGCGGAAAACCAAGGCGCGCAGGGCCAAGGCGGAAAAGGAGAGCTTTCAGGAAGTCCTCGATGAAGTCCTACCCCAAGGACCGCGAAAGTTCCCGGATGATTTCCTATCCGTATACGCGGCGAAGGACAAAAGAGTCGAAGTCGTATTGCCGGACAAACCGCTACGATTGGATGTCACGCCGATCGCCATGGGCTTGTACGCGGACGGTTTGGGGTGTGTCCGGCATGTCAAGAATCCGGCAGAAGGCAAGTTCATCGTCTATTGCCAGCAGGCCGGGCAGACGATAGCCGCGCTGCCGGCGAAGCCGGTTGAAATCACCCGCACGGTGGCGAATTACGAAAGCTACCTGCGCGACCTGCGGAAGACCCTCTACGAGGCGTATTACCGTCGGACGCTCGACGTGTCCGTGGCGGAGCGACTGACCCAGGCGGCCTTCGACCGATTTCGGTTGCCGAAAATTTTGAGCGATTGATGAGGACGACATGGCGGATCAAACCATAGGCGAAATTGCGCTCGGCGAAAGCTCCAGGCTCATTTTCAGCATGAGCGAGTGGCGCGGACGATTCTTTGCCAGCGTTCGCAAGTTTGTCGCCACACAAAAGTATAAGGGACCGACCAAGTCCGGCCTGGTAATGAACAACAAGATTCTGCGCGAACTCACAAGCGTTCTCACCAAACTGGAGCAGTCCATTCCGCCACAAGAGGAACACGAGTTCGGGCGCCTGCCGAAGAGCGGAACGGAGCACATCAAAATTGCCACGCTTCCTTCGGAAAACGAAAACGGACTTCCCGCTGTGGATGTGCGCGAGTTCGTGGACTCACCGGCCTACCAAGGGCCAACGAAGCGTGGCGTGCGATTCCGATGGAATCTCCTGCCGGATGTGCTTGCATGCCTGCGTGAGCAAGTGAAGATGATGGGCGAAGCCGAGAAAAACGAACCGTCTTTGTTCGGACCCGGCGTGCTTATGGAACCAAAACCCGAGCCGGAAATGGGTTCCGGAGACGCACCCAAAAATGGAACGTTGGCGGAAATACTGGGCGAATCCGTCAAGCAGTTTCCTCTACGCGCAACTACGCGGCCTTGGGGAAACCGCAGTTCCGAAAGAGATGATCCACATCTTCAAGACGGTGAAGGGATACGAGAACTATGTCCGCAACCTCCAGACCCGGCTTGTGGCCATTCTGACGAAGAAAGCCCGCCAGCGCTTCGTAGCAGAATATGAAGCTCAAAAAAAGTGCCGGGAAGCCGGTCTTCCCTGGCTCATCTGAACTGTTCCTGCCCTGGTTTTCGCCTCACCCGCACGCGGGCAGACACCGTCGGCATGTTCTGAATAATCTTGGCGCCGTGCAGTCAATCCAGATGGGCTATTCGTTCAGATCTTCTTCAAGCCAAAGCAGGGTGACGGTTCTCTCATACCATTCCAGATAGCGGCTATCCTCCATGATGTCGTGCCTGCTGTCATTTTCGAAATCGACCAGCCAAGCATAGGCCGGCGTACGAACCATCCGACGAGTGTCATCCGCCTTCCCGTCCAACCGTTCACCAGCCGCTGAATGCGGGTGGATTTTGCCCGTACGGATCCAAGGCCAGAAGTCTTTTGATCGGTGGAACCATTTGATCTGGTCGCAGTGGCTCACGACAAGCGCAACCTGCTCGCTTGTGTGCGTCACATACTGGAATGCCGTGGCCAACAGGCTTGTGGAAAAATCAGAAGCCAGAGTATCCAAAAGAGCCAAAGAGGGACGCTGCCCCTGCGGACGCAACTTGAAAAGGAAATCGGGCATCAGAAGCTCCGCCGCGAAGATGTTGGCTTCTGTTTCTTCGCCTGCGTCCTTGTAAGGGAAATAGTAATTGCTAAAATACCGTTTTACGATATGATCATGTACACCAATAAAGAAGGCTTTGACATGAAAATATCGATTCTGGAACAAAACGAGATTCCCGGTGTTGTCGTTGATTTAGTGGGGAGGCTGGTGGATAAAATTCCCTGGCCTGATCGCCGAGCGGCAATGGCGGACGCAACCAAGACGCTGTTAAACGGCATCGAGCTTTGGTGGCAGAGCAATAAGGAGCGATAGAGCGCCGTCACCCTGGTGTTCCCGTTGGATCCGCAGCGCCAGCCCCCGGTTCGCCAGGCGACGCACCTGCCGTAGAAAAAACTCCCGCCGCCGCCCGACCTCACGCCGTTGTTCCTCCTCCGCCTTCGGAATGCGAATCGGAGCAAAATCCCCCTGGAAGGGGGATCGGCCGCAACTCATCGCGCTGGCCGTCCACATAGCGACTGAGGTAGCGTAAGAGTTGGCTGGCATCCAACCGATCCGTCTTCCGCCGGTCGCCCAGCGCCTGCGGCGTGATCACCAGGGAGTGCGCTCCGACCGCCTCCAGTTGCCGATGCAACGTGAATCCGAAGCCACAGGCCTCCTGCACGCACCAGACTTGATGGCCTTGCGCAATCCAGCGTTTCACTTCCGCCACAAGGCCGACCGCGTCCAGCTTCCGCGGCGGTTTCGGCGGCTGATGGCCCACCTGTTCCGCCACCATGATGAACGCCAGGTGCACGCCTGCCCCCCGATCGCGTGGGGGGTCCAGCCCCAGCTTGACCTGCCTGTGCGGCACGCAGACAGGTCTCCAGC
>JACQHZ010000056.1 GCA_016198745.1 Verrucomicrobiota bacterium
GTCTGCGCCTGCCCGCGCGGCAGCAGGCGGGCGCACAGGCAGGCGCTTTCCAGATTGAATTTGTTCAACCGTGAATTCATCCCGCCGCAACGGGATGAAATATGCCGGTTAGAGGATCAAAAGTCCAACAGCAGGACGAAGAGTTTGCGCGGGCCGTGCGCGCCGAGGACGAGGATTTTTTCGATGTCCGCTGTCCGACTGGGGCCGGTGATGATGGTAATCATGCTGGGCCAGAGTTTGCTGTGCCGCGTTTGCAGGAGGCGATAGGCGTCGTTGAGGTCGGCGACCAGTTGCGAACGACGGGCGACCACAATATGCGCGGGCGGCAGCACGGAGAGGGCGCGGCCAAAACCCGATTGGGACGTGAGCACCACCGATCCCGTCCGTGCCACCACGCACTCACATCCCGAAATCCCCAGGTCAACATTGGCAAGGGACTTGCCGCAATCGCCCGCCCCGGTGAGCATGCGCGCTTGCACGGCCTGCCCCGCTTCGGCGGCATCGGCGTCCGGCGCAGCGGCGATCCGGCGTAGTTCGTCCCGGTCGGCGATGTGCTTGACCCAGGAATGCGCGTCCCCCCAGTTTGCGGCGCGATGAAATTCCGCTTTGAGGGCCAACAATTCCCGTTCAAAACGCGGAATCAGATCGGCGGGGGCGATGGGCGAAAAGGGCGTTCCGGGCGTGGGCGGTTCCGGGCGGCGCGACTCCTTTCGGAGGGCGGACCGTATGCGGTCAAGGATGTTGGCGCGCGCGTTCATTGGTTTCTTTCATGCCACCAATCGTGGAAACTCCGGGCGGGAATTTCGGGCAGGGCTCGCGTCTTCGACCATCGCTGAAGCGGATCGAGCGCGGTTCCCTCGATCCCCAACCGGCGGGAAATTCCTTGTCCAAAACGCGAAAGGAGAGCGCAGACACGATAGATGGTCGTGTTTCGCATGGCAAAGCTCCACAACTGAAAGCTGATCTGTTCCAGCCAGCCCGAACCATTCGTCTGCACGGCGTTGCGACGATTGCGCAGGAGGTGATGATGCAGCTCAATATGAACGGGGCAGACCTCCGCGCAACCGCCGCAAAGCGACGAAGCGTAAGAGAGATGCTTCCATTCCTCCAACCCTCTCAGGTGCGGCGTGATCACCGATCCAATGGGTCCCTGGTAGGTCGTGCCGTAGGCGTGGCCGCCGATATTCTTGAAAACGGGACAGGCATTCAGGCACGCGCCGCAACGAATGCAGTGCAGCGCCTCGCGTTGCTCGGCGTCCGCAAGAAGCTCCGTGCGGCCATTATCGAGAAGAATGACATGAACCTCATCCGGACCATCAACCTCCGTCGTTTGCCGGGGGCCGCCGATCATGGTGTTGTAACAGGTCAACTGCTGGCCGGTCCCCGACACGGCCAGCATGGGAAGAAAAAGGGCGAGGTCATCAAGGCGCGGCAGCACCTTTTCGATGCCGCAAATGGCCAGATGCACGCGCGGCATCGAGGAACTCAGACGCGCATTGCCTTCGTTTTCTGTGAGGCAGACCATGCCGGTTTCGGCAATGATGAAATTGGCGCCCGTGATTCCCATGTCGGCGGTCAGGTACTCGTTGCGCAACACCCGCCTTGCAGTCAGCGTCAGATCCTCGGCGGTGGAACCGGTGGGCGTTCCGAGTTTCTCGTGGAAAGTTAGGTCAATGTCCTCTTTGGTCAGGTGCATCACGGGCGTCACAATGTGATAGGGATGCTCATGACGGAGCTGAACGATGTACTCGCCCAGGTCCGATTCCACGGGAATGACGCCGTTTTCTTCAAGAAAATCGTTGAGATGAATCTCCTCGGTGACCATGGACTTCGACTTCACAACCTTGCGAACGCCATGTCTTTTGCACAGCCCCAGAATGATCTCACGGGCTTCGGCGGCATTTTCCGCCCAATGAACCGTCATTCCCCGGGCGGTCGCACGCAGATCGAATTCCTCCAGATGGAAGGCGAGGTCATTGACGGCCTCCCATTTCCGCTGTCGCGCCAGTTCGCGGCCGTAGCTCCAATCGATGAAAAGAGACTTGGTGTCCTGAACCTTCGTCGCATAGGTGCCGGTCGCTTTTTGCAAGACGGCCCGGTGCCGAAGATCGGCGGCCTTCGTCGCCGAATCACGGATGAATTGACAGGCGTGCGTCATGGAATTTGAAATCTCATCGCGAGGCGAGGATTTCGGCGATGTGAATGGTCTTCACTTTCGACCCGCGTTTTTCGAGCAAACCGCCAATTTGCATCAAGCAACTCGAATCGGCGCTGGCAACATAATCCGCGCCGCACTCCTCGATTGATCCGACCTTGACGTCATCCATTGCCGTCGAAATGTTTGGAAACTTGATTGAGAATGTGCCACCGAACCCGCAGCAGGTTTCGCTCTCTTTCATCTCCAGCAGATCGAGGCCGCGAACGGCGCGAAGGAGGCGGCGAGGTTCCTCCTTCAAACAAAGCCCGCGCAAACCGTGACATGCGTCATGCCAGACAACCCGGCCCGGAAATCTGGCGCCCAGATCAACCACGTTGAGCTTGCGCGCCAGAAACTCGGTGAACTCGAACGTCTTGGCCGCCACCCCTGCGGATGCCTTGAAGTCCGCTGTGTCGCGAAAGAGGTCAAAATAAAATTCGCGGATCATGGTCGTACAGGAACCCGAAGGGCAGACGATCGTCTCGGCATCCGCAAAGACATCGAGAAATCGGGCGGCGACATCGCGCGCCTCCTTCCAATACCCCGAATTGAACGCCGGCTGTCCGCAGCAGGTCTGGCCTTCGGGGTAATCAACCTGATGCCCAAGGCCTTCGAGCACCTTCACGACGCTGATGGCGACATTCGGAAACAACTGGTCCACAAGGCACGGAACAAAGAGGGAAATTTTCAATCGCGTTGAAGTTTAGATGGATAAAGCCTTCTTTTCAATCTCAAGTTCTGCCGGGAACATGCGCCGTCTTTGGCTGGACATCCCGCTTGATTTTTATAAGCTGCGCTGATTTCAATCTTCCTTCCCATAAGATGAATCTTTCCACTTTCAAGATTTTCCGCGATTTGGTGGAAACACGCAGCTTTTCAAAATCGGGCGCGTTGAACTCGATCACCCAGTCGGCGGTCAGCCAGCAGGTGGCGGGACTCGAAAGACGCCTCAAATGCCTTCTGGTGGAACGCGGGAAAAAGGAATTCGCGCTCACCCCGGAGGGGCGGCGGTTCTACGAGGGAAGCCGCACCCTGACGGATGCATTCAACGGGTTGATGGCCGAATTGCAGGAAATGAGCCGCCGGATCACCGGTTCGGTGCGGATCGCGACCGTTTACAGCATCGGCCTCCATGAGTTGCCCCCCTTCCTCAAACAGTACCTCAAGCAATTCCCCCTGGTCAATGTTCACGTGGAATACCGCCGCTCGAACCAGGTCTATGAAGACGTGCTTGAAAACGCCGCAGACCTGGGTTTGGTCGCTTTTCCGGAGAAAAGACCGCACCTTGAGATCAAACCCTTCCGCCGCGACCGGCTGGTTCTCATCTGTCATCCGCGCCATCGTCTCGCCAACTTTCGCGCCATGCCGATCCAGCAGATTGTCGGCCACAAGTTCGTCGGTTTCGATCCCGACATTCCCACGCGCAAGGCGCTGGATGCCATCTTCAAGAAACACAAGATCACGGTCGAACAGGTGATGGAGTTCGACAACATCGAGACGCTGAAACGAGCGGTGGAAATTGACATCGGCGTTTCCATGGTGCCGTTTTCCACCGTCACCCAGGAGGTTCGGAACAACACGCTCAAGAGCATTGATTTCACGGACGAGGAGATATTCCGTCCATTGGGGATCATTTCCCGGCGCAACCGCGTCCTGTCACCCGCCATCAAGGCGTTCTTCGATGTGCTTGCCACAGAACCGAAGGACGGGTCACAACCCGGACCGGATGTTTCACATTGAATCGAAGAAACGACGACCGGAGAGGGATGTTGAACAACCGTACCGGCAGTGGCTTTTCACACGGCCAAACGCGCAAGCGTGATTCCATCACACCTTTTCATCAAACTCGCCGAGTTTGATCGGGTACTTCCCGTATTGCCGGACGAGCTTCACGATGTCGTCATAAGTCTTGCCGGATACACTGCTGGTGACCGAGTGATCTGACTGGAAGATGAAGCCGCCGCCCTTGGCCGCGTTCAGTTTGCGCAACACTTCACGCCGCACCTTCGCCGGGTCGCCTTCCTCCCAAATTTGCATGTCGCTGTTGCCGCAGAACGCCAATTTGTGACCGTAGCGGCGGCGCAACTCGACTGCGTCGAGGTCGGCTTTGGCTTCAAGCGGGTTGTATGCGTCGAGCTTCATCTTGATGAAGTCCGGGAGAATCGCATTTACATTGCCGCAACCGTGGTAGATGACCGGCAGCTTCCGCTTGTGACAGTGATCAATGATCTTCTTCACCGCCGGTTTGTAGTACTTGCGCCAATAATCCGGCGAGAAAAACATCGAATTCCGGTATGCCACATCGCCCCAGATGACGAACCCGTCGAGCAACCCGTCCGCGGCCTCAAGGGCGGCCTTGGCGCATTGAAAATAGAACTCACCAATGCGGAGGATTTGTTTCCCCATCCGGTCCGGGTATTCCCCCAACCACATCAAGGTGTTCATTTGGCCCACGGTGCGCGTGAAGAATTCCGACACTTCGATCATGCTGCCGTAGACCGGGAAATCTTTACGAAGCGATTTCACCGTATCCACCCACGGCGGGCTGTTGCGCGTGAAACCATCACCCACGCCCGCAATCTGGTTGTCGCCGGCCTCGAAGAATCGCCGGCGATCCGTTGGGTCGTCGAACTCGAACGCCTCCAACTTCTCGATGGTGTCCGTATCCCAACTTTCCTGCTCGGGCATCGGCATGTCAAACCGCTTGCGCAAGGTCGTTTCAAAGCCGGTCTTCACCACGACCTCCTGAGCGTCCTCCCGGATGGTTTGGAACGGCTTGATGTGCGGGTCCATGTTGGGAATCGTCACGATCCAATCGAGGTCGTAATAGGAATACGGACTGGCGTCGTCGGGCAGGTTGAGTTCCTTGCGCCAGCGATTGATGAATCCACTCCAGAAAAAATCGCTGATCGGCACGCGGTCCGGCTCCTGATGCCGCAGCGCCTTGTTCATGCGATCGAGTTTTTGCAGCGCGCCGGCGCTGCGGCCATCGCCATCACGCTGTAATTGTTTTCCGTGAGTAGCCATTGTGAAAAAGCTGATCTCGCCCCCCGCAACAAACGCGGGCAACGAATCCCTTGCGTTTCCGGGCTTTCCTCCCGGTCAAAATCAAGCGTGGGGGCATCCTGGCATCGTTGGACCTTAAAATCAAGCCCGAAACAAGACAGCCTCGGCATCGGCGACGGACGCTGTCAGTCGTTGTGAAAGACCTCTTTCATCGTCGCCCACCATTCGCCTTTCGCCCGGGTGGGAACGGGCTTCTGCATCGGCTTCATGATCTTCCACCATTCCTGGGTCCTGGGGTCCGCCGCCATCTTCGCCATGTCGGCCTTGAAATCGCGTCCGACATACTCGAAGTAGGCGAAAAGGGTGTCGTCCTTGAGAAAAATCGAATAATTGCGGATGTTGCAATCCCGGATTTTCCGAAGGATGTCCGGCCAGACGGCCGCATGATACTTGATGTACTTTTGCTTCGTTGCCGGTCGAATTTTAATGACCTGGCCGAATCGCTGGATATTGCCGGATGGCGCGCACATGGTTGAATCCTCCTTTAGAGCCTGCTCTTAATGGTTTATGGGCAGGGGTCAAAAGCGCAGCGCTCTTGACCTTTCGCCCAAGCCCTATTAGACATTGAGCATGAAAAAGAGCACGATTGCAAGTCGCATCCAGAGTCTGACGCAATTGTGGCCGCCTCCTGCAAAATCGCGTCCCATTGTCTGGATCGCGAGATTTCCTTGTGTGACGACATGACAAAAGAATCCAAGAACAAGACCGCGAGGACGGATCGCCGATTGCTGCTCATCTCACCGGAGGACAATGTGTTCGTTGCCGTGGCGGACATTGACGCAGGCGAAACCTTCCTGGTGAACGGCGCGGCCGTGCCCGTGCCCATTCGAATTCCGTTGGGACACAAAGTCGCCGCGCGCGGCATTCCGGCCGGTGAGAAAGTGGTCAAGTACGGGGCGGCGATCGGTTCAGCCACACGCGACATTTCCGCGGGCGACCATGTGCATACCCACAATCTGAAGAGCGACTACCTGCCAACGTACGCGAGGGCGGGCAGGAAAAGTTATGTCCAGCGGCATTGAAATCAACGCCTATCTCCGTCCCGACGGCCGCAAGGGCATCCGCAACATCCTGGTTGTGGCGTATCTGGTCGAATGCGCGCATCATGTGGCGCGCGAAATCGCCTTTCCTTTCCGGAAACAAAACGCGCATTTGATTGGTTTTGGCGGTTGTTATCCCAATGCCTATGCGTCTCGAATGATGCACCAACTCTGCACGCATCCCAACGTCGGCGCGGTTCTTCTGGTCTCATTGGGCTGTGAAAGTTTGGATCGAGATGGTCTTTTCAAAACCATCCAGGACTCCGGTCGTCCCGTCCACACCCTGGTGATCCAGCAGACCGGTGGAACGCGCAAGACCATCAACCAGGGACGGCAGTGGGTAAGGTCCACTCTCAAGACCCTCGGTTCCACGCCGCGCGCCCCCATGAAAATCGCGGAATTGATTGTCGGCACGGTCTGCGGCGGGTCGGATGCCATGAGCGGTTTCACGGCCAATCCCGCCGTCGGCCGCGCCTTCGATCTGCTGGTCGGTCGCGGCGCCGCGGCGATTTTCGAGGAAACCAACGAAATGATCGGTTGTGAAGCGGCGCTTTCCAGACGTGGAGTGACGGACGCCTTGAGCCGCGAGTTGGCTGCGTCGGTCGAAAAAGCGGCGCGATACCACGCGACCCTTGCGCACGGCAGTTTCGCCCCCGGCAATGCCGAGGGAGGGCTGACCACGCAGGAGGAAAAATCAATGGGCTCCTACAGCAAGGGCGGCCGCTCGCCCATCTCCGGGCTGATCAAGCCCGGCGACGTGCCGCCGCGCGGCGGTTTGTACCTGCTGGATGTGGTGCCGGACGGCGAGGTTCGCTTCGGTTTCCCGAACCTCAGCGACGTGGCTGAGATCGGCGAGTTGATCGCGTGCGGCTCGCATCTGATCCTTTTCGCGACAGGCCGGGGGGCGGTTGTAGGCGCCGCCGTCTCCCCGGTGATCAAGGTCTGCGGCAATCCTGAAACCTACCGCCGTATGCGCGATGACATGGACGTCAACGCGGGACGGATTGCGGAAGGCAGCGCCACTTTGGACGATGTAGGCCGAGAAATTTTCGACTGCGTGATCCGCGCCGCGCAAGGCCGGCCCACGGCGTCAGAGGCGCTCGGCCATCAGGAGTTCACACTGGTCTATAAATCGTTCGACCCGATTGGTCCGGCCTGTCTGCCGACAACGCACTCATAAGACCCCGAATTTTTTCGTCAACGCGCTCGTGTTGTGATAGTGCATGTCCATGACCAGATCGGATGAGGCGCGTTTGCACGAGATCAGCTTTTGCGGCGATGTGAAATCCTGGGCTGACGCCTTGTTTGCAGCGCATCCGGAGTGGCCATTCAGCAAGGCGGCCATTGAAGAATTCGGCAGAGGAACCAATCAACGCCATGACCTGCGGATTTTCCGCAAGGGCAGCCAAACGCCGGTGTTGACCGGTGAAGTGAAACTTCCAGGCACTCCCGAAGGCCGAAGCCCTTATGACCCGATTTTAATGCAGGATGCATTCAGCAAGGCGGACAACATCCAGGCGCCCTACTTCTTCACGTGGAACGTCAAGACATTCGTGCTGTTTGACCGCAGCAGATGGAACGTCCCGATGATTCAGAGGCGCGTCAGGGATTGGCCCCTTGAAATGGAAGACGTAAACACACCCGCCGATTGCAGACGACCGGACGTTCAAGCGCACATTCGGGACCAACTGCTCCCGAAAATTTTCCAGGAACTTGCTGCGATTGTCGAAGGGCTTGTTTCAGAATGGGGCATTCCGCCCGACGATATTTTCATTCGCTCGCTCGAAAGCCACCTCGATTGGCCGGTTCTTGGAACAAGAGACCACCTCATTTCCGCCTGCCGGCAGGACCGGGGTTTTGCGGCGCGACTTCAAGGCTGGATGTCGGAGGAAATGAATTGGACTTTCGACCCTGAAGACGCGGAGAACTGGAAGTCGGCCCTGGAGCGCGCCGCGCGCACGCTATGCTACGTGTTCTGCAACCGCGCGATTTTCTACGAAGCCATCCGGGCCAAGTACCCTGACAACCTGCATCGCCTGACCATGCCCCGTCCTGGGCGGCGCGTCCACGCGGGCATTTACGATTATTTCCGCGCGCGATTCCACCAAGCTGTCCTGGAAACCGGCGATTACGAGCCGATTTTCTATCCGCAGGTGAATGATTGGTCCGGCGCGCTTGTGTTTGCCTCCGACATGGCATGTCAAGGATGGCGCGGGTTGTTCGCCAATCTCGGCGAGTACAATTTCCGGGAAATCCCCTATGACATCATCGGCGGCATTTTCCAGAAACTCATCGCACCGGAAGAACGCCAGAAGTTCGGCCAGTTCTTCACCAACGAAGACATCGTGGACATCATCAATGCCTTTTGCATTCGGCGCGCCGGCGATGTGATGCTGGACCCGGCGTGCGGTTCCGGAAGCTTCCTCGTGCGCGCCTATCACCGAAAGGCATGGCTCTCCCAACAGAAAGCGGGCGGCCGCCGACATCAAGACCGTCAGAAATCGCATCAAGAATTGTTGCGGGAGATTTATGGCTGTGACATCGCTCTTTTTGCCGCCCATCTGGCGACGCTCAATCTGGCAGCTCGACACATCGAAGACGAAGAAAACTATCCTTACATCGCACGGTCGAATTTCTTTGAAGTCCCCGGCCGGCGTGAAGCCTTTTGCGTTGTACCCGGTTTGAACCTGCCGAGCGGCGGAAAGGACAAGTCGCCTGTTCCGTTGCCCGATTTCGATGCGGTGGTTGGCAATCCGCCCTACGTGCGCCAGGAGCACATTCTGCGACGCAGTGAACTCAAGCGCGGCAAAGGCGAAACCAAAGAATCGTTCGACGCTCGTCTGCGAAACACAAAGGAGCATTTTCAAGAGCTTTGCAAGGAACTGTGGCCGGGGATGAAGCTTTCCGGACGCAGCGATCTCCACTGCTATTTCTGGCCCGTCGCGTCGAAGTTGCTCAAGAATGATGGATATTTCGGGTTCCTCACATCGTCCAGTTGGCTGGATGTCGAATATGGATTCGCCCTGCAAGGCTGGATTCTCAAGAACTTCAAGCTCCTCGCAATCATGGAGAGCATGGACGAACCATGGTTTCAAGACGCCCGCGTCAAGACCGCCATCGCCATCCTGCAACGTTGCAGCGACGAAAAAACGCGCATGGCCAATTCCGTGAAATTTGTCCGGTTGCTCAAACCGGTCAAAGACATTCTCGGCAAGCGCCCGCTTGGCGACGAGGCGGCCCGCCAGAACGCCGTGGAAGCGTTGCGGCAAATCATCCTGCAAACCGCTGCGCGACATTCTGACGAACAACTGCGCATCATTCCCGTGCCGCAGGCGCAATTGTGGGAAGAGGGCGTGAAGGCCGGGGCACTGCTCGGCGAGGGGGGAGTGGATGAGACCGGGGAAGACAATGAGGAAAAGGATGATCCTCCGGTTGTGAAAGAAGTTGCCGCGATGTACCAGATCGGACAGGATTACGTGGCCGGCAAATGGGGACGGTTTTTGCGCGCTCCCGACCTCTACTTCAACCTGCTCCGAGATTATGACAAACGATTTGTGAAGCTGGGGGAGATTGCGAGGGTGAAGAGAGGCATCACGAGCGGCTGTGACGCCTTCTTCATGCCGCGCGACGTGACCGACGAGATCAAGGCAAAGCTGGCGGACGGGCTGCCGTGGAACGATGTCGGCGTGATGACGCCATGCAAGCGCGCCGAAATCGAGGACGGCACGGTGCGAATCGTCCGCGCCGGCGACAACACCTTGCATCCCGTGGAAACAAGGTATCTTCGTCCCGAAGTGCACAGCCTCATGGAAGTGGATCGCCCCGTCATCCGCGCCAAAGACCTCGACCGCGTCGTGCTTTGGGTGAACGAACCGCGCGCCAATCTGACGAGGACCTACGCGGGCAAGTACATCCGCTGGGGGGCCAAGCAAACGTTCGTCTCAAAGAAATCAAAAGCCGTGCCTGTACCACAGCGGTCAACCTGCGCCGCCCGTCCCGTCTGGTACGACCTTACCACCGTAACAGCAGGCACGGTCTTTTGGCCGATGGCCCAGAAGTATCGCCATATTGCTCCTGCAAATCCCGACAGTTTGGTCTGCAATCACAACCTTTTCCATATCGCAACCTCACAACTCAGCGAAGATGAGGCCGTAGCGTTGACCGCCAGTCTTAATTCCACAGTGGTTGCGCTGTTCAAGCACTTCTATGGCCGTTACGCTGGAGCAGAAGGCACGTTAAAGACCGAGGTCGTTGATACGATTCTGCTGGAAATCCCCGATCCGCGAGGCGTCTCGCCCAAGCTGGCGGAACGGATGCGCGCTGCGCTTGACAAAATCAGCCGGCGCAAGGTCACGCACCTGGTTGATAATGCGATTCTGCAATGCCACTCCGAGCAACAGATGCGTGAAATCTTGCGCGCGCCGCCCGAACTGCCCAGGGAACTTCTTCAAGAAGACCGACGCGAGCTTGACGAGTGCATCCTTGAACTCCTTGGCGTGAGCGCCAAGGAAGCGCGCCGAAAGCTTCTGGACGAGCTCTACCTGGAGACGGCCAGGTACTATCGCTATCAAAGAACACAGGACATTCAGGCGATGGCCAACCGCGCCGGAAACAACAACGGACGCCGCCTGGGACCCGCTGATCTGGCTGGCAGCATTTGGGATTCACTCGCCGTTGATGACAAGGGGCCGTCCATCGGCGAGTGGATCAAATCACAATTTCACGGTCTTCAGACCGTTGACATCCCCGATGGCAAACCCAAACCGCTTGGCGCCGAAGACATGTTCCATCCAGCCGACGTCATGTTTGAGTCGGGCGGAGGATTCCGCCAGGTCAGTTATGGCAGCGCCGAACAAGCTGCATTGGCGGCGGAGTTGGCCAAACTCGAAATCCGCGGCCGGGTGGATGTGCCAAACAGCAGCGGCGATTGCGCGAAATGCGCGGAGCAAATCAAAAACCGGCTCAACAAAGCCCAGGAACGCTTCGCCGAACTCGCCGCCGCCCGCACCGGCACGCATGCCTTGCAAGAAAAGACCGCCGACCTCCTGTTGCATTGGTTCATTCACGGCAAGGATGTAAAGGGGTTGTGAAAATTTCGCGTGGGGGCTGCCGCCCCCACCCCCTGCTCCTTACACGCAAATCGGCTGCCCAATCTTATCCGCATCCAATAGGGTGAAATTCTGCCTTTCGGCAATTGGAGGGCGCGGCTCTGTCCGCGCCATAGGGGACAGGGGTGGAAA
>JACQHZ010000057.1 GCA_016198745.1 Verrucomicrobiota bacterium
GCCGGTTTTATAGGCTCAAACATTGTGCGGGAACTCGTCAAGCAAAAGGAACCGGTTTGCATTCTCGACAACTTTACAACGGGCAAAAGGGAAAACATCGCGGAGTTCCAGGACAGGATCAACCTGATCGAAGGCGATATCCGCGATGAGCGCATTGTTCGAAAGGCGGTTGATGGCGTGGACGCGGTCCTGCATCATGCGGCGCTTGCCTCCGTGCCGCGATCCATTCAGGACCCCATCGCTGCCAACGAAATCAATGTTGGCGGAACCCTCAACCTGCTCAGGGCCGCCCATGAGGCAAAGGTCAAGCGGTTTGTCTTTGCATCCTCCTCCTCCGTTTATGGAGACACCGCCGTTTTGCCTGTCGAGGAGGGCGCGACGCCGGACCCCCTTTCCCCATACGCGGTCACGAAATTGGCGGGCGAAAAATATGCGCAGGTTTTCTCGCGCATCTACGGTCTTCCAACCGTTTCCTTGCGGTACTTCAACGTCTTCGGTCCCCATCAGGATCCAAACTCCCAGTATTCCGCCGTCATCCCCCTTTTCATCAAAGCCATGCTCAAGGGACAGTCGCCACAAATCTTCGGCGACGGAATGCAATCGCGCGATTTCATCTTTGTGGAAGACGTGGTGAACGCCAATCTGCTGGCCGCCACCGTCCGGACCACCGCGCCATTGGTCCTCAACTGCGCATGTCAGCGCCAGGTCTCGCTGTTGGAGCTTGTGAATGGCATCAACACCGTGTTGAATAGCCGGATTGCCCCCGTCCACCAATCGGAACGCCCGGGCGACATCAAACATTCATTCGCTTCCATTGAAAAAATCCGCAATCTCCTGGGGTATCGCCCCACGCGAACATTTGAGGAAGGATTGGCCGACACCATCCGCTATTACATCCGCAAAGACGCGCCCACCCGCTGAGAGCGTGTTCTAAATATGAAGAATCGAGCATGGTTCAGAGTTCAGCGGTTCAGGGTTCAAGGTTGAACGAACTGAGCCTGAAAACCGCCTGCCTGTGCGTGGCCGCACGCAGACAGGCCAACCGTGAACCCTGAACCTGAACAAACCTGAGCAGCCAGGAAATTATGATCGAAGGCATCGTTTTCAAAGAACTGGTTACGCACCGCGACGAACGCGGTTTCTTCCGGGAGATTCTTCGGGTGACCGACGATTTCTTCAAGGAGGGCTTCGGCCAATGGAGCCATTCCCTCATGCACCAGGGCGCCGCCAAGGCGTGGCACATCCACAAGTCGCAGATTGACTGGTGGTACGTTGTCGGCGGCGTGCTCAAGGTTGCCCTCCACGACACGCGCCCGAATTCCCCCACCCGCCGCGAGACCATGGAATTTCTGATGGGCGATCATCAACCTCCCGTGATCGTGCGAATTCCTCCGGGGGTGGCGCACGGTTGCAAATGTCTGAGCGGGCCGGCGCACCTGTTTTACATCACCTCCAACGTCTATAATCCCGCTGACGAAGGGCGCATCCCGCATGATGACCGCGAAATTGGTTACGATTGGACGGCAAATCCGCCGATCAAATAGGGGTGTAGCGAGAATAAATGAAAGAGGGCAATGATCCATGCGCCGTTGTGTGCTTGAAGGAACACCGTCAGCCGCTTATTCTGCGGTCGCATGAACAAACAGGAATTGCTCTCCTACCTGGAACAAATGGACCGAGCGATGGAGAACGATGCCACGCTCTGCGTTTATGGCAGCGCAGCCTTCATTCTGATGGACGAACCCGAACGCATCAGCGTGGACATTGACGTCGCGGCGCCCTACTCGCAGGCAGACTTCGTCGGATTGCAGAAGGCGGCCGCTCAAGCCGGCCTGCCCATCAATCCGGACGAGATGTATTCGGGCGACCACATCGAGTGGGTTCCTGCCCTGCGGTTATGCTTGCCCAAACCGGATGCCGCCACGGAAATGTTGTTGTGGGCGGGTCGCCGTCTGCGTGTCAAAACCGTCGCATTGCCTCAGTTGATCGCCAGCAAACTGATCCGTTATGACTCGATTGACCGTGCGGACGTTCAATACGTCTGCCAGCGAGCAAAGGTGGAATTCAGCGCCATCGCCAAGGCGGCCGGCCAGTTGCCGCCGCCGTTTGATTGCGATTCTTTGGTTCGGGAAAACCTGGAGAGCTTGAAAAGCGACTTGAATCAATGGCTCGGAGGAGGTCCATGACCGAACGCGAGCGGCTGCAGTGCGCCTACGAACTGGCCTTCCACCCACCCCGTTTGCACGAGGCGTGGGACCGGATCAAACGCGATGCCGTCGGAGACCGGGAACAACTGGGGCAATTGCTCGACCTTGCCCTCTTGTTGCATCAAGCGCTCCCCGAAGGAGGTTATGCCTCACAACGCGCGCTCAACCGCCTGGCCTTGTACCAAGCCAAAGCGCGCGCCTTCGGCATGGTGCGGTTTCTGCGCAACATCCGGCGTCATCTGCGCCGCCCGCCCCTTGACGACCGCGTGGTCCCCGCTCACCTGGTGCGTGACATCGCCGTCCCGCAAATCGGACGGGTTTCCGCGCGGAAACCACCCAAGATTCTCATCCAGAGGCGTCCCATGGAAAATGGGTAACTGGCAACCTGAATAGTTGCGTATTGCCTTGACAGGATGACCGGCGGATTTCAGATTCAAAATGCCGCATCAAGGAGGAAAACAAACCGGATACACTTGGGCGTTATCGAGATGTGGAGGGCGCCTTTTTATGGAAGGAAGCTTGCAGTGCCGCGCGCACTGGCGGGCTGCGGTAGCTTTGTCCTCATTCAAAATTGAATGAACATCATTCGCAACACTCAACGCAATCTTGAACCAACGGGCCAACCAATAGCATTGGGCATGCCAACCTATTTGCGATACGAAGTGCAAGGAGCTTCTCGGCTATGAACCCCGATTTTGGCGGCCAGCCCCGCTGGGGTTCCGGTCTTCCGCGCTTTTTTCACACTTGTACTACTAAAGATTGAAATCTTGTTTTCCGGA
>JACQHZ010000058.1 GCA_016198745.1 Verrucomicrobiota bacterium
CGCTCAACCTCCTGGGCGAAGCCCTGCGCCGCGCCTTCGATCCTCGCGCCAGATGAACGGCGTCAGGCATTCCCATCGGGTAACTGCTCAGCTTTCCGCCCCGCCATGGCGGGGCGGATTCACGTGATCATGGCCGAACCTGCCGTCGCCGATCATGCCAATGCGCATCTTTCCTTAGGTTTTCATCATTTCATTTCCACGGTAATAGCGCGACTTTCGAGCACTGCCTGGAGGCAAACCGATCAAACGCCTTCTGCGCCTCGCTGAATCCAAACTGGTGAGTGATCAGTTTGCCCGCCCTGTCGGGAGCGCGTTGCAGGAACTCGATCAAACGCGGCATGTCGTTCATATTCATATGCCAGCAGCCGCTCAGCGTCAGGCCCTTGCGAATAAAGTCTTTGCTCGGCGAAATGGAAATCGTGCCCGCGTTTTCTCCAACAAAGGCCAGCTTCGCGCGGGTGGCCGCCAGATCAATCAGCAACCGTTCCGCCGGTTCCTTGCCCGTGCAATCAATGCCTTTCTTGATCCCGCGGCCTCGAGTCGCCTCCATGATCTTGGGCTTGATCTGCGGATCGCTGCCATCCAAGACAATTGCCGCGCCAAGTTGAGCGGCGCGATCGCGTCTGCACTTTTCGGGATCAATCGCAATGATTTCTGCGCCCATGAACGCGGCCAGGGCGACCGCCCCCATCCCCACCGGACCAAGCCCCGTGATCAGGAGCGTATCAAACGCCGTCAGTCCGACGCTTCGAATCCCTTCGTAAGCCGGGCCCAGGCCGCACCCCAGCAGCGAGCCAAGGAGGTAATCGATGCCATCCGGCAGAACGGTGCACATGACATCGGCCACCCGGGTATATTGGGCAAAGTTGCCGTGGATCGGCGGACGCTGCTTGCAGAAAATCACGTCACCGGCCAGGCAATCGGCGCATTTACCGCAAGCGTTCAACGGGGCGAGAGCGACGCGATCGCCCGGTTTCAGCCGGTGGCTATGGGCCACGGCCACGACTTCGCCCGCGCCTTCGTGACCGTTGTTGATGTGTTCGCCCTCCGAGAAGAATCCGGCCATATTGCTGCCGCAGATCAGGCTGACGTGAAGCTTGACGACCACTTCGTTGCTCTGCGGCATCGGGACGGGTTGATCCACGAGCCAGGCCTTTTTCCGGCCTATGGCGATGGCTTTCATCGTTGTCGGCAGTTGCAAACCGGGTGCGTCCGTGCTCAAGCACTTAAACATCATTTTCTTTTTCATCACAAAAAATCTTCCGGTTCATACGCTTGGTTAGGATGGCGCTCACTGTCGCTGGCGAAGTCGAGCAATGGCCTCTTTGGCAGCCATCTGAGTATTAACCTCAGGATAGTGCAGCCATTGCTCCAGCAGCGCGACATCTTTTTCGGTCCCCAAGACGCCCAGCGTTTTACAGGCAAGATGATGCACGGGGTAGAAATGCCGCAGGTCCTGAAGCATGCCGCGAGCGAACTCCGCTGCCATCGGCGCGTTCAGTTGAAGCAGCGCCATCAAGGCGGATTGAACAACCCGGTAACGCGCAACGCCGGCTACCTTGCCCACAGCCAACATCTCGTCCTCCCAGGAACGCGCCTCAACGGCTTGGGGAACCGTTGGATAAAGGTCCTGGGCAAGTTCTTTTGCGAGCAACCGGGAAAGAGCGGGAACGGCTTCCCGGGACCCTGTGTTGCCCAATCTCTCGGCGGCGGTCATTCGAACCCGGAAATCCTCGTCCTGTAAATATCCAATCAAGGCTTCGATTTTATTTTCCTGAAACACAGCCGCCACCCGCGCGCCCGGCGAGGCTGACGGCGCGATGCCGACCGGCTCCCCACTGAACTTAAACCGGACCGCAGGATGCGGATCTGGATTTTTTGTCACAGAACCCGGCACGCAAACATCCGTTGTGTTCCACAACCGACCATCCCAGTGGGCGTGCACAGGCGCCCCGCCATCCAATGGCTGCAACCCGCCGATCATCACCCGGGTTGCGTGCAGGACATAGACGTGCCCGTTGGCCATGCGCAACAGGAATCGCGCATCAGTCGCAATGCCTTGTTGCCTGGCGGCTGCGGCATCCATGATTTCCACGACCGGCGGCGGCCCCCTGCCGTCTTCTCTGAAAATGGACCAATGATTGCCGTCATTCATGTGACGAAGGAGCAGCGACCTTTCCTGGGCATCAGCATACCACCGCCCTGGTTCAACAAGAAGCTGTCCTCGATCCGGACGCATTACGACCAAGATTTCGATGTTCTGTCCCACCGTCACGCGGATTGAATACGGCAGGATCAAGGCGCTTTCCATCGGTCCATAAGGACGGGCCAACGGATGACCATTCAGCCAAACCCGCGCCGGTTGCGCTGGGACCAGCAACCGCAACATCGTTGCGTCAGAAGGGACGACGGCGCGCAAACGGAACCAGCGGAAACGTTCCGGCGGCGCAGCCGCCAATGCCTCAACCACCTCACGCCATGTGCCTTTGGCGCATGGATGGAGGAATTGTTCCTTGGGAACCTCTGAAAAATCCTCCCCATCAAGTCCCGTCTGCAGCGGTGGCGCAGGCAGAAAACCGCCTTCCCATGAATCCTCAACGGTCCCGATCAGACGTCCATTTTCCGGATAAAGCAACGTAGCTCTCATGCGGCCGTCGGTCTTCCAGGACCAACTGACCCGCGCGGAGCCGGTGTTGGGATGGCATGGAAAACCAGGACATGGCTCCAGGTTCAGCGTGGACGCATCTTCGGGCAGCAGGGAAAGCGACGGCCCTTGCGGAGTGCGCACTTTGACCAGCCGGTCCATTTTTTTGGCATCGGGACACGCGTAAACCTGCCAGGAGGCGGCAAGCGGTTTCTCCGACTCAATCTGATCGAGGGTAACGACATAATCTCCGTCAATCAGCAAGGTGGTCCTTTCCACGCGCCGGACCGGATACCGTTGCGAATAGTGACCGGTGCAGTCCGCGGAAACGGCTTGCAGCCCTTGCAGTTGACACCACAGCGTCCCGCGTCCCTCAACCCGGCCGCGAGGGAAATGCCAGGGCTGTTGTTCAAACACCAGGGCATTCGCGCCGCCAACGCATCCGTAGGAAAACTCTTTGACTCGTGCAGACAGGTCCAACTCCTTGCCCACAACAGCACTGTGGAATTTCAGGCCGCGCTGGATGTCCTCGATTTCAGATGGCGCCAGCATTTGGTGCGGATCATAGTTGAAAGCCGCGCATTCCGGCGTCGGGAAACCGTCGAGAATCAATGGGATGCCGTCCAGGTCCATGCTGATGGAGCATGGATCGGTTTGGCAACGCGCATGCCCTCCGCTGGTATCGCCGTGACAGAGGTCCCAGCATTGAAAGACTCGCAAGCGCTTGTCCGGTTCGTGAAGCGCCGCGCCAATTCGGGCGTGCGCCCAGGAGGGGATTGCTTTCCCCAAGGAAATATCTTCCGCCGGCCAATCCGGAGCATGGTCGGGCCACCAAATCAGCGTCCAGATGCGCATGTCCTCGCCCCAGGCGCCATAATCAATGCCATGCCAGAGATTCAAATGATCAATCGCCGCCAAGGGCGCGCCATCCCCGGTTTCACGTGCAAGCAACGCCAGTCCCGCCATGCCAAAACTGCGTTGATACCCATAGTGATCCCAGGGCAGCGAGAGTCCGCCGGGGCCGATCAACCCCCACCCCAGTTTGCGACAACCCCGCCATGTTTCCCGATCACCGGAAATTCCCAGCCAGCCAATCACTTGGTCAAACCAGGCGCTGACGGGAACATTGACGGCTTCAATATAGGTGGAGCCTTCACCGACAAACCATGGTTCCGCCCAATCAGTCAATTCATGCATGCGCTCCAAGGCGTACTGCATCAGGAACCGCGCGCGCGGATCCCGCCCATGCCGTTCGCCGAACAAGTAGCCGGCCATGAGGCAACTGAGAATCATGCTGGCGATTTGATTGTTCGAGGCCGGCTCACGCGATTTCATCAATGGATAGACGTGGCCGTACAATGTGTCCAGGATCGTGTCCGCCATTCTTTTCAGGTCAAAGTCGCGCATGGCCGGATGGTCGGCCACCCAATCATAAGCAATTGCAAAACGAACCAGCGATATGGCGCTGCAATAGACATGGTATTGAATATGGACGGTCCGTGTGAGCGAGGGCCACGCTTCGATCTTCTTTTCAAGATGATGGCGAAACGACGTAACGGCGGTTGCGTCCCGCGTCAACAGCCCGACGAAAGCGGGATACAAAGGAAGCGCGGCATCCTGATGGGCGGCCAGGCTTTGAAAATGCGCCCACTTCCGCGCCAGCGAACCGCGGGCATGTTGCAGTTTGGACCGCAGCTTATCGAGATCCTCGATCAGGAACGGTTGTAAAGATGTGCTGTCGTTTGCCATTTCATTAGTCCGCATTTCTCAGTCCCTCGGAATTCCCGTCCCGGATATCAAGTCAAAGGCAGGCGCCGGCGGATCGCCTCGCAAATGCGCTCCGAGGCAGCAGCAGCAGATCGCCCCATGCTTTCTTCATCCTCAATCTCCAGCCAGGCACGGAAATCAGGCGCTCCGCCGCTCATACAACACCTTGCCTTCCTGTTCTACGGACGGGACAATGGAAACCAGCGACCATCGTCGTTCGGCCATTTCGCCAGGGGTATACACCAGGATGTCCATGGGCCACCAGCGTTTCTCGAACAACCCATCAATTTGCAAGCGCCGCTTCCAACGGGGTTGATCCGCCAACGCCTCCATTTCCACCAGCAAATCCACGTCACTGTCAGCCCGCGACTCCGCGCGCGCCCGGCTTCCAAAAAGAATGATGCGGCGCGAATGAAACGCTGCGACAATCCGTTCCACGATCTCCTGCAGCAGCGCGTCGTTTGCGTGCGGAAGAGGCATCCGTTTCGTCGTTTCAGCAACCATCAATTCAACCTATCGTAACCGCTCTGCGCTGGCAACGACGTTCACAACCCCAAAAACGCGAGAACCGTAGAACTCGCTCTGCTAAAATCCTGGTATACGCAACAACTTGTGAAACATGTAAAAGTGGGTTCCGTGACTTTCACTCGCAAAAACATTCGGAGCTACCGGCTGGACGGCGTTGCTTGCCCCCAGCACCAAGCCGCCACCGGTCTTGCACATTGCCAGCAGTTCGGCCGTGACCGCATGTATCTGGGACGGCGTCCCAGTCAACAGCAGGCCACAATCCACGTTGCCGCATAGGCACAACCGGTCGCCAACCCGAGCCTTGATCGTGGCCATGTCCATGCCGGCCACTGGATCATACAGGTGGATATATCCGGTGCGACCGGAACACGATCCGGCACTTTGTTTCGCATCGCGGCAAGAAATCGCTCACGAGAGGTCATGCAATCATGTTTTTCTTCTGATGTTTTTGGCTGTTTCATAAGGTAAGTTATTCGAATTCCAAGGCGGCTTCCATGATGGCTTCGAGGTTCTCCCGGGGCGTGCCGGTCAGGAGCGCGCACGTGCCCGCCAGGATAAACCTCCTGTGCCCGAAGTTGTTGTACGCTTGACGGACCGCCTCCCGGACCTGTTTCGGCGTGCCGTTCCGCATGAGTTCAAGACTCAGGCCCCCCTTGAAAAACGTATCGGGATGGAGCTGGTCCGCGGCCTCACGCGGGCACTCGATGTCTCCAAGCGGCGCAGACGTGAACGATTCAAAGATGGTTGACGCGAACCCGCGGAACCACCCGCGTTCCAAAAAAAGCTTGGTCCTTCCACAGGAATGCATGAGGCTGAACAAGCCCAACTCCTTGCAGCGCTTGGCATAAAGGCGCGCGGGACGCAGGTTGTGCTCCTCAATGATACTCGGGTTGAACAGCTCGGTGCCGAAAATGGCGTCTTCGTTGTCGCTTTCCTTCTCCAGGAAATTCTTTTTTCTAGCCGGCTTCTCGCCCCGCTGCTCCACCATCTCCATCGTCAGCCGGCTGGCGGGAGTGTGGATGGATTTCTCAATTATTCTGGCATCAGACGTTTGGGAGATGGTGCATGTTTTCCAGCCAAGCGGATGACTCGCGGGAAGATATTCATCCAAACTGACGATGGCATTTGCATCGGCTCCGATGGAGTGCGTCGTTTCCACCCAATTGCTGAGGGTATACTCGGACACATATTCGCGGCCATTGAGAAAGGCGATATCATCGCGAATGGTAAGAATGACGAGACGTCCTGGACCTCCTCGCAGAATCTCCTTCATTTCTCGGCGGCTCTTCGATTTTCGCGCGGTCATGGTCTTACTTTAAACAAAGGGATTTTCAGTCGTAGTGCAATATGCATCATCGAATCCTCAGTTTGACCACACGCTGGTTGTCCGCGTCGTACACGACCGCCTTCGCTCCGCTGATGCTGGCCCACCGCGGCGAACTCAATCGCCCGGCTTCGTCGCCCGCCTGATCAGTCTCGCCGAACTGGGAAACGAATGCAGGCGGCTGGTCCGGCTGCTCGCCGAAGCCAAACAGCAAGACGCGATGCCGACGGGTATCGGCCATGAGCATCTGCGTTCCCGATGCCGCCACGTACACTTCACCGCCAAACGCCTGGGCCGGGCCACTGCCGAAGCGGTCCATCTGCCACGTCGGCTTCAGGGCGCCGTCGGCGTCCACCCGAAAGGCGCGAACGCCGCCGCCGCTGCCGAGCAACAGTCGGTCCTGCCCGAATCTGGCCAGGGAGGTTAGCGGCGCCGTTTTCACCTCGACCTCGACCAATTCGCACGGTTTGCCCTCCGGAGCGCGAGCGAGCCGTTGATGTTGCCCATCAATGGCAAAGTAAAAGTTGCCGACATGCGCCACCGCGGTGAGCTGACCATCGAACTGTCCCGTCGCTTCGCCGGTGGCAAGATTGCCGCCGCTGACAAACGGTTCGGGGGCGAATTTCAGCAATCGGATGCCACGCGCGGGGGGATTGTAGTCGCGGGGCAGGTGGTTGGGCTCGATCCCATACGCCAACACGGAGTCGCCCTCGGCAAACCCTTGGGTTAGCGGCGCTGGAAACTCGGCCCGCACGGGCGCGGCGTCCGGTTGCTTGCGGTCGAAATCGAACCATAACATACCGGCGTACATCGGACCGTCGGCGCCGATGTAGCCGTTGGCGGTCAGCACCAGACAGTGCGCCTGCGGCAGCGCGCCGAATCGTCGCACCAGAGTTAATTTTTCCTCCTCGAGGCGCGCCACGTACAGCGCGTCGGTGGACTTGATGTAGTAGGCATCGTTCGGCGCATCCGCGATCTGCGCCACCCAGCCGAGGGCGTGCGCCCACTGCACCACCGCGCCCGGCGCGGGCTTCATCGCGCGTGTGAAGCGGCCCACAAAACCGTAGTGCCCCATGTCCCAGAGCGCGCCCCGGGTCAGCATCACCGTTCCTCGGTAGAACGTCGGCACCGCGCCCAAGCCGGGCAATGCGACGGGCGAAAAAGAATCCAACGGCTCGCCTCGGGGGTTGAATTTCTGAACCTTGGAATCGCCGCCGAGATAAAAGTTGCCCGCTTCGTCCACGCTCACCCGACCGCCTTTGACATTCTTCGTGAACAAGGGCGACAGCGAACCGTCGGCGCAAACTTCGAAGACCGAATAGGCGCTCGTCTTCCAAGAAGTCGTGTACCCCAGGCACACTCTGCTCCCATCCGCCGTCGCGGTCAGCGCGATTTCCAGGGGCCAGCCGTCCTCGCAGTGAAACTCGCCGTGTTCGGCCACGACCTCCGCCGCCGCGCCGGGTGCCATTTCGACGCGGCAAAGATTCGGCTCGGTCAGAGTGAACGGGTTGTAGAGGAGGTGGAAATTCCCCTCCAGCTTGATTGGCTTGCCCGCGACGAAATACAAATGCTTGCCGCCGATGGCAAACGTCGCGCCGCCGAGGACCCAATCCTCCTCCGGCAGGGGCGTTTGCCACAAGAGCTTCCCATCACGGTTCAACGTCAGGATGCGATCGCCGCCGCCCGTGAAGATGCGTCCCTGCGCATCCACCACCACGCCGCCGCCGCAACGCCCGATGCTCGAACGCACCAGCGTGCGTCCCTGTTCGCCGCTGTTGCCGACGACACCGGCAAATTGAAGTTCGAGAGCCGAGATGCGCGCACTGAGCACCAGCCCAATGACCAAGATGTTCGCCAGCCTATTCAAAATGCAACGAGCCCCAGTTGGCACAGTTCACGCGGACTTCACTGGGAATGTCCATGGTGATGACCGTTTCCTTGTTGAAGAGGTAGCGCCGCAGAATCGTTTGCATCCCCAAGCCATCGCTCAAGAGCACGCCTACGTCACCCTGCATGAACGCGCCCGAGGACGGCGCGGTCAGGCCGAGGGTGTTCCACGGGATCGTCGCTTCCAGCACGTAGCTGTTGACATCGCGCTGGAGTTTACAGCGAACGTTGGCCAGCAGCGCGACGCGCTCGAACGATTCCTCGCCCGTCGGCGATTTGTAGAGCTGTGGTTCCTTGGCCATGCCCGATGGCACTTTGGTCCACATCGCCACGACGGTGAAATTGTCGGGTTTCCCCGCCTGCTTGTCGGCGGGCAGGTCGCCTGGACCAATCAGCACACGCACATCGCCCGCCTGGATCTTGCGCTTCGTTCCCGCGATGGGATTCGTGACGCCGAGTTGAATGTCCACCGCATCGCCGCCCTTGAAAAGGAAGCGCCAGTCTTTGCCGGCATTTTGCCACGGGGTCGAATCGGGAACTTTGAAAAGCGCATAAAGGTTGGTGCGATCCCAGCCGAGGCCGGCCTGGGCTTCATGCGTCTCGTCGAGGGCGATCTTGGACAGCTTGCTGGGTGTGCCAGGTGTCGCCGCCAAAATTTCCTGGCGTTCGCCGCCTTCGATTTGTCCTGAAGCGGCCACCGTCTCCTTGAACTGGGCGGCAGTCACCGTCAGCTTGCCGGCCTCGAACCGCTGGATTTTGTCCCAGCCCTGCAGTTCGAGAATGCGGCCGTCCGCGTCGCCGCCGAACAAATAGAGTTTGCCCGTGCGCGGGTGTTTGAAGAAGTAGCCGCTGAAATTTTCGATGAAAAACACGTCAAAGTTCGGCGCCGGGCCGCGACCGATGTCGTAGCCGACCTGGTCAATGAACAGCCCGTCCTCGTTGACGAAACCAAAGTAGCCGCGGTAACAGCCGATGCCGACAATCTCGCCGCCGTTCTTCTTGGACAATTGGGCTTGACCGGCGATGCGCAACGCGCCGTACAAGTCGCCGGTCTTGGCCAGGGGGGCGTTCAGCCCGAAGTCCACGGCCACCCGCGGGTAGCGCCAACGGATGTTGCCGTCGCGGTCGAAGCGCGCGAGGCAATCGCCGCCGCCGCCGCTGCGCGCGCCTGTCGGCGCGGGCAGGCTGGCGATGGCGTAGAACTCCTGCCAGTCGCTTTGCAGCGACGGCCAGACATCGAGCCAGTTGGAGTAGGCTTTCATCGGGCCATCACCAGCCAGGATCGGCGGCGCCTCTTCGGGTTTGGGATAGAGCGGGACCCCGTTTGGCGTGAGACCGGTTGGGCGGAAGATGCGTTTGTCTTTGATAAACCCAGCGCCGGGGAAGAACGCGCCGCCGAACTGCGCGATGTTGTTTTCCAGACCTCCCGCCACCGCACGAACTTCGTTGGAAGAAACGAGTCCATCATGATTCTCATCCGTCCAGATGAACGGTTTGTTGAAAATTCCCCGCGCGGTCTCGCCCGGTGTGTTGTCGCCGAGGTAGAACAGCGGCGTGAAGCGGTCGGGACCGAAGGCAAAGACGCCGCCGTGACCGTTGTAGGCGAACTTCTTTCCCTGAAACGTGGCCACCTCGAACGTGCTGCCCATGAATCCGTAACCCGACTCCGCGCCCGGCAACATGAGGGGAGAGGCGCGCCGGTAAACCGTGGCGTCGGGCCGCCAGCTTCCCGTGTCGTAGTCCACAAGGAAGCGTGTGTTGCACAGATAGACGTGCTCAGGAATCTCGGGATCGGGCGCCATCATCGGCGCGTAGGCGGCGCTGCCGAAAAACTCGCGGAGCAACCGCCGGCTCTTCGTGTCCCAACAACTGATCCGTTTCGGCGTCGCGTCGTGCTCGGCCACCCACAACTGTTCGCGCGCATCCACGCTGATGCCGCTCGGCATCAACAGGCCATCGGGGTCGTACTTGCCGATCCACGGACGCCCACCGAGCTTGCCGATGCTTTGGATAAGCTCGCCTTTCGGGTTGAAACACAACACTTGCATCTGCTGTCCGCGCACGCTGACCCACAGGTTGCCCTGGGCATCGAGCGCCAAGCCGAACGGGCACTCCAAGCCTTTCGTAATGAACGGAGTCACGGTTGTTGTCTGCAAACCCACCATAACCACGGAGTTCTCATTTACCGCGTACAGCACCCGCTTCTTCCCGTCGTACACCAGCCCGGCGGGGCGCGCGACCGAATAGGTCTCCGCGATCTGGAACGTCTTCTTGTCGAGCGCGACGACTTTGTTATCGAGGTACAGCGAGCAGTAGAGGCGGTCCTTGCTCGCGGCCAGCCCGACCAGATTCGCTTGCAGATCGGCGACGGTGAAGAGGCTTTGCTGCATTTTTTCGGCCGCCGGAACGGCGGCCCTGGCGCCGTCCAGGCGCGACTTGTTCCATTCGGTCACCAAAAACGTACCCTGACCGTTGGGGAAACCGCCGCGCCGTCCGGTCTTCGCGTCATAAACGAACAAGCCGCCCCGCATCGTATCGCCCTTCCAATTGTAGCCGCCGAGACCGTCCTTGGCGACGTAAAGCAGGCCCTCGTCGTACACCAGTGCCGTCGCTCCGCCGCAAAAATCGCCCCAAGAGAGGTCCGCGCCCCATTGCTTTTGGCCGTGGGCATCCATGCCAATCAGGAAGTTGCCCACTTCATTCATCGTCCACATCAGGTACGTATTGCCAAGCGGATCGGACGCCGCGCCGATCGGCACGCCGTGATCGCCGCCCCATCCGTAGTGGTCGCCCTTGCTGCCCCAGCCGGGGTTGCCGCTGTTCATGACGCTGCAGACGTACTTCGGCTTGATGCCGGGATGGGTCAGCGCCTTGAGCTGATACTCGCCCGCCGGGACCGGCTTGCCGTCGTCGTCGCGACCGTTCCAGAGTTCGGTCTGTTCGCCGCCGGCGCGCTCGGCCTTGGTCAGCAACGTGCGCACGATCTGGCCGTCGGGTTTGCAGAGGGCGAGACTGACGAAGCCTTTCGTTGGGTTGGCGTACTTCACGGGAATGCCGGCTTGCGGTTTGGTATCCGTCGCCACCGCAAAAATTCGCTGCTCGTCCGCCGCCTGCTCAGCCAGCTTCGCGGCGACCTCGTCGGGTTTCACGAAGTAGGCGCAACCCCAACCGTTGGGTCGCTGGTAATGGAAACCGGCCGCGCTGATCACATCGAAGAAGTTGTGCTGCAGCGTGCCGCTGGCGTCGCCCCACAACGGCTGCACCGTCAGGCCCCACCGCTGGCCCGGCGGCGGCTGCGCCTTGAGCAGCGACCACGGGAAGCGCCCCTCCAAGACATAGCCGCCCGCTACTTTCTTGAACGCCAAGCCGCCGGCCGCGCCCGTCCGTGTTACTGCGCCGTGAAAATCCATCCCGTAACGCACGTCCACGACCGGTTCATTACGATCAGTGAAATACCACAGGGTGGAGTGGGCGACGGCATCGCTGTTCAGCTTGTCCGGGGCGAGCGGTTTCCCGACGAGCGACGGGTCCGTGATGAACCGCACCTGTAACGCATCGCCGCTCCAGCCTTTGAAGGGATCAACGTTTGGGTCAACGTGGTTGACCAACGGACTGCGGTCGGTGAACCGTGCCGCCACGAGCATCCCCTGCTCGTCGTAGGCAAACGCGATCTGCGCCGAGAAAAACTCCTTCAGGTCGGGGTCGGCGTACATCTGGACAAACATCTCCGGCTTCCAATCAGCAAGGTCGCCATCCACGCGGATGCCACTGACGGGGTAAATGTTGAGGTGATCATGCTTGCCACGCAGATCGGAGGCCAACGCGGGCAAGAGTGATCCCCAGAGGAATGACATAAGAGCGCATCTGGAAACCAACCCTTTGCAAATTTTTATCAAGAGAGCTGCTTGCAAAACTTTGTAGCGGCGCTTCTGTGAAGCGCCGTTCATCGGGAGCCTGCCCCGAAAGCATTCGGGGCAGCTACATCTCGCGGCGTAGTTTTGCAAGAGGTTCAAGAATCTCTTTTTTTCAAGAGGTTGGATCGTTGCAACGCAGTTGAGTTTCCGGAGGCGCACTCCACTCAATACTCAAATCCCTTCTGGAAACTACTGGGGTAGGGGTAATCCAAGTAACCCGGGATATATCCCCATCGCAGGGCGGTTGATGAATCGATCTGCACGGCCGGCGCCAAAGCCACATGGCCATCCACATACGATGCTATCGCGCCACTGCCCCCCCTGTGTATCGCGGACACTCTGATTCCAATGCCAGCGGTTGTAGCGGGTGGCGCGGAAATCGCGGCGACGCTTGAAAAACTTGTAAAAAACAGGTGATCGCACGTTAAGACCGTGCGGTCTGGAAACTTGACCTCGGAGATGCGGATTGCGTCCCGGTTGGGAGCCGGAAGAGTGGGTCCGTAAAACGCGGTATCATCCGCCGTGTTGACATTCCCAACGAGCGCGATGTTAGACGAATAGTAGTACGCCCAATGAATGCCCCAAATTGAAAAAAAATAGGCATCAACATCCCGCTTGCGAAGAAACGCCATGGGGCACGTCATAACCTGACGGTTGAGATACCCTTTTTCCACCAGCACGCTGTCCTCTGCCCCGGCGGGCATGCTGTTATCGCGCAAATCAAATCTGGAACCCCAGCCGCGGATAGCGGTTTCCTGCCCCCCTGGCAATAACCCGTCATGTTCATTGGCAAATGTCTGAAGCGCGATGTTTAGTTGCCGCTGGTTGTTCATGCACTGAATCGTACGCGCCTGATCCCGCGCGTTCTTGAGCGCGGGCATCAGCAAGGCCGCCAAGATTGAGATAATCGCAATGACCACAAGCAATTCAATGAGGGTGAAGGCTGAATGCCGAATGCCGAATGCTGAATGCCGATTGAATGACGACACGTGAATCGTGAATCGTGAATCGTTCATGGTGGGATACTGATTACCGGATACTGGTCACTGATGACTGGTTGGGGGAAAAATCACCCTGGGAAGGGTGATCACTGGTCACTGAGCAGGGCGACGACAACAATCGCGCCTGGATGTAACGCACGGGCGCTGAGATTTTCTCATTCTTCATCAACCGGATCAGGCCATCCGCCAGCGCTTCTGCAAATTCTTGCGGGTCGATCTCCAGAAACGTCACCGGGAATGGATAACCGATGCCCGACCCCTTGTTGGCGTGGGTTATCACGCGCAACTGATCCGGAACTTGGATGCGTGAATCGAGGATGCCCAGCGCCACATCCCGAAACAAGACATCGTCTGTTACCACCAAACCATCCGGTTTGGTTTCACCGGCCGCCCAAATTTCGCGGAACTGCTCCCAGCCAGCTCCTCCAACGTCCGGAGGGACTGCCCTCCATACCCATCGCTCCTCGTATGGCGCGCCATACTCGCTAAGAACGGTCTTGAACGCCTCGAGCGAACGGTCAGCCAAAGGCTGTTCCCCAGGCAAGGCAAACCACTGCATCAGCGCGATGCGCCGGCAGCCCTGCTCCAACAGATGTCGCGTCCCATCTCTCACCATCCCGACGTAATCCACCTGTACGCCGTGCGGATAATTCTCGGAACAAATCGCGAATGGCATGCTCTGTTCCTGCAACGCCTGCAGTAGAGCAGGCGCCGGCCCCATTGCGACGAACGCCACGCCACAGATCCTGCCGTGCGCCAACTCATCGGCGAATTCCAAGGGCACGGCTTCACCGCCGGGATCGAACGAAACGTAAAACCGGTGTTGATAACCCCGCTCCCGAATCATCGTTCCCAGCGCCCGAAAGACACGCAACTGAAACGACCAATCCCGGACGTTCGATGTGATGTGCGTCACGACTGCGATATGCTGCTTGGCGCCGCGGTCCGCCACATAGGTCCCGCTGCCATGGCGTCGTTCGAGAATGCCCTCGTGCTCCAGAACGCTCAGGGACTGGCGAAGCGTCACGACGCTAATCCCCAATTGCCGCGCCAGCTTGCTTTCGGCGTCGATCTTCTCCCCCGGCTCGAAACGTGGGATGATCTTTTTCCGCAGGATTTCGGAGACTTGTATGTGAAGTGGTTTCCGGTGCAGCGATTGTCTTAAATTCATAAAGTCAGCCTATGACTTGCAACTTGACATGGAAGGTGTCAAACACAAATTTCATGAAAAATTGAGGGCCGCCTGCCTCCCATTCACGATGCAATAGGTTGCCCGTCGCTGTGCGCCGTGAGCGCGGTCTCCCATTCGCGCGCGGAGTCCGCGTCCGGCATGCGAAAGATTTGGAGTGAACACGAGACGCAGGCGAGCGCCAGATTGTCGAGAGTGGTCGGGCCGTCCACTGCAATGGGCACGACATGATCCACATGAAAGGTTGCCTCTTGGCCTTCCTGTGAAAGGTTGCAGTATTCACACCTCCCGCACGCGCGCTCGACCACTTGCCTCCGCAGGCGGAACGGAATGGTCATGCCATCAAGCGTCTTGTCCGCTCAATCGCTCGGAACGCAGCCGCAGCAACGAGAGAAGTTCGGCCAGATCCACCAAGCCTTCGGCCTCGCGTTTTTCGTCGGTCGTGAGCGGATGCCCTGCATCCTGCTTGTCCAGCAACTGCTGGAGGCGATGTTGCACGCCATTGGGCAGGCGGAACCGAGCCAGGTCGCCGGGCATTTCGACTTGTAGTTGAACAGCTTGAGCCATATCCACTTGATTCTTACGCGAGCTACCCTACACAGGAACTCCGCCAAGTGCAAGCCTGTAATTCCCCCGCGAAGTGTTGATCATCATGATCCAAGCTTTCATGCACCCTCGATTCGGATTCCCGGCAACAGATGCGCGGCGGGGAAAAGCTGCGTCTGGCTCGATGGCAGGGTGGACATCACGGTGAACTGAAACGGACGCGGAGCGCGAGCAGGCGAGATCGCGCACCGATAAACCTGCCACGAAGCTTCCGCGCGGCCGACGTTGGGTTCGAGCTTCGCCCTCCTGCCGTCAATCACGCCCGCGATGGAAAGATGCGTGAGCGCGTTCGCGCCTCCGTGGCGATTGCGCCCACTTCCGCGCCAGCGAACCGCGGGCATGTTGCAGTTTGAACCGCATTAGGAACGGTTGCAGAGACGTCCCATAAGTTTGAAAAAAGCGTGTTTTTCAACCCATTTCAG
>JACQHZ010000071.1 GCA_016198745.1 Verrucomicrobiota bacterium
ATATGAGATGTGTTTTAGAGACTGGTGCTGGATGATGGAGGATGGATGATGGAGGATGGTTGTTGGTTGTTGGATGATGGATGATGGATGTTGGATGGATGGCATCCTTGCGTTGCTCCCCACCTTGATCCTCCCTCGTCACCGCAGTTGCGGGACGCCCTGCAAGGGGGGGAAGAAAAGTTCGCTTGTGAATGCGCCACGTCAGGATTTTGATGCGGTTTTTCATCCTATGCGCTTGAATTGTCACGGGCGGCCTCGGGCGATGATGGTGGTGAAATGGCTGACGTTGATTCGCGCCGCGTTGGCGGGATACTCGACGCGCAGATCGAGCTTGGCCGCCCCCGTGAAGTCCGCGTTGGTCACCGCCACGCGGACACGATAATAAGCGCCTGCTGCATTAGTGTATGGAAATAGGCCGTTCGGTTGGCCGTTCTTGCGAAAGTAAAGAGGCAAGGTTTCTGAATAACCGACATTGACGATCAGGTTGGTGGCGCCGAAAAGAGCGGAATTCGTGTTGAACTGCGAGCTGCGGCGATCGGCCACGATCTGGTTGACGATCGTGCTGATCTGGTTTTCGTCGTTGGCGTTTCGGGCGGTGTCGAGCGCCACGCCCATCAGCCCGAGGATGGAGACCATCGAGATGCCGATGATGGCGAGGGCGAGGGAGATTTCGACCATGCTAAAGGCGCGCTGCGCGCGCCGTTCGATCTTCCGAAAGGGGAGCACACGTGTCCCGCGTGTCCAAAATCGGCGTCCTGCCGATTTTCTCCAGAAGGGAAAGGCTGGCGGGACGCCAGCCAAGACACGCGAGACGCGTGTGCTCCCCTCAGAAAAACAAACTTCCAGTGGATGACGATTTGGAAAGTACGTTTTCATCGGTAAACCTTGACGGCGCCTGTGATCCGGTAAACGATGCCGGAAACCGTGTTGGCGGCGTTGGTGCTTAGCGCGATCAAACTACCGGCGGAAACGGTTCCCTGCTGAACGGCAAATCTTGGCCCGTCAGAAATAACTTCACCGCGCGCGTTGAATTGAATATAGGGAATGTTGAGGTTATCAATGCCGGCCAACGGTGGCCCCGCGTTTGTGATGAGGGTAAGAATCGGCATTGCTCCTGGACAACCGTTTGGCGGGAAGAAAGCGCCCCGGGGAAGGTGATGCCATCGCTCGATAAACTGCCAGTTGCGACTCTCGGCGTTAACTTGGCTTATCTCAACCTTCTCCTGAAGAACTGTGTAGGATACGCGAGGTAGAATTATCGAATTAGCATCTGTCAAATCAAAGGTCGAAGCGTTTGTCGGGAAGATCACCATCACATGACTCCGGCTAGTCACTGCTTTTTGTCGGGCCAGGGTGAGGACATTCGCCACCTCGGCGGCGCCAGTGGACGGCGCGTTGCCGCGCGTCGCCGTCATGGTCGGCACCGCCATGGCCGCCATGATGGCGATGATGCCGATCACCACGAGGAGTTCGACGAGGGTGAAGGCAAGGGGGGGGTGAGGGATGATGGATGGTGGATGATGGGGGGTGGATGGACGATGGCGGGCACGACGGTCGTTTCGCGGCCTGATTGCCTGGATGGTTGCGGTGAGGGGTTGACTTTGAAACGGGATTGTGGCAGGTTCAAATGTCATGAGCTTGGCGGAATTGATACGCGGCGTGGACGAAGCGCCTGAAGAAGACCGGCAGGCATTGGCGGTGTACCTCAGATGTTTGAACCATGATGGCCATGCCGATAACACAGTGGATTTGGACCAGCGCATGCGAGAGATGGATGCGGGAAACAAGGTGTCTCTTAAAGAAATGGAACGAATCCACGAGGCATTGAAAACCTTGGGCCGGTGAACGCGGCATGGGAGTTGGTTGTTCACGGCGCGGCTGTGGATTTCTTCGCTTCCCGCCGGTTGCGCGAGAGAGCGGAACTCCTGGATGTCTTGCGACGGTTGACCGCTCATCCCAACCAAAGGGGAGATGCGACCGAACAAGATCAAACCAGTCGCACACTTCAGATCAAGCAGGTTGGCGTCTGGCGAATCACCTACTGGGCCGACCATGCCGTCAAGGAGTTGCGGGTGGTCCGGATTGAGCGCCTGTGAGGCGGCGCTCAAGTTGGCCGATGCTCGATCCCGCTTTGGCGGGACAAAGTCCGAGAGTGGGCGGCTGCGGATGTTTTCAGGTCGCTCGTTCATGAAGTCGATCCGTTTCGTTCTTTTGCGAGTTGCTCTTTCAAAAACCGGATATCATCTTCGTCGCGCCGACGGCCGGTGTCGAGTTTGGTCCGGATGAGGTGCTCGGGGCATAGCACGCGCAGGCAACCATCCCACGGGCGCGATCTGGACCAGGCATCTTCAAAATCGCTGAGGTTGTTCGGCTCAAAGAAAAGGTCCACCATGCCATCATTGCCATGCGCCCGGATAACCCGATCCGCCTTGGCCGCATCCACGAGCAGGTTTCGCGCGTCTGGTGTTGTCATCGTTGGAAATGTTCCCAATGTGGATCGGTCTTTCAAGCGAACAAGCCGCCCGGATTCCTTCGTGCGTTCACAAACGTCGAGGACGGAGTCCGCCCAAGCGACCAGCCCCCGCGTGGGGTCCAGCCACCAATCCACATCCTCGCTGTATCGGGTTGATCCATAAGTGTTGCAGGCGACCCCTCCCAGAAGGAGAGAACGCAGGTTCAACTCAAGTAACGCCAGCGAGAGTTTCTCGTCGAATGTTGGGGAGTCCTTGCTCATCGTTCACCTGGATTTTCCGTTTGCCATAAAACATCGCCATTCGCTCGATCCTGCGGCGATGCGTGAAATAGGAACGCAGGTCGGGAAACCGCGGCGCCTCCGAGTTGTCGGGGATTGGCATCGTCGCATTCGCCGTGCAGGGGAGGGGTAGGGGGTAGGGAAGAAGGGAGCCGGGACGTTTATCCCCTCCCGTTCCGTCCGCATTCGCCGTGCAGGGGAGGGGTAGGGGGTAGGGAAGAAGGGAGCCGGGACGTTTATCCCATCCCGCGCTGCTGATGGTTTTTTTTCCTCCTTTGGGGGCGGGATGGTCCCGCCATGGCGGGACATCCCCTACATCTTCAAGATGGATTGATCCGAACCACCGGTAATCTTCGGCTTGGGAAACCAAGCCTCGTCGAGCAGGATTTTGTCGGACATATTCGCATTTCTCTTGAAGAGATTCATCCGATCGAACCACATGATCAAAAAAAGATCGTTGCCAGACATTTCGCAGATCATGCCGATTGCGGAGCATTTGGCTGGCGATTCCTTTGAACCGGCGAACTTGGCGCGTGATGTCGGATTTTCCACAATCACTGATCCAATGGACGTGGTCCGGCATGATGACATAAACCGCCATCTCGGCGCATTCCGCAAGAACGGCGCCGTGGAGAGCATCGACCAGTGTGTCGCGAATTGCCGGCGTATCGAACAAATGTTGTTTTTGTTTCGTGCAAAGCGTGATGAAATACCATCGGTTCGGTTTGGCGTAAGAATCGATGGGGAGACGCAACGGTTTTCGAACCGGCAAACCGTCACGGGAGGGGGTAAACCCATCCGCAGCACGGGAGGGGGTAAACCCCTCCCCTACACCGTCTCTACCAGCGGAACGGGAGGGGATAAACCCCTCCCCTACACCGGAATGTTGCAGTTGTTGGTTCATGTTCTAACGGCAGCGAGGCTGCCTGTCACTTCCAGCTCATGTTGGTGTAGGTGTTGTTCTTGAGGCCGGGGCACCAGATGGCGAGGCCGCTGTTGATGTTCCCAAACCCATTGGTTGTAGCGGTCACATTGTCGCCGTCGTAATCAAACCAAATCCGAAACGCGTTGCCCCACGGATTCACCAGATTGGTGGTCGTGCTCGATGTGTCCTTGAGATAAGTCGTGGTGTTGACCGGTCCGATATCGGACGGTTTGTATTCGAGAAATACGATTTTCCGGGGGTTGCAGCCCACTTCTGTGCCGCCGGCAAGGTTCGTGTCCGACCCGGAAAGCATCAAATAGAGGAACTTGTTTTCGGAAACGCTTAATTCGGTGTCCACCAAGCTTGCATTGGTCGGCCAGAAGCCGTACTCGTTGTAGTATGCCTTCAGAGCGATCGAGATGCTGTTGATGGTGGTTTGCGCCTTGCCTTTCTTGGCGCTGTCGCGCGCCCCGCTCAGGGCGGGCATCAGGATTCCCGCGAGGACGCCGATGATTCCGATCACGGTGAGCAGCTCGATCAAGGTGAAACACCTTGTCGAATTGCGTCGCACACCGGGCGACGCATGGGGCACACGTGACTTTGTCGTGTAGGGGATGGGTTTACCCCATCCCGTCATCCCAAAACGGGCCTTCGCCACGACGGATGGGCTACGGCCACGCAGGCGGGAGGGCATAAAGCCCTCCCCTACATCTCTCAAACTAGCGGAAAGGAGGTCCAGCGTTTCTGCAAGCATACGTGAAGTTTTCATGGATGAAGGAATCGGTTTGAGTTCAAAATCATGGGACGTGAAGTATCCGGCGCGAGACGCGGGGTTATCGCTGCCAGTTTCCGATGTCGTCATTGGTGGTGGCGACCGTGGGGTAGCCGGACTTGCTGTCAAGGCCGGCCGACCAGAGGTCGAAGGTGGCGTAATTCACCTGCGGATCGCGCGGCGCGTAACCGTAGGGTTTGCCCATGGGATCGAGAATGACCTTGTAAGGGACCTGCACGCTGTTCTGCGTGTTGGTCAGGGTCTTGAGTTGTTTGGCGGTGAATGTCATGTAGTTCTTTGCGCCGCCGCCCGGATTAAGTGCGCGATAGACAAAATGGATGTTCAACCAGCCGCTGGTACTGGCGTTGATGTCGGTAACCATGTTGGTTGTTACCGGGCTGGCTGGAAAAGCAGCGGTAATCGTGTCGCCCGGCGCCGGGGCGATGCTGTTCGTGGCCGGACTCACAGTCCCATTGAACATGTCCGTGTCCAACGGCGGGTAAGCGCCGTTGTCCCGTTTGTAAGCTTCCAGCGCGGTTTCCATGGCCCGGATTTCGGCTTTCATGCGGGACTCCAGGGCGACTCGGTTTGCATAGGAAGACACCCCGACGACGATGCCGGCGAGGAGGACGATGATTCCCATGACGGCGAGAAGCTCGATGATGGTAAAAGCGGAGCCACGCCCTGCTTTAACGGGACGGGACCGGATGCTCGAAGAAGATTTTCCTGTCCGACTAACCTTTGGAATTTTGTTTTCCCGCGAAGATTTCTCTGATGTTGTAGCTGCGCTTCTATGAAGCGCATCCCTCCCACGGC
>JACQHZ010000072.1 GCA_016198745.1 Verrucomicrobiota bacterium
GATCAAACCGACATTGACTGGGTGCGGCTCGCCGTGAAGTGATCGGTTTTCAATCGGCAAAATGGCGCGAGGGTTGTCGGCCGCGCCCATTCACAGCCGCGAGGGCGGGCAACATCTACTTTCCCCACGTCATCACGAAATCCACCGTCGCCCCCTCCACCAATTCGGTTGATTCAAAACGCGCGTGATCGAATGGTTTGAATCCGCTGGCGCTGGCATAACTCCACACGATTTCCGTGGGTTGAACGCTCGCCCGCAGTTCCGCGCCCGCCGACTCCGCTGCGACCCGCGCCCACGGTTTTTTCCCGAACCGGCATGTCCCCGCGTTCTCCGCCTCGATCCCGTCCTCCCGTCGTCCCTGGAAAAGCCAGGCAAGCCGATGCGGTTTGCTGAACGCCACCCGATCCCGGCAGATGATTTTCTCGCCTTCGATCAACAGAAAATCCCGCGTGTAAAACGCCATTTGCATCTCCTCGGGATAGGCGGGACCCAGATTCAACCGAATCCAGCCGGTGCGAGTCTCGTCGTCCCATCGCGCAAACTGAATCTCTTCGCCCCGGTACCGGAACGACGGGATGGACATGGGATAGCCAATATCGCCGGTCGGCCCCTTGCCGTCCACCAGGAGGCATGAACGCAACCCGCCATGCAGCCGGTAGCCGCTGTCCGGCGTCACCAGCAGTTGATGCGGCCCGATCGCCAGGGTGAAATGCCCGGCGCCGGAAAAAACTTCCAGCCGATCACACGGTCCCGGTGCGTGGCGTTCCCCATTGAAACCGCACCACGGACCGCACCGAAGCGAAAGCGTCACATCCGCCCGGCAATCCCGGTAAAGCACAAAGCCGCTGTCCTCAAAATGAACCAATGGCGGCGGCGCCGGCAGCCGTTCCACAGGAGGGACCGCCGGATTGCAGGTGAAAAAGCCCCAGAGTGCGCCATGATAATAGGCGTGTTCCTGCGTGCCGTGATAAAAATCGATCTCCGGCGTTTTCAACAATAACTGCTGAAGATACGCGGCCCGGCCGTCGTTGAATTTTTCAGCAATCCGATTGAAAAAGGCGTTTGCGCCGATGAACGGAACCGGCAAACACGCCGCTGCCGCCATGATATGATCTTCCTCGCGCAAGACGGTGATGACGTAGTCAATGACTTTGCGGAAGCTTGCCCGTTCAAAAATGTCTTCCCCGGTGAGCGCCAGGAGCGCATCGCGATAATGCGTCGGCTCGTCGAGAAAAAGATAAAGACAGTAGTACGAGCTGGCCGGGATCGCGCCGTCCAAAGGAAGGGCGCGCAGGTTGCGGTTGATGCGCGGGATGATGTAGGAAACCCATAATTCCGCTTCAGGCAAAATGCCGAGCAAATGAATTGCGGCCGCGCCGAAGGCGGCCACCGAAATCTTGCCGTGATCCTGAATGATCGAGCCGCCCCAGTAATCGCGGTGCAACAGGATCAAATTGAAAAAGCGCGCCCCTTGCAAGCGCAGCTTCTCCCGCAAACGATTTCGCCGATCCTCGCCAAGATGATCCCGCAACGCATGATACGCCCAGGTGAGCGCCCACAACATGTGCACCGCCCCCATGTCGCCGTCGCAGCCGTAGCCGTCTTCGCGCGGGTTGCCCCAGTGCGGCTGGACGATCGCATCATCCACCACCCCAAGCGCCGCATCCAAAGCGTCCCGCCGACCTTCCAACCCGTGCATGGCCAGAAGGAGAATGATGTCCTTGGTCGGAATCCGGCTGTGGGTCAGCTTCATCCCCAACGTGTCTGGCGGCGAGGCGGCTTGACTGTTCTCATTCACCTTCCCGCAAATCCATGCAAACGCCTTGCGCAACGGCTCGCGAAAAATGACGTGGGTGGTGTCCAGTTTCCGCCGCATATCCGCCCAATGTTCCGGCGCCGCCCAACGCGCGGCAGGACAACGCTTGTCCCAGTTCGCGAGATCAAAACGGCGCGGGTCGAACGCATCATCCGGGTCCTTCTCCAGCGCGGCGGAAAGCCATCGGATTTTCATGAGCCGATACGGAACCAACCGAAGGCGATGCCGCCCTCCTGCGGCGAGGTAAAAGGCGGTGTTGCCGCGAAACCGTTTGGCGGCGATGTCCTCCATCGAGACGCGCTGGAAAAACCACAAACCGATCCGTTGGCCGTCCAGTTCCACCCAGTAACTGGGCACAAGCGGCGCGTTCTTGTCCAGAAGGTTGAAATCCCAGGGACCGGTCCGTTGCCCGGTGTTGCCGAACAAATGCAGATTGACGTAAAGCTCGTCCCAATCCGCCTCGGTGGCGTCGGCGATGACGGAGAACTGATAGAGTCCCTTCGGCGCCTCGAAAGAAATCTCGATGGCGCCGTCGGTCTGCGCGTTGATCGGCAACGACGTCAGGCCGGCAACAGTGGAAACGCAGGTGAAACCGGTCGGAATGGGAAACGAAGTGGATGTGGGCATGGGAAAACGGGGGTGATGACGTGAAAACGTGAAATACAGGGCAAGAAAAGATGGGTGTCAAGAGACACCGTGCGCCCCAAATCCGGACGTAAGGAGGGATCCAAGAGGCGATCATGATCGATGATGTGTTGATAACCCACTTCGCAGATTTTTCCAAAAATGTAGGGGAGGGCTTTACGCCCTCCCGCTCTGGAAATCGGGCGGGGATAAACCCCGCCCCTACACCAGATTTGCGTTTCTTGTTCCCTTATTTCCGGATCCAGGTGCGCACAGTGAGCAGCACGCGAGGGCACAAGCTGGCGGGGGTTCACAACGGGAATCGCCAGACGCCCAAAGCCGATCGCCAATGGCCGGTCATCGTGAGTCGCCACGCCATCGCCCATGACCGGACATCGCCCCGGCGATTGCCGTCGGTTATTGCGTATCAGTATTGGCTCTTGCTTGTGGGCTATCGGCGCCTTTCCCAGATGTCGGTTTAAACAACCCCTGTTTGAACATGGCGTAATGACGCGCAAGCCGGGCGACATACGCCGGGTCGAAGAGAACGACCTTCTGAAACAGGTTCAGCAGCAACAGCGACCATTTCGACTGTGGATTCAGGGGATCGAGGCTGGCGTCGCGGATTTCACGCGCAAGTTTGCGGTCGCCATGCATCCATCGGGTATAGAACGCCACGCTTTCCCAGCCGTAATTGATCGTGGCGAGGATCGTGTTGGGCTCGGCCTCGGTGCGCACCTGTAGCAGCACCCGGCGGCAATCACAGGTTGGCTCGTCGCAGTAGAGTTCCAGAAAACCATAGGTGTCCGCCGGCATGCCGCCTTTCGCATAAGGCAACATCACGACGCGCGTCTCGCACGCCGCCACCTCCGGAAAGCGTTCCCAAAACGGAGCCATTCCAGCAAGCCTGCTCATAGCGCATCCTCGATCACGGTAAGCAAGCCGCTATGTTGTTCGGACTCATCATTCGCATCCACGGTTGCTTCCTCCAACGCTTCACGGAGCCGTTCCTTGTCGAGGCCACGCGTCCAGGACTTGCCACCCTTCGAACTTGATGATTTTGCCATGGTATTTTGATCCTTTGGGGTCATGGGGTATGAGGGTTTGAGAGTGTTGCTTCAACTGGCACGAACAGACCGAGACCAAAGTGGGTTTCTGCATTTGGATAAGACCACTCATCATGAATCAGTTCAACGAACGCACAAATTCAGCCGCTCTCGGCGCGAATCGCTCGGAGACCCATCGAGGAATACTGCGCTGGATGGCATTCAGTTTACTGAAAGTCCCGAAATGCTTCTTCATTGTACCATCCAGAACGTACACCGGATGGCCACCGCGGTCCAAGCCTCGTTTGTGCGCACTTAACCGAACCGCCTTTTGCAGGAGGCGGCTCTTCCGGTTGCCTTTCACCAGCACCAGTTTATCGTGACTACCGGCGTCGCCGTATTTCATTCCCTCCAAGCCAGCCAGCAGTCGGCGCAGTTCGGCAAGCCCACGATTCATTCTGATGGGACCGTTGCATGGAAACGGCTGGCACGATTCGTCGTCGATGCGACACGCTTTCTTCATTGGGATTTCTCTTGTTGGACCGGTACAAACAATCCGAGGCCGAAGTGCATGCCAGAGTTTGGGGGGCAAGACTCAAGCGCAACGAGTCTGCGGGTATTCGCATCGAGTAGTCAAGCCGCGTTGGCGATGCTGTTTGAGTGAGTGGGGAATCAAGTCAGCGCGATTTTCCCAAGCCTGGGAATCTGGAGCTTCAATGGGGCCGCGCTCTTTCGAGCGCGGAATCACGCCGCCATTGTGGACGTGCTCGACGGGAGCATCCTGCTTCAATGGGGCCGCGCTCTTGCGAGCGCGGAATCGATTGGACGCCCTTCGGCGCGCCTTTGATCGAAGGCGCTTCAATGGGGCCGCGCTCTTGCGAGCGCGGAATCCTCTTCCAGGGCCGCGACCACCTGATTGACTTCCATGCTTCAATGGGGCCGCGCTCTTGCGAGCGCGGAATCCACGTAGTCTTACCGCCGCCGTTCGCAAGACCTTCTTCGCTTCAATGGGGCCGCGCTCTTGCGAGCGCGGAATCCTCCTGAATCGCGCCGTCATATGTAGTAGGCGCCAAAGCAGCTTCAATGGGGCCGCGCTCTTGCGAGCGCGGAATCTATATACACGGCATAACATCATAAGCCGCCTGGCAGAGCTTCAATGGGGCCGCGCTCTTGCGAGCGCGGAATCGGGCAAGTGAGATCGACTGAGTAGTAAATGAGCATGCTTCAATGGGGCCGCGCTCTTGCGAGCGCGGAATCAACGGGCCCTGTGGGCAGCACAGGGAGCCCTCGCGGTGCTTCAATGGGGCCGCGCTCTTGCGAGCGCGGAATCCAACATCGCCGCCATCAAGCGCCATCGGCTGGCCTACGCTTCAATGGGGCCGCGCTCTTGCGAGCGCGGAATCCCACGGCGGGCGAGTTCCGTTTGCTGCTCAGGCGATGGCTTCAATGGGGCCGCGCTCTTGCGAGCGCGGAATCTTTTGCGAGCGCGGTTTTTCGGCGATTGCGTGGGTTGCTTCAATGGGGCCGCGCTCTTGCGAGCGCGGAATCCTTTTTTTTGCGGGCGTAATTGCCCGCAATGCGAAGCTTCAATGGGGCCGCGCTCTTGCGAGCGCGGAATCTATCGGCAGAAGAATCGGAAGCGTTGGCGCTCAAGCTGCTTCAATGGGGCCGCGCTCTTGCGAGCGCGGAATCCGTCATAATGAACGCCAGCAATGTTGTGCTGGCCCAGCTTCAATGGGGCCGCGCTCTTGCGAGCGCGGAATCGACACGCGGAGAACTTGCTCACAAACATGCGTTAGGCTTCAATGGGGCCGCGCTCTTGCGAGCGCGGAATCCGGTTGCGTTTTTGAAGGCGTGGAGATTGATGAGCAGCTTCAATGGGGCCGCGCTCTTGCGAGCGCGGAATCGAGGGTGCAGGCAGGCGCTCTTGCGAGAGCATGACGGCTTCAATGGGGCCGCGCTCTTGCGAGCGCGGAATCAGCACCGGGCCGTGCTGCGGTGGTCGCACGGTAACTGGCTTCAATGGGGCCGCGCTCTTTCGAGCGCGGAATCTCGGGATCGCCGCCGTGAAGGTCGCCAGCGCGGCGCTTACTTCAATGGGGCCGCGCTCTTTCGAGCGCGGAATCTCCCCGCGCTGCAGGGAACGGCC
>JACQHZ010000084.1 GCA_016198745.1 Verrucomicrobiota bacterium
GCGCGACCTGCTGCGTCCGACCTATGGCACGACGTTGGGTTGTTACAGCGGCGCAGGTGGACAGGTGTGGAACGGTGAGAAATGGGTTTCCGTCACCAAAGCGGACATTACGGCGAAGCTCACGAACAAGGAACTGCAAATCCTCCTTTGCACTGACGCCGCAAGTGAAGGGCTGAACCTGCAAGCCGCCAGCGCGCTCATCAACTACGATCTGCCGTGGAATCCGAGCAAGGTCGAACAGCGCATTGGGCGCATCGACCGTATCGGACAACAGCAGCTTGTGCTGCCGATCCGCAATCTCTTCCTCAAAGACAGCGTGGACATGCGAGTGTATCAGGCGCTCCGGGAGCGCTGCGGGTTGTTCGTGCATTTTGTCGGCAAGATGCAACCGGTTCTTGCACTGGCACGCGATGCTCTGCGGAAGCCCAAGGAAGCGCCCACGTTCATCAAGGCATTGAACGACGCTGCGGATAGAGTAAACGCCGACGAAGCACTCGCCAACACCTTCATCGAGTCGGGCGCGGAAAAACTGCCCAAGATCGAGCCGCCGGTGACACGCCAGGATTTTGAAACCGCGCTGGAATGGCTCGAACAGTGCGGCGGCCCGGTGAGAGCGAAGAAGGCCAAAGGCCAAGCGCGCTGGCGGCTCAGTGGTCTTGGCCGGAAGTCGGTCGAAATCACGGTTGACCGCGAGACGCTGGAACGTGATGAGAGTGTTGCGCCGCTGACGGCCGGCAGCGAACTTGTCCAGAGGCTCGTGGAACAACTCGGATTGCCGAGCCGATTGCCATTGGTGGTCGGCGAGCATCACGCCGGCGCTTTCCGTTGCTGCGAGGCGAGATGGATCAACCCGGACGGAGCGGTAGTGGTCACATCCGCCCAGCATTTGCAGCAACTCATCGAAGCGTGGGACGGTACGCCGCCATCCCCGACGCTGCTCGTTGCAGCGCAGGAAGCCGCTGGTAAAGCGGTGCGTCACCGGGTCGAACAGATGAAGCGCGCCGCCCAGTTTGCCGAGGAGACGAATCTGCGCAGCCAGCTTGAAGCCGCTCGGACGCGCCTTCTGCGAGAGTTGGGGCGCACCCTGCGGTGTGTGGGTTCGGGTGAGTTGAACACACTGCTGGAAAAGCAGGTCGAGAAGGAAACATCCTCAGTGGATCGTTACCATCGCGCCTTGGACTTGTTGGGAGGTTACCCCACGTGGCCCGCCGATTTACTTGAGGGCATCGCAGCCTTCGTGACCCCACTCTCCGCTCACGACCGCCAAGCCCGCGTTGCCTTACCCGCTCCCCTGGACGCTGCCATCAACGATCCGCGGTGGAGTGCAAGGAACCCCGGATGCTGATGGAATTATTCGGCATTTGGTGTCGCGTCGAGCAGGGTTGAAACCGGGGCGGAGACCGAAGCGACCCTGGATTCCCAGGGAATCAACGCAACTTGGCCAGGAGGTCCTCCGGATCAACTTGCCCCGGCGGAAAGGATGCCGCCTTCAATGGAAAATTCAGGTTGTAAGTTGCGATATATCAGGAAGATTGTCAAATTACTCAACGACCGAATAAACAATTAACGTAACTATTCAGGTCATTCCCGCATAAGCAGGAATCCAGTTCGCTCGATCCACCTGCGCGCAAGCAATGGATTCCCGCTTTCGCGGGAATGACGAAAAACGAAGAAGTGACCTGAATAGTTACCCATTAACTTGCGGTTGAGATTCCGTCTGGGAGCGCGAAGGCGACGCGGCGCATCACGGCAAATCATTTGGCTCGCCAGAAAACGCGGCGCTTGCAATGGATGGCTCGTGGACCTTTCCTCATCGTTCTCGCTTCGCGACAGGATTTTGCGCTTCATTCGGGGCCAGACCGCCGCGCCCAGCCGCGCCGATTCTCTTTGGACGGAGGTCCATCGGCATCAACTCCGGCATGATCCGGTCTTCCGCCGTTGGTGTGGGGCGCGTCAGAAACCGGCCGAACGACGGGGCGCAATCTTCCGCGCAACCCATCCGCCCGCCTGTCTGCCAGTGATCGCCTTCAAAGAGACCTGCGTTTGTTCGTTTCGGGTTTCCCGCCGAAATCCATGGTTTGAATCCAGCGGCACGACGAGCGCAGGGGCGGGCATGACAAGCCGCCATCACTTCCGCTCGCTGGATCTTTATGAAAGGAGCGTGATCGAAGGATGGAAATGGCAGTTGCAAATTCGGAATTCGGAATTCGGAATTCGGAATTGGGCCGCGTTGATGCCATCTTTCGATGAAAAACCTCATTCATCGCTTTCCTGCATGGCAGCGATTTTGATGCGCGAGTTTGGCGATGGAAACGGGTTCTGGTGCATGACCTGCGGAAAATGGAACTGGAGCGGATTTCGATCTCATTTGAACCGACTCAAAAAACTTCGACGTCCCGCCGCACTCTTCGGAACCGCATTTGCATGGGTGCATTTTCTGGACTGGTGCGCGGCGCGACAAATCGGGTTTCTTATGCCGGCAGGCTCGATGATCCTGGAGACCGGCGGCTACAAGGGCCGGAGCCGGGAGATTGAACGCACGGAGCTTCATCGCCGCCTGCGTCGTCTTTTCGGCGTGAAGGCATCCGATGTTCATAGCGAGTATTCCATGTGTGAACTCTCCTCACAGGCATATTCCTTTCAACCCGAAGGAGCAAAAGGCGAAGGCCGTCCGATTTTCCGATTTCCGCCCTGGTGCCGTCATCGCGTGGTGCAACCGGGTTCGTCTATTTCGGTGTCGGAAGGCGAAACAGGGGTGCTGGAAATTCATGATCTTGCCAACCTGGATTCGTGCGCGTTTCTTCGCACCGAGGACATGGCCATCCGCCGGGGCGATGGCTTTGAGTTGATTGGACGACTTCCGCGAGCCGGTTTGAAAGGCTGCTCGTTGGCGTTCGAGGATAAGGATTGAGAATTGAGCATGGGGAATTTAGAGTCCCTGCCCATGCGCATGACGCGCGGCTGAAAAAATTTCATCTCCCTTATGTCTGAACCTGGCGAAGGTCCCGAACCGCAAGAACACGGACCAGTGAAATCGTTCTTGGAGCACCTGGAGGATTTGCGCTGGGTGCTGTTGAAAATCCTCGTGAGCGTCGCCGCCGGCTGGCTGCTCTGTTTTTCTTTCGCCCCAGCCATCCTGCTGTTTCTGGAGTACCCGCTCAAGCTCAGCGGCATTGAAGATCCGACCAAATTCCTGCGCGTCTTCAGCCCGATGGAGGCGTTCTCGATCTCATTTCAACTGGCCCTTTACGCGGGATTGCTCCTCGTGGCGCCCCTGGTGATTTACTTCCTTGTCGCCTACATTCTGCCGGCCCTGACCCGGCGGGAACGGCGATTGATCATGCCCGTCTTCTGGCTCGGATCGCTTTTCTTTTTCGCGGGCGCCGCTTTTTGCTATTTTCTCGTGCTCCCGCCCACCCTGAGAGTTTCACGGGAATTTGCGCGATGGCTCAATCTGAGCGTTGAATTCTGGACGGTGAACAGTTACGTGAGTTTCGTCACCCAGTTCATGCTGGGCATGGGCGCAGCGTTCGAATTGCCCCTGGCGATTCTGTTGCTGGTGCGCTTCGGCGTCCTGGATCACGCCAAACTGGCCAAGGTGCGTTCCTACGTCATTGTCGGAAATTTCATCGTGGCTGCCGCGTTGACGCCCGGCCCGGATATGGTTTCACAGTTTCTCCTGGCCGTGCCCATGACGCTGATGTACGAGGCGTGCATCTGGATCGCATGGTTCATGGAACGAAAGAAACGCTCTAGGCCGGCGAACGACGATGTGAACAACACCCTTTCTGGATGAACCGTTTGCAGGCCGTGGATGGACGCGTGATCTGTACTTCAAGGTTCAAGAATCGCGCTTTTTTCGACAGGATTTTCACGATGTTGTAGCTGCGCTTCTATGAAACGCAGGTCCGCTCTGATTGGCCGACGGCGCTTCACAGAAGCGCCGCTACATCTTTTGGTTGCGGATCCGCCGCGCTGGGATGCGGCTGATGTTCGAAATCCTGCTTTCCGCCGTGATTTCCGACACCTTTTTCGCCGTCATGAACTGGCGCTGGTGTAAAAGCGCAGCCCGAATCGAAACCAGCGGCTGGCGAGAAAAAGCATCGCGATGGTCAGCGCGGTCGCCCACAGGATGTCGTCCCACCGCAAACCCCGCGCCAGCGCTTCCGCCGGATAATTGGCCACAATCAGCATCGGAAGGCCGAAGGTGAAAAAGAGTTTCACCGCGCCCTTGAACGCATCTTTGGGAATCCGCGTGATTTGAAACAAATTGTAGTAGCCATAGACCAGCCCTTGCGCACGCACGATCCAGAAGGAAAGCGTGACGATCATCAGCATCAGCGCGTAATGGATCATGATCCCGTTCAGGATCAGCGCGGCAAACAACGCCAGTTGGAAAACCGTGGGCCGAAGATTCAGATTCCAGACGGCGTAGGCGGCGAACGCCAGGCCGATGCTGCTGTTGATCAGCGCGCCCGGATCAAACTTGCGGACCGAAACCAGAAACTGGCTGTTGGCCGGCTGCAGCAGCGCAAAATCAAGACGGCCGGTCCGGACGTTGTCGGGCAGCTCGATGCAGTTGACCATGAAGATGAATTGGAAAAGTTGCTGGATCGCATGACTGACGCCGATCAGCAAGATCATCTCGTATTTGTTCCACCCGGCGATTTCACGCACATGCGCGAAGATGACCTCCACCAACGACAACTGGATGCCGAACCACGCGAGTTCAACGAGAATCCAGAGGATGAAATTCGCCTTGAACATCAGCTCGCGGGTGAGGCTGTAGCGAAACAACGCCGCGGCCAGCTTGAGGTAGCGGGACATGGAAAAATCAAGAATTGAGAATAAAAATCGGGGGTGACTGCTCAGGTAGGCGAATGAATTTTACCACAGAGAGCACAGAGAACGCAGAGAAATCAAAAGAGCAGAACTTGCGGAATACGGGCTGCCCGTTTGACCACCTCATTTGGGCGGTTGACGAGCAACCCGTATTCCGCAATCTCCGTTTGCCCTCCCTCTGTGTCCTCTGTGATCTCTGTGGTTAACATCAACTTCCGTATTTCAATCAAACACCTGAACAGTTGCAAAATGGGAGCCCATCCCAACGGATCGAATTCTTCACCGCCGCTATCCTCCGACGGCGGTGTAATGGCGGATGCCGCGCGACCAGAGCCAGCGCGCCAGTCCCAGAAAAAGGAGGCACCACAGAAACTGCATGCCAAATCCGCGCGCCATTTCCTCCGCCGGCATGCGTTGGAGAAAGACGCCCAGCGGAAACCAGTATTCGTAAGGAAACGGCGTCAGCATCATGAGCCGGCACAAAGATGGCGGCAAGAGGTCCAGCGGAAACATGTGGCCGCCCGCCAGGTACTCGATCGAGTAGATGATGAAGATCGGCGCGGAAACGTCGAGAATCCAGAACGCCATCATCGCCGAACAATACGCCATGAGGAACTGCAAGGCCGCCGAAAGCAACGTGGCGAGAAGGGCGGCGATCCAGACGGCGGCTGACCCCGGCAGCACCAGATAATCGCGCATGAACCAGAGCACCGCGAGCACCGGCAGAATGGTCGTGGCGGTGTAAATCAGGCGATAAGACCAGAACAGGCTGAAGCGGTAAGCCAGATAGTCCATCGGCTTCAAGAGAAATTGGTTGATCAACCCGTCGCGGATTTCGCCCGCAATCTGGAAATCATCCTCCGTGGGCGATGCCAGCGAGTCCAAAAGGACCAGCGTGAGGAAGTAGGAGATCATTTCGCGAAAGGCGTATCCGCCCACCGTGGCCGACGGATCGGAGAAAACGGCCCCCCAAAGATAAAAGGTCCCCATGAGCGGGATGAGGCTGAACAGCACGCGCACCAGAAAATTCCAGCGATAAACGAAGGTGTTTTGGAAGCCAATGGCGATCACATGCAGATATTTGGAAACGCCCGCCGTCATGCCGATACAAGACCACAAACCCGTCCGCGACGGAAGACGCAAAAAACGACCCTGATCCCTGAAGGAAAATCTTCAAAAATATTCGCCTTGTTTCCGACATCAAGCGCCTTTAGGGTGGGATTCTACAACCAGGAAGCCGGAAGAAAGATGGTTTGACGCCGGCTGCACTCCCGAAAAAGAACATTTATGCCCGTACCCCTTTCCCAGGCCTGCACGGTGGCCTCCTATGTCCTCGGTGAAAAATTGAGGGGTCGCCAGCAATATCCGTTGGTGCTGATGCTCGAACCACTTTTCCGTTGCAACATCGAGTGCGCCGGTTGCGGCAAAATCCAGTACCCGGAACATATCCTCCAGCGGCGTCTCTCGCCGCAACAGTGTGTCCACGCGGCGGAGGAATGCGGCGCGCCGATGGTGAGCCTCCCCGGCGGGGAGCCCTTGATTCACCCGGAAATCAAGGAGATCGTGGGCGGACTGGTCGCGCAACGGAAGTACGTGTATCTCTGCACCAACGCCGTTCTGCTCAAACGCAAACTGGACCTGTTCACGCCCTCGAAATATCTCACCTTGAGCATCCACATGGATGGGCTGAAGGAGGAGCACGACCACGCGGTCTGTCGCGAGGGCGTCTATGACATCGCCGCCGAGGCCATCCGCGAGGCGTTGAAACGCGGATTCCGCGTCACCACCAACACCACGCTGTTCGAAGGCGCCGATCCCCGGCGCGTGCGGGCGTTTTTCGACACCCTGACGGATTTGGGCGTCGAGGGGATGATGATGTCGCCCGGCTACAGCTACTCGAAGGCGCCCGACCAGGAGCATTTTCTTCAACGGAATCGGACGAAAGTTCTGTTCACCAAAATCCTGGGCGGCGCAAAAAAGAATTGGCAGTTCAACCAGTCGCCGCTCTTCCTGGAGTTTCTGATGGGACGCCAGGATTACGAATGCACCCCATGGGGGAACCCGACATACAACATCTTCGGCTGGCAGAAACCCTGTTATCTCCTGGGCGAAGGTTATGCCGCAACCTTCAAGGAGCTGATGGAAGAAACTGAATGGCATCTTTACGGACGCAAATCGGGAAATCCGAAATGCGCCAATTGCATGGTGCACTGCGGTTATGAACCCACCGCCGTGAATGCCGCCTTCGGCTCGTGGAAGGGGTTCGCCCGCACGGTGAAGCTCACGATTTCCGGAATCGGCGCGAGCCGTCCCATGGCCGGCGATGCCGCCGATTCAACTGGGGTTGACGAAACGCCCCGCCCGGTTCTCCTTGAGGAAAAAACAAACGCGCGAAACGGCGGCTGCGCATGCGTGCATCGAGTGAAGGCGGAATCGCTCGAACCCGCAGTCAAAGATTAAATTGTCACCCCCAACCCCAAATTGACCATGAAACTATCCATTGGAAGCAAGGCGCCCGAATTCACACTCAAAACCAAAGCCGCCAGCGGCCCCGTGGACGTGAGATTGCGCGACAACTTCGGGAAGAAAAACACGGTGCTGCTTTTTTTTCCGCTCGCGTTCACCGGCGTCTGCACCCGGGAGATGTGCGACATCACCGGCGGCCTCAATGCCTACCGGAGCTTGAACGCGGAGGTTTATGGCATTTCGGTGGACAGCCCGTTCGCCCAGGAGGCATGGGCCCAGAAGGAGAAGATCAGCGTAACGCTCCTCAGCGACTTGAACAAGAAAACCGCAAAGGATTACGGAGTTCTCCTCGATGATCTCATCGGGCTTGGCAGCGTTTCGGCTCGCGCCGCGTTTGTGGTGGATAAGCAGGGTGTGATTCAATATGCCGAGGTCACGCCAACTCCCAAGGATTTGCCCAACTTCAACGCCCTCAAAGCCGCGCTCGAAAAAATCAAGTAGGGGCAACACCTTCGTGTGAGCGGGCGCTTTGCAATAGCTGCCCCGCGCCAGCGCGTGAGGGTTCCGGGTCATCCCGAAGCAATCGCCTTCCGATAAACCGCAAGCGTTTCCTCCATCATCCGCGTCAGCGAGAGCCGGGCGCATGCGGTTTCGTATCCGCCTTCCGCCAATCGTCGGCGCAGGTTCGGATCATCCATCAGTCGCCGGGTGGCATCGGCGATCGCGCCGCCATCTCCGGGCGGCACAAGCAGGCCGTTGTCGCCGTCGCGCACCAATTCGGGAATTCCGCCGACGCGCGTGGCAATCACCGCACGCCGGGAGGCGAACGCTTGCGGCACAATGCGCGATTGCGCCTCAACCGCAATGGAGGCGATAACCACCATGTCCAGCGCCGCCATCACACGCGGGATGTCCCAACGATACCCCGTCATGATGATTCGTTTTTGCTCTCCCGCCGTCTCGATTCGATCCCGGCACTCGCGCTCCACGCGGCGCCCGCCGATCCCCTCTCCCACGAGGACAAAGCGCGCGTGCGGATGCGTCTTCAGCGTCTCCAATGCGGCGTCCAGGAAAAAATGGTGCCCCTTGTCGCCGCGCATCATGGCCACGATCCCGACCAGGAGCGCGTCCGGGGCAATGCCAAACTCGTTCCGAAAAGGCAGGCCATCCACGCCGGGGTGATACTCATCAAGATTCACTCCCTCGCCGACCACATCCACGCGCGCGGAATTCAGTTTGTTGACGTTCACCAGGGTGTCGCGGATCACTTGCGCAGTGGCAACGACCCGCCGGCAACCGTGGCGATAGATGAAAGAATGCGCAATCCCCGGCTTGATGGGAATGGTGATATGGCGGGAACGGACGACGGGATAACCCGCGAGATGCAGAGGGAGGCACATCCATGAGTCTTTGGGGCCGTGCGTGTGGATGACATCCACCCGCTGGCGGCGACAGAGTTTCCAAATCATTTGCAACCCCGGGATATCGGCGTTGTGACGCATGGAAACCGCCGTCACCGGCGCGAATTGTTCCCGTCCCCGCCGAAACAACTCGCTGCGCGGGTCGCAGGCGATCCAGGCGCGATGGCCGTTCGCATTCAGCCATCCGGCTTCGATCAGGGTGCGGTATTCCTGTCCGCCCCAGTTCAATCCGCATTCAGTATGGAGGACATTCACGAAGGATGCCGGCGGAGGGGCCGGGCGCGACGCCATTACATCCCGCGATACTCGGCCCGGGCGGAGCACGTCTCCGCCACCACCACGGCGGCAAGCAACGGAAGCGAAGGTTTCAGCCGATCCCAGACCCAGTGCGCCAGCATTTCGGAAGTCGGGTTTTCGAGACCGGGCAGGTCGTTGAGACAGCGATGATCGAGTTGCTCGAAGAGCGGATCAAAGGCGGCCTTGAGGTCCGCGTAGTCCATGAGCCAGCCGAGCTTGGGATTGCATTCGCCCTCCACCCGCACTTCAATCCGGAAACTGTGGCCGTGCATTCGCTCGCATTTGTGTCCCTTGGGCAAAAGGGGCAACCGATGCGCCGCTTCGATTTGAAAGGTTTTCGTGAGCGCAACTCTCATGCGAATGCCATGGTCGAAATGGAAAATTTCGAATGTTAATAGTACAGAGAAAAGGCAGGTAAACGGGGATTGCGTTGGCAAGCACCTTACACCGAACCGGGGTGTTTCGTTAAGCAAAAGATGACGTCCACACAAAAATTCTGCCGCTGCCCGGATATCCGTCAGATCACTCATGAAATCGAGACCATTTTTCTTGACAGCATCGCATGCTGTCGTTTCCCCGAAGTCATGCCGTGTGCGCCTCGCCACGTGGGATGTGGTAAACCACGTGAGACATGGTAAAACATTGGTCAAATTGGAGGCGGGGCTTCTTCAGGCAATCGCCGCGCCATCAGGCCGCGCACAAAGGAAATTCCATAAGCCAGGTGAGAAACAAATATGACCCCAACCGACGGCAGCAGCAATCTCAACGGCTTCCCCACCAGGCTCGAAACCATCAGCAGAAAGTAAAGCGGCGCAAGAATGGCGAGCGCCCAACGGCAAAAACCATTTCCCGCAAGCGCCAAAAGCGTGGCAACGCTTCCGATGAGCACGAAAAGTGTCGGGAGGAAATACTGAATGCGGCGCGAGGTCTCCGGGTATCTTTTCGCAAAATATCCGCGATGCAGGCCGTAGTTTGCCAACTGGACAAAATGCCGCATCAGCGAGGGACGGCGATGATGCTCGATCACCGCCTGGGGTTCGTAGCGAATCCGAAAGCCCTTCTTGACGAGCGCCAGGCAAAACGCGGTGTCCTCGCCGGGCCAGAGGTCGGCGCCAAATCCGCCCACGTCCTCGAACGCGGAACGACGGACGAGCAGGTTGCAACTCGGGAAGTCCTCGACGTCGCACGGTTTTCCCGGTTGATAGCGCCGACGTTCGCCGCCGGACATCATCCAGGATTCATAGACCGCGCCGCTGACCTGCGCCCAAAACAGATCCTCCGGTGGTGTGATCGAAGGGCCGCCCACCGCAGCGACCCCGGGGTCTTGAAAATGGACGAGCGCCGCTCGAATCCATCCAGGCCGGGGACGCGTGTCGTCATCAATGAACGCCAGCACGTCGCCCTTGCTGAGTTGCCCGCCGCGATTACGCTTGCGCGCAGGCAGGGCGGGACCCGTTGGCTCCACTCGAATCCCTGGGGCCGACGAAGGCAGAGGATCATCCGGCAGGGCGATGATTTCAATTTCGGCGCCTTCCTGTTTTCGGCACGCCTCGACGCACCGTGCCAGGTAACCTTGATCGCGTTTGAGCGGGATGATGATGCTGACCATGGAAACAGATTTTCTTGTACAAAAGCGGCCTTCAAAGTGGAATCCCAATCCGGAAAAGTTTCCGCCCGCGCCATGCCGTGAATTCTGCAGACGCAAAATGCGGCACAGCCGGGGCCGGCCATGCCATAATCATTCATCTCATCTTGAATGCAAAATGGAATAAGGCGTTCAATAGGAAGGTTCGGCAACCGCTTCGAGCAATTTTTGAACGATGTCATCGGCGCTGACGCCCTCGCTGGCGGCGGTGTAGTTGCAGACAAGACGGTGGCGAAGCACCGGCAAGGCAAACTCGCGGACATCCGTGCAGGCGACATTCATGCGGCCCTGCAAGATCGCATGCGTTTTTGCGGCAAGCAGCAGATACTGGCCGGCGCGCGTGCCCGCGCCCCATCGCACCCATCGGGAAATGAATTCGGGCGCGCCGGGATGATCCGGTCGGGCGGCGCGAATAAGATTGGTCGCGTAAAGGCCGACGTGCTCGCTCACCGGCATCTGGCGGACCAGATGTTGAAACCTCAGGATCGTTTCGCCATCCAGAACACGTTCCACGTCCGGAAGTGTGTTGCGGGTGGTTTCCATGATGATCTTCCGCTCGTCTTCCACGCTCGGATATCCAACCTTGACACAGAACATGAAGCGATCCAATTGCGCCTCCGGCAGGGGATAAGTGCCTTCCTGTTCGATGGGATTCTGGGTGGCAATGACAAAAAACGGCTGCGGCAAATCGAAACTGACGCCCGAAGCGGTAACCCGATGCTCCTGCATCGCTTCGAGCAACGCGGCCTGCGTTTTCGGCGGCGTGCGATTGATCTCATCCGCCAGGAGCAGGTTGGTGAAAATGGGACCGCGTTTGAAGCAGAACTGTCGCGATTTGCCACCCGGGTCTTCCTCCAAAATATGGGTGCCCGTGATATCGGCGGGCATGAGGTCCGGCGTGAATTGAATTCGACGGCATTCCAGATCGAGCGAACCGGCCAATGCGCGCGCCATCAGGGTTTTTGCCAGACCGGGAACGCCGAGCAGCAGGCAATGGCCGCGGGCGAACATCGCGACGAGGATTTGATAAATCACCTGCGGCTGGCCGATGATCACACGGTTCAATTCCGTTGTGATCCGGTTTTTCGCCTCATGCAGCCTGGTCACGGCTTCTTCGGCGTCAAACCGTTTTTCTTCAATCGCCGGGTTGTTTTCCCTGGAATTCCCCGATTGGGCAATGATGCAGTCGGACATGGGATTTTTGGATGAAGGGCGCAATCAAGGCTAATGCGTGAACGCATAGGCAAAGATGTTCATGCCAAGCTGTGTCGCGGAATCCGGGAGCAGGGTTTTGGCCATCGGATAATCCAGGCCGATCCAGCCGGCTTCGATGTCGTAAGGACTGTAAATCACGCGCAAATCATTCCGGATGGTGATACCCTCAAGGCAGGCCGTCTTGGGCGCCCCTTTTTCCGCCATCACCGCGGGCGAATACTGAACTTCGGCGATGGGAAAAACGGAACGGTAAATCGCGTGATTCAACGGGACAACCTCCAGCCTGGCATCGGGTAGAATTCTGGAAAGCTCACGACGGACGGCCTTGTCAAAAGCGTGAAGCCCCAGCCCGTTGTTGATAAAGATGGCGCCGTTGTTGTTCAAAAACCTGCGAAGCGCGACAATCGCTGCGCCGTCGAATTGAAAGTCATCCAGCCCGGTCAGAAAAAGAAACGTAAAAGGCGACAGGTCGTCCTTCGCCGGGTCCACGCCAACACGCTTGAGATTGACTCGAAGCGAGGTTGATTGTCGCAGGCGGCGGAGCAGGATGGAGGCGTTATTGGGATGCGCATTCCAGGCGCCGCCATGCTGGATTTGAGCGAATACCATCTCATCAGTCGGCTGTTTTTCGTCCAGCGAACTGAACGCCTCCGGTTTCGATTCTTCACGTCCGATGCGCGCATAACCGACGGCATAAGCCGCCAGGTTGACACCGAGTTTCCCAGCCGACGGCACGTCGTAATAAACCGCCTTCGACAAAAAGGGCACTTCGTGATCGTCCCAACCGCAGCCCAGGCCGAATTTCGAAAAGAGGACGCCGATTCTTGACCCGACATAGATGCCTTCCAGATAGGGAACGTCGGCATTCAGATTCCTGGAATAATGAACCTTGGTCGCATCGTTGACGATGTGATAAATCGGATGATCAAGCGGAATCACGCGCACAGCCGATTCGGGGAACGCTGCCCGCATGAGGGCGGTCGCCGAGTTGTAGAAATAAGGGGAACCGGCCACCGAGTCGAACACAACCATGCCGCCGCGCAGGACGTAAGAACGCAGGGCAACCAGTTGTTTTTCATCTAATTTGACGGTTCGTGTTCCGCTGATCAAAAGAACGGGCAATTTTCCGGGATCACCATCGAAAGTTGAAAGCATGATCTCGTCGCCGCCGTAGTTCAGTCCAAGCTGCGCAGAGACCTTTCTCAAAAGCCCCTGAAGGTCCGCGGGACATAAATTCCAATCCGCAATCCTGGCGCTCTGGCCATTGCCGTAGGTGTAGGAACCCGATTCGCCCCACACCACTTTCCCGATCAGTTTGAGCGACGACGGCTGCCGTTTGTTCTCCGAACGGCGGAGCGGCGTTGCGGGCAATGGAAGCGGCGGAAAAGATTCGCCACCTGAAATCCGTTTGGGCGGCGCTTCCGGCGGCCTCCCCAACGGCACAAACCATTCATTTTCGTCGGCGGACAAGACTCCGGCCAGGACTCCCATCCACAGGAGAAAGGCAGAACACGCCGTTTTCGTCATGACAGTCATTGGAATCATGCGTTTCGATCTTCGACAAGATTCGGTGCGGCAGATTCCGTTCCGGAAAAAACCGGGCTTGATCGCCGCGAACAACTTCTTGCAGGTTTGCCGTGAAGAATGGCTACTTCCAATCCAGCGCGCCTTTTCGCACCGAGTAAAGGAATCCGAGGAAGATGATCCCCAGAAAGGCGAACATGCTCCAAAAAATCGCGGCGCTATCACGAATCATCTCCTTATAGACCACCGCCCAAGGGTAGAGAAAAACCACCTCGATGTCAAAGAGGATGAAGAGCATGGCAACCATGTAAAACTTGACCGAAAACCGGGGGCGCGCTTCCGACATCGGCGGCAACCCGCATTCGTACGCTCCATCCTTGGCGGAATTGGCCTTCGCCTTCTGCGACGTGATCGCCGAGACGATCAGCGTGCTTGCCGCGAACAAAATGGCAACCACCACGAGCAGCGCGATGGGCAGGTACTCGTTCATGCGTTTTTCTTGAGCCGCCCCTATGAAAAGTGCAAGCGGATTTTTTCGCGAATCTCTTTGATTGCGAATAATCAGTTTCCTGCTATCGTTGTTGCGTGGCTAAAAGAAGCGTTCAACACGGGCATGTCACCATGCATCTGGTGGGGCTTTCCACGGCATCCTCGAATGTCGAATGGGTGCCCAACACCGATATTTACGAAAATGAATCGTCCTTCGTCGTGCGAATCGAGGTCGCCGGGATGAACCGCGACGACATTCACATCCACCTGGCAGAACGAACCCTGGTGGTGCGCGGCCGCCGCCCGGAACCGTGCCGCACGGGACGCTGCAGTTTCCGTCAGATGGAGATTGATTATGGAATATTCGAAAGGCGTCTCGTCATCCCGCGCACCGTGGATGGAACGCGCGTCAAGGCCAATTATCGAAACGGATTTCTCACCATCGATCTGCCCAAAGTCGCCAAATCCGACCCCACGCCGCTGCGGGTCGCCATTGAGGAGGATTAAGACGGCTATTTCCTCAACCTTCCGTCACGCGGCCATGAAATGCAGTTCCTCCTCATGCCATCGGACCCGCGGTTTTGAGCTGATGAGCCATCTGAATTGCTTCTGACCGGGCACGATTTTCAGACACGCACCTTTTTTTCCTTCATGTCTCAAGCCAAAGTGGAAATTCCATCACCGGCGCCTGAGCGCAACGGCGCCATTGCAGAGGACGCATCTTCAAAAGAGACCGTTTCGGAGTCTGGCATTTTTCCATCGCTCCTTCCCGTTTTGCCGCTGAGCGATGTGGTCGTCTTTCCGTTCATGGTCGCGCCGTTGCTGGTTTCAGCAAAGTCCTCCATTCGACTCATTGACGAGGTGGTGGGGAGCAACCGACTGCTCGCCCTCGTCCTGCAGCTCAAACCGGACATCGAAGACCCCGCTCCCAAGGATCTCTACGAGTTCGGATGCGCGGCGCGCGTATTGAAGATGTTGAAGTTTCCCGACGAAAGCGTGCGCGTCCTGGTGCAGGGCCTCAAACGCATCAAAATCGCCCGATATGAAACCGATTCGCCTTTTTTGCGGGCGCAGATCGTTCCGATGAACGACCAAATTGAAAAAAGCATCGAGGCGGAGGCGCTGGCGCGCAATGCCGCCAAGCAGTTCGAGCAAATCATCACGCTCTCCCCGAACCTGCCTGATGAATTGAAGGTGGCCTTGCTGAACATGGATGATCCCGGCAAGCTCTCTGATCTCATCGCCGCCAATCTCAGCATCCCGCTGCAGGAGAAGCAAAAATTCCTGGAAACCGCCAGCGTCAAAAGCCGCCTCTCGCGCCTTTCCTCCCTGCTCCAAAAGGAACTGGACGTCCTTCAATTGGGCAGTGAAATCCAGAACAAGGTCTCGACTGCCCTCTCGAAGTCGCAACGCGAGTATTTTTTGCGCGAACAGTTGCGCCAGATTCAGAAGGAACTCGGCGAAAGCGAAGGCGGCGGCGAAACCGCGGAATTGCGCGACAAGGTGGAAAAGGCGCAAATGCCCGAAGAAGTCAAAAAGATCGCAGTCAAAGAGCTTGACCGCCTCGGCGCCATCCCCAGCGTCTCGGCGGAATACACCGTCGTCCGCACCTATCTTGACTGGCTCATCGCCATGCCGTGGTCCAAAAGGACGGAGGACCAGCTCGACATCGCGCGCGCCCATCGAATTCTCGACGCCGATCATTATGGCCTCAAGAAAGTCAAGGAACGGATTCTGGAACACCTGGCGATCCTCAAGCTCAAGCCCGACAAGAAGGGACCCATCCTTTGTTTTGCAGGACCGCCCGGCGTCGGAAAGACCTCGCTGGGAATGAGCATCGCGCGCGCGCTCGGACGCAAGTTCGTGCGCATCTCGCTCGGCGGCGTGCGCGATGAGGCGGAAATCCGGGGGCACCGCCGCACGTACATCGGCGCGCTGCCGGGCCGCATCATCCAGGGGCTGCGCAAAGCAGAGTTCAACAACCCCGTTTTCATGCTTGATGAAATCGACAAGGTCGGCGCGGATTTCCGGGGCGATCCTTCGGCGGCCCTGCTCGAAGTGCTGGACCCGGCCCAGAACTTTTCCTTTTCCGATCATTATCTCGAATTGCCATTCGACCTTTCGCGAGTCCTGTTCATCACCACCGCCAACTGGCTGGAGCCCGTCCCTCCCGCCCTGCGCGATCGCATGGAGGTGCTCGAACTCCCCGGTTACACCGAGGAGGAAAAACTGCACATCGCCACCGATTACCTGGTCCCGCGTCAGCGGGAAGAGCACGGCCTGCAACCCGCTCAGATTCACATCCCCGCTGCAACGCTTCGCAGGTTGATCTGCGATTACACGCGCGAGGCCGGCGTGCGCAACATGGATCGTGAGATCGCCTCGCTCTGCCGCAAGGTTGGACGGCAGATCGTCGAAGGAAAACGCCAGCGCATGACGCTCCAGCCCTCCGACCTGAAAGGGTTGCTTGGCTCCGCGCGATTTTTCATGGACGTCGCCGAACGCGTATCGGAGACCGGCGTCGCAACGGGACTGGCATGGACGCCCGTCGGCGGCGAGATTCTCTTCATCGAGGCCTCGCGCATGAAGGGCAAGGGCAATCTGATCCTGACCGGATCGCTTGGCGAAGTCATGCAGGAATCCGCACAGGCCGCCCTCAGTTATGTAAAGGCCCATGCGCGGGGTCTTCGAATCCCGCAGGCCGACCTCGAAAAGAGCGACATCCACATCCACATCCCGAGCGGCGCCACCCCAAAAGACGGCCCGTCGGCGGGCGTCACGCTGGCAGTAGCCCTGGCCTCGCTTCTCACCAAACGAAAGGTTCATCCCTGTCTGGCGATGACCGGCGAAATCAGCCTGCGCGGCCGGATTCTGCCCGTGGGCGGCATCAAGGAAAAAATGCTGGCGGCGGCAAGGTCCGGCATCCGGACGGTGCTGCTCCCCGACAAGAACATGCGCGATCTGGAGGAAATCCCCCCCGAGATCCGACGGAAGCTCAAGTTCATCTCCATCAAGGCCGTCGGTGAAGCCTTCAAACTGGCGCTTGCCGGTTGACTCCGATGCTTCCCCGATTCTGGCGGATGGCTTCGTAAAGCACAATCGCAACGGAGGTCGCGAGATTCAGGCTGCGCGCCCGGTCCTCCTCCATAGGAATCGTCAATGCGCGATCAGAATTCGTGCGCAAAAGGAATTCCGGCAACCCCTTGGTTTCCCGCCCAAACACCAGGTAATCCCCCGGCAAAAAGCCGGCGCTCCAGTATGGCGTGGAGGACTTGGTGCTCAAATAATATATGGATGCAACGCCGGCGATGCATTCGCGCAATGAGTCGTGCTCGCGAATGACGGCCATGTCCAGATAGTCCATGCCCGCCCGCCGCAAAGACGGTTCGTCCAACCGGAATCCATAAGGCCGCACCAGATGCAAAATAGACCGCGTGGCAGCGCACAACCGCGCCACATTGCCCGTATTGGCGGGAATTTCCGGCTCAACGAGAACGACGTGAAACATGCTCTTATTCGGCGGACGCTTTTTGGCCCGCAGCGGCAAGCCGCGCCGCACGTTCGCTCCGTTCGAGATGAAACAGTTCCGGCGCAGGCGGCATTCCTGTTGGACGTGTCCGCCCCCAAAATGCCGTGAACGACTCACCCCCTCTGCGTCCAATGGCGAATTCCTGAAGATAAGATCGCACGACCGACGGGATGTCCTTCAAATCCACGCCCTTGCGCTCCAATCCTGCCAGACGATCTCCCGTGTAAGACCCGCCCACGTAAAGCGCGTATCTGCCCGGAGAACGTCCGACCAGGGCGATATCGGCGTTGTACGGACGGGAACAACCATTGGGACATCCGCTCATGCGAATCAGGATCGGCTCGTTCTCCAGTTTCAATTCCCACAAAATCCCGTCCATTTCGTTCATCACACTGGGAAACGCCCGTTCGCTCTCGGCCAATGCCAGGCCGCAAGTGGGCAATGCCACGCACGCATGCGACGTCTTGCGCGCCTCTGTAAGTCCCTCGCTGTGCGGGATGCCGAATTCAGCCAGCGCCTCATCCACGGCGGGTTTCTGCGTGGATTCAATGTTGTAACAGATAAGGTTGCAGTTCGGCGTCAGGCGCACCGGAAAACCGAATCTTTCTGCAATCGCCCGAAAACCGCTGCGATAACGCGCCGTTTCCGTGTCTCGAATCCGGCCGTTCTCCACCCAAAGGCCGCAGAAAATCCGCCCGTCGCCCTGTTCATGCCAGCCGAGCATGTCCGCGACGGTGGTGAATTCAACCGCCCTGGGCGGATCGATGGGAACATTCAACCTCGACCGAACTTCGGTCCGGAACCAGTCAATTCCGCGCTCGTCAATCAGGTACTTCAACCGCGCGCGACGGCGGTCGTCGCGGCGGCCATGATCCCGTTGCGCGGTGACAATGGCAACCGCCGCCGCGACGGCATGTTCGCGCTGCACATAAAACAGAGGCTTGGCCAAGGCGGGGAAAGTTCGAACCATGCCGTGCGTCATGCCAAAACTTCCGCCGGCCACCACCGTGTAACCCTCGACCGGACCATTCGGAGCATGGGTGATGAAACCGGCATCCTGCGTGTAAATATCCGCGTCGTTACGAGGCGGAATGACAATGCCGAACTTGAATTTTCGCGGCAGATAATACCGGCCATAAACCGGCTCGTTTTCATCCGACGCAGAGGCGTTTGCTTCCAGTTTTTCACCGTTGATCCAGATTTCCGCATAAGCCCGGCTTCGCGCCAGAAATGCGTCGCTGATTTCCCTCGCCAACCGATGCGCATCCTGATGCGCCGGCGTATGCAGCGGCGAAGCGGGCGCCATGGTATTTCGAACGACGTCCCCGCAAGCGCCCCAGGTGAGAATCCCCGACCGGTTTATCCGGGAGATGCATTCCCTGAGACCGTTTTTCAGCACGCCGTGAAACTGAATTCCCTGGCGGGTGGTGATCCGGAGCGTGCCGTTGCCAACCTCATCCGCAAGACGGTCCATGGCCAGGTACTTTTCCGCCGACAGATCGCCGCCCGGCAGTTTCGTCCGCACCATGAAAATCCAGGCCTTTTCAAGCCCCGCTTGTTTGCGTTCCGAACGTTGGTCGCGATCATCCTGCTGATAGGCGCCATGGAACTTGAGGAGTTGATTATCCTCATCGCTGAAATGCGTGGCATCGCTTAGCAGCGTTTGCAGAATGGTTCCGCGCAAGCCGCGGCTGTTTCCCTTGATTTGCTCGACGTTGCTTCCAGCCATGTTGAATTGAAACTACTCAGGTATGCCAATGTCTTGATATGTGGCACAGCCGCCCCCGGCTGTGGTTGCTCCGCACAAGCGTCCCGGCAGGTCGTACCACAAGCAATGATGCAAATGACACGCCAATGACGGGTCAGCATCTTCCATCCACTCGACAGAGTCAAGCGCCCAGCACCACCTCCTGTCCCCAAAGTGGGACCATTCAATGTCGGCTGCAGTCCTCCATCCATCCGCGACGGCGGTTGAGATGCTCGCACCCCTGGTGAGCCGGGATCAGGGATTCTCCCGTTTCAAGGGATTGCGCTGGTTCGATCCTGCCACTGCGCCATGACATCGAAACCAGTCAGATCGACGCCATCCGGAAGATGGATGGCCGTTCGCAGCGGCAAATGGGTTGCCTGATCGGTGAAATGTGGGTTCATTTTGTGAATTTGCCGGACCTCATTCGGACCATCACGCATTGAAAAGGTGTCAGAAAAGTTGTCATATTTCGCAGTTAGGACTTATTCTTGAACAAAAACGCCCGATGACTCATTGCGCAAAAGCAAACTCCTGTCCGCTGACACACTTGGAGCGAATCAACACCGCGCTTGGCCGGCGGCGATGCGACCGGATCCCGTTTGGAGAGCTGGTCATTGACAACCGCTGCGCCGAAGCCGTTCTTGGGAGACCAACCCCCATTCACAACATTCCCTTATGGCTCGACCGGATGAGCGCAGGCGACTGGGAGGAGCTTGTTGCACAAGAGGCCAGGGACCGGATTGATCTGGCATTGGAACTCGGCCTCGACTGGCTCTCGGTGGACCAAAACTATTCGCGGAACTACCTGCCGGTACAGAAAACAGCCAAAAACCAGTGGAACCATCGAGGCACGGTGATGACCCACGATCCCCAGACCCGGATGATGTCCTATTCCTGGCAAACCAACAAAACCAGGGACGTTGACCAATACGCCGAGGAAATCCGGCGCGCCAAACCGCCGCAGGGACCTGATGAGAGCGTGTTCGAGGTCATCCGTCGCATGCAGCAGCGCCTGCAGGAGATGAAGCTCGATATTCCCATGGTCATGCGCAATTACACCATGAGCGTTCAAAGCCATCTTGAATTGCTTGCTGTGCATCCGGAATCCGCGCTGGCATTCTTCAAGAATATGACCACCCTGGCGATTTTCAATGGGGAAGCGGCCATTGCCAACGGGGTGTCGGTCGTGGGCGTTGGGGGACACGTGGGCGCCAATCGCACCTCGATGATTTCTGATGAACAATACCGGCGTTTCATCCTGCCGGGAATCAGGCAACAGATTGATGTCTTCCATGCAAAGGGCGCCAAGGCTTACATTGCCACCGGCGGATGCATCTGGCCGATTGCCGAGGCATTTCTCATTGATTCGGACGCCGACGCTTACGCGGGAATCGACACCTATGCGGGAATGGATCTTGCGCGGCTTCGGGACGAATATGGGGACCGCCTGTGCCTGATCGGCGGCACGGACAGCGTCCATACCCTCAGCCACGGGAGCGAGCAAACCGTTCGGGAAGAGACCCTGGAGGTGCTGGAGCTTTTCAAAGATCATCCCGGCTTCATTCTGGCCAGCAGCAACAGCGTTCACGATGATGTTCCGCCCCGGAACTTCATTGCCATGCTGACCGCCTACAGGAACTTCTTTGGAATATGAGAAGAATTGTAATTGCTCAGGTTCAGGGTTCAGTCCCGCCGTCGCGGGAGAAAAGCATGAAGACCTGCCCGCGCAGATGCAGGCGGGTTGAGCGTTTTCTCTTCCAACTCTTGAACCGTTGAACCGTGA